>NZ_JASGDK010000013.1:0-3163 GCF_047607245.1 Desulfovibrio sp.
CATAAGCACGAGGCCACAAGCATCAAAAATTTCGCACCCTTCGGGAGCCTCGTGATGGCCAGCCGGGGTCATTGTCATAATCTTGCCGCCGTCCACCAGAAGATCCACAGGAGCTTCCAGGTGACGGGCGTTTTTGATGCAAAGCCTCATGCGCGTCCTCCATCGTTACGCGTGGCCAGAAGATAAAGCACGGCCATGCGCGTTGCCACGCCCGCCGCCACCTGGTTCAGTACCAGGCTGGCAGAAGCGTCGGCCATGTCATCGGAAATTTCCAACCCGCGGTTCATCGGGCCGGGGTGCAACACCTTGGCTCCGGGCCGGGCCAATTCCATATGCCCGAGGCCCAGGCAAAAGCGCCGCGAGTATTCAGCCAGATCCGGCAAAAGCCCGGCCTGCTGGCGTTCCAGCTGCAGGCGCAGACACATGGCGGCGTCCACGTCGCGCACGGCCTTTTCAAGATTTGTATATACTTCCACAGGCCAATGGTCCACTCCTGCGGGCAGCAGGGTTCGCGGAGCGCAGATACGCACGCGCACGCCAAGGCTGGTCAGCAGGTGAATATTTGACCGCGCCACCCGGCTGTGCGCAATGTCGCCAAGAATAAGCAGGGTACGGCCTTCAAAGGTATTGTCCCATGCCTGACGCAAGCTGAAGCAATCCAGCAGGGCCTGGGTGGGGTGGGCGTGCCAGCCGTCGCCGCCATTAACCACGCCGCAGGGCAGCAGATCCGCAATATAACGGGCCGCACCACTGCTGGAATGGCGTATGACAATCACGTCTGGCGACATGGCCTGCAACGTCAGGGCCGTGTCCTTGAGGCTTTCGCCCTTGTTGAGGCTGGAGCCGCTTTTGCCCAGAGCGAAGGTATCCGCCGAAAGACGCTTGCCCGCCACATCAAACGAGGTTTTGGTGCGGGTGCTGTCTTCCACAAAAAAGAGCACCACGGTCTTGCCCTTGAGTGTGGGTACCTTCTTGACAGGACGGGTGTTTATTTCCTGAAAGCTGGCGGCCAGATCCAGAAGATGCAGGGTGTCGGGCCTGCTCAGCTGGGTCACGTCCAGAAGGTCTTTGTGTGGCCAGTGGTAACGATTTTCGGTATTCATGTCATTGCTGTGTAAAAGGTAAAAAAAAGCCCCGCTGACTTTATCAACGGGGAACGGCGGGAGTGGCTGCGGCCCTGACCCGGAACGATTTGAAATCAAAAAAACCGGGCGTCCAAGGCGCCGATAGGGGCGCCCCCCTGAATATGCAGAGTATGGGAGCGGCAGACATCATTCCCAATTTGTAGGCGCGCAAAGGGGCTTTGTAAAGCAAAAAGTCTGTTGACGCCCGCTGGGCCATTGTCTAGTTAGAGGAGGGCAATACCGTCTTCTTGACAGCACAGGGCAATCCGGTTGACGGCTGGCATCTGCGTGCGGCTGCCAGCTTAGGCATGATTCGACGCTGCAGTACGACTTGCTGCCGAGGCCCGGCATTTTTCATCAGTATTCCATCAGGCTCTCTTCTGGAGGATGTAACCGATGCTTTTGACTCTTGTGATCTACCTTGCATGTGGCGCTGTGGCTGGCGTGCTGGCCGGACTGCTGGGCGTGGGTGGCGGCATAGTGCTTGTGCCTATGATGGTAGCCATATTTCCCACTGTTGGCGTGCCTGTGGAATACGTGCAGCAAATGGCTTTGGGCACGTCCCTCGCCAGTATCATGATTACCTCCATTTCCAGCGCCCGCGCTCACAACAAACGCGGCGCCGTGCATTGGGACATCTTTCGCAACATTACGCCGGGCATCCTTCTTGGTACGTTTGTGGGCGGGCTCATCGCCACACACATGCCCACGCTTGCTCTCAAGATCATCTTCATCTGCTTTCTGTTTGTGGTGGCTGCCCAGATGCTTTCAGGCTATCGGCCTCCGGCCACACGCAACATGCCGGGCTTTGCCGGTACATCGGGCGTGGGCCTGGGCATAGGCCTTCTTTCAAGCTTTGTGGGCATTGGCGGCGGCACGCTTTCCGTACCCTTCATGTCTTCCTGCAACGTGCCCCTGCACCATGCCGTGGGCACTTCAGCCGCCATCGGATTTCCCATAGCTGTGGCCGGAACTCTGGGCTTTATTGTGGGCGGCTGGGGACGGCCTGACCTTCCCTCAATGACGCTGGGCTTTGTAAACCTGTGGGCTTTGCTGGGCATAGCCTCGGCCAGCTTTCTTACTGCGCCCCTTGGGGTCAAGCTGTCGCACGCCCTGCCCGCAGACAAGCTTAAGCGCGGCTTTGCCTGCTTTTTGATTATCATGGCCGTCAAGATGGCCTGGGGATTGCTGTAACCCGTAATTGCTGTCAAGATAGAAACATGAAACTCTATTCCTACAACCACAAACTTGCTGAATCCGTCTGGTGGAACCTTTTTCTGCTGACTATGGGCGGCTTGCTCACCGCTATCTGCATCCAGAGCGTGGCGGCTCCACACGATTTTCTCGCTGGCGGCATTATGGGTGTGGCGCTGCTTACCAATTACTGGACAGGCACGCTCACCCCCCTTGTGTGGTACGCTATGATTTGCGTGCCCATCTATCTTTTCGGCTGGTTTTTTGTGGGGAAGCGCTTTCTGCTCTATACAGCCTACGGCACGCTGTGTACGACGGTTTTCGGCTTTTTCATCAACTTTACCATTCCCCTGCAAAGTGAACTGTATGCCGCGGTTGTAGGCGGCGTTCTGCATGGCACCGCCGGGGGCCTGATGCTGCGAACCCTTGGCAGCGGCGGCGGCACAGACGTTATCGCCGTGGTGCTCAAGGATCGCTGGAATTTTTCCATCGGCCAGTTCAACGTCATTTTCAACGGCCTGCTTTTTCTGATGGGCGCTTACCGCCTGCCCTTTGATCTCATAGTGGCCTCAATGATCATGATGTTCATTTCGTCCAACGCGCTTGAATACGTGCTGGGCATGTTCAACCGGCGCAAGCTGGTCTTTATCATTTCCGATCACGGTGAAGAAATCAGCGAAGCCATTCTGGTAACAGAACGCTTTGGCGCTACCATGCTGCGGGGCAAGGGAGCATACTCCGGTTCTGACCGCGAAATTCTGCTTACAGTTACCAACAATATCGCGCTCAAGAGGTTGGAGAATCTTGTTTTCAGCATTGACCGCAACGCGCTCTTCATTGTTGAA
>NZ_JASGDK010000014.1:0-7474 GCF_047607245.1 Desulfovibrio sp.
CCGTAAGCCCTTTTTTTGTGGAAAATTCCGCACCAACTTGCACCAAGTCATTTTTTTCCATCGCCTGCGTCCAGTGTGGGCATTGATTCTGCTGCGTGAGCCTGTCCCAAGGGTGTAACGTGAGCGTACGTTGACCCAGTGGTGGCAACGCTTGAATGTCCAAGCTGCGCAGCTACGGCAGCTAAATCAGCGCCGTTTGCCAACATCGTCGTCGCTGCAACATGACGCACCGCATAGGGTTTCATTTTCACGCCTGCGCGGCGGCAGGCCAGAAGCCAAGCGGTTCTGTATGCTAACACCCTCATTCCGTGTCTGTGACAGACGAGAGGGACGCCGTTACGCATGTCTTGGGCAAAGCGACCCATCGCCTCCTCGTAGTAGGCTTGGTTCCGGATTAATACCGTTTTAAGCTTTCCTGACTTCCCCTGCCTAATTACGACTTGCCTCCGCTGCCAATCAAATGCTGACCACTGTAAACTAAAAAGCTCGACATGCCCAAAGCGCAAGGCCAAAAAAAAGGCCGTCTTAACAGCCCACTGCATGTATTCTGGCAACTGGCGATATACCATCAACAGCGAGGGCAGATCGGCCGTTACAATGGGTTTCACCACCTTTAGCTTTTTAAACTGCCAAGGGTGGCGCTGTATAAGCTCCTGCTCCACTCCCCAGGCCAATACAGATTGTATGTATGCCTGATAGTGGTTAATTGTGTTATTTGTCACGTCTCTAGCGCGCATGCCCTCGCGGAGCATTTCAAGATCACGTCGGTTCAGGGCTTCGGCATATTTGTCCCGCATAAATGCGCAAGGGCCATCATCGGAAAAAAGCCACGCAAGGCTATTTTTAGTTGTCCTGTGCAGGTCTGGCCTGCTTCTGACAAACACCATGAGCAGTTCGCCCATCGTTATATCTTCGTTATCATGAGGCTGGCTTTGTTCAAGGTCAAAGGCTATGGCTTCTTGCTCTATTTTGAATGATCGCTGTTTCCAGTGACCATCTGCCCGATACTTTACTATAAACCTTCCATCTGCGCGTTGTGAAACGCTCATGTTCTCTTTCTCCTGACACCCATAGCTGCAAGAAATTCAGCCTCTGAAGGGGCTTTACGCTTTGATTTCCTCTGCTCTGACGGCCTTGTAATGCCGACAGCGGCCTCAATCTGGCGCATTATCGCAGTCCGTTGCTCTTCCACCTTCGCCAGTTCGGAGAAAAGTGAAATGACTTCGGGCGTCGTGCGCTGTGCGTTGTCGGCTTGTTGCATCATTCCCTCCCTACTCCCTCGGCGGCGCGATGTGCCCCGCCCATTGGACACCGTCGTTTCGCCTGATTTTTCCAATGGAGGATTCGTCAACAGTAATGATGTCCGGCTCTCCCCAATGGTCCCCAAACCAAAAGCGATGATAGTATTTACCCGCCACCTTCGGCGGCTCCGTTGTCCACGTCAGGGCGCGGGGCAGGGAGTTCCATGCGGTGATGGCGGCTTCTTCTGTGCCCGGCGTTGCGCTGGTGCTGAAAAACGATGCTGGCAACTGGCGGCGGCATGGCTTGGCCTGAAAGTGGGCGACGAAGATATCATCACGCCGTACAATGAAGATTACGACGACAACACCATCAACAAACTGGACAAGACCTTTGTGCTGGAACTGGCACGCCTGAACATGATTTCCAAGGCTACGGCGCTGGTGCAGTTGAAAAAACTCGGCACGCTGCCCGAAGACTTCGAGCCGGACGACGAACAGGACAAGGTGGCGCAAGAACTCATGACCAACGGCGGGGCAAGCGGGGCCAATAGCTTGCTCAACAGCCTTGGGCTTGGCGGCGGGAGCATCTAGGGGCAGATTCCGCGCACCCTATTTGCCTGTTATTGCAGTGTGATGTTGTTAAAAAGCCACCTAAATCCGCGCACCCCATTGGAGCAGTATGAAGCCTGACGGCCTCGCAGCAAAATATTTCCTAGCCCGTGTCCTGTACTGGCGTGACGCTCTGGACACGCTAGACGGCCAGGCTGTAGCGCAGCTTCTCAAGGTTCTGGAAAGCACCAAGGCTGATGTCCTGGCTCGGCTGGCTGCTGATGCCGAAGGACTTGCCAGCATCACAGATTGGAACCGTGACAGGCTGATACAGGTCAATGCGTGGCTGACGGAGGTCACAACCGCAGCGCAGGCGACGACCCTTGCCGCCATCACTCAGGCCAGCGTTACGGCTGCTGCTGCCTCGCTGGTGACGTACAACGCCATGATGTCGTTTGAGGGCCGGGCCGCTGCCGTGCAGACGGTGGGTATGACCGCCGAGCAGTTGACGACATGGTTCCAGCGCACGCCCCTGCAAAACGGCACAGTGTTGTCTGAGTGGGTGAGCAAGGCGTTTGAGAACGGCGTCAACGACTCAGTGATAAGCGCCATCCAACGTGGTGGGCTTGAGGGCAAGGGCACGGCGGCAATGATCAAGGATGTGCTGCAAACGGCGCTGGACGATGGCTTTGCTATCACACAGCGCGAGGCCACTACATTGACGCGCACCTACACGCAAACGGCCAACGTGCAGGCAATGGAGGCCGTGATTCAGGCTAACAGCGATATCATCAAGGGATACAAACGCGTTGAGACGTTGGACAACAAAACATGTCGAATTTGCGCCCTTGCTGACGGTGCGGAGTACGGACTTAAAGATCCGCGCCCTGCCCTGCCTGCCCATCCCGGTTGCCGTGGGGTCTACACCCCTGTCACAAAAAGCTGGCGCGATTTCGGCATTGACCTCGACGACCTTGAAGAAGTGACGCGCCCGTGGGGCATGCGCGAACCGGGGGCCATTGGCACGGGTGGCCGCAAGATTCTTGAGTATGGGCACACCACGGAGAATTTCAGCGGGTGGTGGGAATCGCTCAGCGCCACGCAGAAGGCAAAGACCAGCATCGGCCCGGTACGCGGTAAGCTGCTCGAATCCGGCGCGGTGTCGTGGAGCGACCTGTGGGATAAAAAGACAGGGCTGCCGTACACCTTGAAGCAGTTGGGGTTTGAGCCAAGCAAACAGCTTAGCAACACAAGCTCCAAAGGGCGAACTTCATAATAAGCAAACTTGCGCTGTGGCATGCTACTAATGCCCGCCAGTTCTTTTTGTATCGCCTTGTTGGGGCCTTATTCTTTTAAAGAATCTTCTATAACCCTCCGAAGATCATCCACCGACAGCCGATACCCACGGAGAAATTTATTTTTTGCCATTTCAGAAAATTCACTGCTTTCAGTATAGGAACTTGAAAAAAAACATTCTGTGCTGCGCAAAGAAACGATCCCCTTATTGTGCCTGTACCAAGGGTCACATTCATCCCATGCTGAGGTTATAACATTATTAACCGCTGCAGTCATAAATATCATTATTGTATATAGCAGCCTACAGTGATCTTCATATTTTATCAGCAAATCCTCAGATTCATCATTTTTTTTGCTTAAACCGTAGAGAGATGCAGGCTTGTAAAATTTTTCAACAGTAAACGTCTTTTTCCCAACACGTTCAGCGTGTCTAAAAAAAGTTTCTAAAAATGCTTTGCTATAAAATATGCACGTAAATAAAGCAGAATTCATAACATCACAATTATAAACTTTGTTCCTTATTACGCTATTGAATAATTTTTCGAACTCCTCTACCCCATCAATAAACTCTTGATATATAAAATTCTGCCCAGGGATGTTAAAGTCGTAGGTTATGTCTTCCCAATTATCTATTTTATAAGCCTTTTCCCACCTAATCAGCAGATCGATGTAGGGGCTCTTGGATGGGGGTATTATGTCGGCGCAGACCCTTGCTTCGTGCGCCTTTTTCATGTCAATAAGCCTTTCTTTTGTATAATATTTTACAGCCTTATCTACAATATCATGGCAACATGAACATAGAACAATTAGATTGTCATATGAGTCAATATCTTTGCGGCCTGCTTCATATCGAGGGCCAAAAGGTTTTCTAGAGTTTATATGACATTCGTTTCCTGCGAGGAGGTCATTTCCACCTACCGAGGCTGTTATCTTTTTTGAGCAGGCTGCGCACCGCCCCCCAGAACGAGCCCATAATAGTTTTCTTGTTTTTACACTAATAGCCATACACCCCACCCAAGTAAAAGATTTTTATTAAAAAACTTTAATTAGCAGCCCACTTTAATTAGTTAGCGCTCCATACTTGTCATAAAAAACATGTACCCTATACAGCTCAACTGTGTGCGGCCACGCGGAATCCTGTCAAGTTGGCTTAGGTGCCTCTAGGCTAACCTACTTCAACATCCTCCACTACCTCAAAATCTTGTCAATCCCCATCTGAGCTGTTCCTAGCTGCTCTGAGCTGTTCCCGGCTGCGCCTAGTCAAATCCCCATGCTACGCTTTCCCAAAATCGTGCGGGAGTCTGCCCGCGCAGAATGTTCGCCAGTTTTGGCAAAAGGAGAGCGGCAGTATGCCTTTCAAAAAAAACGAAGACGGTTCCTTTGCGACATCTGACAGCGGCTTGCCTATTTATGTTGGCCCCGACGGCAGCGAAAAGCCTTACGACCCCGACCAGAAGGCGACGCAGATTGCCGAGCTGACGGAAAAGGCTGCAAAGCGCAAGAACGACCTTGAAAAAGCGCAGTCCAGCCTTGCCCTGTTGGGTGACGTTGAGGACATTGGCGCGTTTGTCACTCAGGCCAAGGCCAACGCCGAAACCGTGGCTTCTCTGGCCGACAAGGAGCGTGACACCGAGGCGGCTGTTCAAAAGCGCATCAGCGAGGCCGTCAAGTCCGCTGTCACGCCTGTGGCCACCGAGCGCGACACTCTCAAAGGGGAACTGTCGAAAACCACCGAGGGCTTGCACCGTGCCGTGATTGGCAATGCTTTTCTGAACTCGCAGTACGCAGCGGAAAAGCTCAAAAACCCGGCCCTTGCTGAACGCCTCTTCGCTGCCAGCTTTGCCGTGAAGGATGGCAAACCCATTGGCCGAGACGCCGAGGGTAACGAACTTTACGGCGCTGACGGCGTAGCCAGTTTTGACGAGGCGCTACACAAGCTCGTAGCCGCCTCTCCGTTCAAGGATGATCTTTTGAAGCCCCCCGCTGGTGGCGCTGACACGTCCCCAAGTGGCAACAACAACTTCCACGGGTCTGGAAAACTCTCGCCTGAGTCGGCCTCTAAGCTTTCTCCGGCTGATTACGCCAAGGCCCGCCAAGAAGGCAAAATTTAAGGGAAGCAAGCATGCCTAACACCTTTTTGACCCCGGACATTATCGCCCGCGAAGCCCTCATGATCCTTCAGTCCAACACCGTCATGGCGGGGCTGGTTTATCGTGATTACGAGGGTGAATTTACCCCCGCCAAGGTGGGCGACACCATCACGATTCGCAAGCCCGCGTCGTTCGAAGCCAAGGAGTTTGAAGGGGAAATAGAACTTCAGGATGCCAACGAAAAGGGCGTGACTCTTACGCTCGAAAAGCATCTGGACGTTTCTGTCCCCGTCAGTTCCAAGGAATGGACTCTGGAGCTTGACGACTTCTCTACCCGCATCGTGGCCCCGGCTATGGTTGCCATCAACGAAAAAGTCGACAACTACCTGTGCGGCCTTTACCCGCAGTTCAACCAAGTGTCCGGCACCGCCGGAACCATGCCTTCCACATTGGCGGCTCTGGCCGACCTCGACAAGGCCATGAACGAGGCCCGTGTTCCTATCTCTGGCCGTCGTGTTGTGGTGAAGCCGCCGATGCGGCTGACGACGACACCTCCACGCCGTAGTTCCGAGCTTGCCCACGGGCGGGGGTTACGACCCCTGCCCGAAATCGAGAGCGGAATAACAACACGAGGTCAATATGGTTGTATGTCTCGAATGTGGCAGCCCAATGTACTGTGGTGGCAATTGTTACCTTTGCCCGTGCTGCTGGTACTACGAAGAAGTGCGGCGGTAAGTAATGACCCTGATTATCGAAGACGGCTCCTGCCCCACTGGCAGCAACACCTACGCCAGCCTTGCCGACGCGGACGCTTACCTTGTGCCGCGCGGCTTGTGGCCTGTGACGCCTGACGTGCCGGGTGAAAGCGAGGGCGACCCCGCAATCCCCGATCCAGTGACGGTTACAGCCAAGGAAGCTGCACTGCTCCGCGCTTGTGACTACCTCAACACGCTGCAATGGCGTGGGCAGCCTGTGGATTGGCAACGCACGATGGCATGGCCGCGAGTTGGTGTGCCGCAGCCAGGTGGAAGCAAGGGCGCTGTGTTGCCTGACAATGTTGTGCCGAAGGCCGTAGCACAGGCTCAAATTGAGCTTGCCGCGCTGGTCTACAACGGCACAAACCCGCTGGCCCCGGTGGAACGTGGCGGCAAGGTGATAGCTGAATCGCACAGCACCACCGAGGGCAGCATTGACGTGATCGGCGGCGACAGCAAGAGCGACAGCTACACATATTCCGAAGGTGCGCCTATCGAAACGTATTTCCCGGCTGTGTCCGGCATTGTGGCCGTGTTTCTGTCGGTAGTGCCGGGCAAAAGCGGTGCGCGGATCGTTGAAGTGGGGAGGGGGTAGGACGTGAAGCTACCTACTATTAAACAGGTTTTATGCCTGCTGATTCTTGTCCTCCAGCCAATCGTTTTTTTAGTGCTTTGGCCCATCGCCTTGATCTCCGGGCGAAAAGAGGCACGCGCAAACCCCTTCAAACTTTGGTGGCAAGATAGGTTGACGTTTCATGAATTTGGAATTTGGTGGCGCGATGCCAGAAATAGACGGAGGGAGGCTCGTAGCAAATGAAGAGGTTCAAGACGATTCTGCTTGCCCTTTGGCAACCGCTGCACTTCCTGCTCAGTTTCTGCGCAGCACAATACGTTTGCCATCTGTTCTTGCAGTGGTGGAGAGCCTAACCATGTCCACCTATGCCGCCACAGCCGCCAAGGCGAAAGCAAAGCTGATTGCCAAGGGTATGCCCATGCAGTTTGTCCGCATCGTGCAGGCGGAAGGCGGCGGCTTTGACCCTGAAACGGGTCTGCCCTACGCGCCCACGGAGGCGGTCACGGACTTTCACGGCGTGAAGGCGCAGCCCACCAAGGATGAAGTGCAGTCCGGCGCATTCCAGAGCGTGAGCATGGTTGTGCTGGCCCCGGCTGACGCTGCGGGTGGTGAAGAACCGACCACAGCGCACAAGCTTAGGTTCGGCGGGCATGAGTGGGACATTACAGAGATCCGCACCGTGGCCCCTGCTGAGACTGTGATGCTCTACAAGTTCGGCGTGAAAGACGCGGGGGCGGTGGCGTGATGGCTGGCAGTGTGAACCCCAAAGCCGGGCACAGCGCCGAATGGTGGAAGCAGCGCATTGCTTACCTTGACCGCAAGGTGTGCCGAGACGGGAAAGAGTTGCAGGAAACACTTAACGGGCTGGTTGAAGCTCACGCCGGATATGTTCGCGCAGCCATTGCCGCCGCCGTAGTACGCGAGTTCGGCACGCTGGTGCAACAAACACCAGTGGACACAGGTCGCGCC
>NZ_JASGDK010000015.1:0-11973 GCF_047607245.1 Desulfovibrio sp.
AATTCCCAAAGCCTGAAAAATCTGCATTTGCGCCCTGAACGCATAATGCAACTGCTCCTGGCTGCGCGCCGTTGAAATCTGCCCTTCATGCCGACGGTAAAAACCAAGGACGTGGTCCGCATTGGCAAAAGCGATATGGGGATGCCGCAGAAATATTTTTATATAAAGCTCATAGTCCAGAGCACAAACCATTTTTTCGGAATACGTTATGCCATGCTTGGAAAACAATTCCCCGTCAAAAGTTACAAAGGGGTGCGCCATAGGCGCTGTAAACAGAAGTTTGGCTTTGATTTTTTCTGATTCCAAGGGAGTATTGAACAAATGGGCCTCTCCGGAAGGATAAAAGGCCACAAAGCGGCAACCGCAAATGCCAATAGTGTTGTCAGCCTGCATAATCTCAAGCTGCTTTTCAAGGCGTTCTGGCGCGCAGATGTCGTCCGCATCCATGTGGGCCCAAAACCGGCCCCGGCAGAGCTCCATAAGCCGGTTAAGGCTCCGTGCGATGCCCATGCACTTTTCATTGCGCAGTACGCGTATGCGATGATCCTGCACGCTCATCATGACGTCATACGTTTTGTCCGTAGAGCCATCATCCAGTATGAGCAGCTCAAAATCGTCCACGGTCTGGGCAAGCATGGAGCGCATGGCCTCTTCCACATAGTTCTGCACATTGCGCCCGGCAACAAAAAACGACACCAGAGGACTGCCGCCGGAACGGTGAATACTCTTCGGGGCACTTTTACTATGGCCGCTTTCCACCCCTGTCATGTATTTCTCCTTGTAGGTATCCTTCCGGGCATGTGAAAATTTCGCTTCGGCCCCTGATAACATGCAATTCCAATACCAGCCATAAATGTAAAGGGGCCGCCCGTATACGGGCGGCCCCTGCGTGCCTCATAAAAACTTGCCGAGGTACAGACTACCCCGCAGCCTTCTCCAGCCGCGCCAGGGATTCTTCCTTACCTAGAAATGCCATAATTTCATTAAGATGCGAGCCGCCCATAAAACCCATAAGGGCCGTGCGCAGGGGCGGAGCCACTTCCTTGAACTTGAGACCATTGTCCGCCACATAGGCGTTGAGGGCAGCCTCGAGACTTTCAGCCGTAAAGGGCTCGCAAGCCGCGAACACTGTAACCAGTGCGCGCAGATGCGCCTTGCCGCTGTCCGTCAGATGTTTGGCAGCGTCTTTTTCAGCGTATTCCAGCTCTGCAGCATTGACCAGCAGGGGGCGGAAGCTTTCAGCCAGCGCCTTGAGGTTGTTGGCGCGCTCGCGGAACATGAGGCACAGGGGTTCCAGCCTTTCCTGCGACAAGACGCCAAGGCCGGCCTGTTCCACAAAGGGCGCTGTCAGCGCAGCCAGCTCGGCCAGAGGCATTTCACGCATGAAGTGGGCGTTGCACCATTCCAGCTTGGCAGGGTCAAAGGCCGCAGCCGCAGGATTGAGGTTGCTGCCGTCAAAATATTCCACCAGTTCTTCGGGCGTGAACAGCTCCTGATTGCCGTGGGACCAGCCAAGCCGCACCAGATAGTTCACAAGAGCCTGCGGCAGCAGGCCGTCCTGCTGATACTCGATGACGGCGCGCGCCCCATGACGTTTGGAAAGCTTCTGGCGGTCAGGACCGAGAATCATCGGCACATGGCCGAAGCGCGGCACAGGCAGGCCCAGAGCTTCATAAATAAGAATCTGCTTCGGTGTGTTGGAAACGTGGTCGTCGCCACGGATCACATGAGTGATGCCCATATCGTGATCGTCCACAACCACGGCCATGTTGTACGTGGGCATGCCGTCGGCACGCCGGATGACCATATCATCCAGTTCACCCACATCCACCGCGATCTTGCCCTTGACCAGATCGTCAAAAACAACCTTGCCCGCAAGCGGCGCTTTGAGGCGCACGCAGCGGCCTTCGCCGGGACCGAGATCACGTGTGCGGCAGCAGCCGTTATAGCGCGGCTTGAGGCCTTTCTGCCGGGCCTCTTCACGCATGGCCTCTACCTCGTCAGGTGTGCAGGAACACCAGTAGGCGTGGCCGTTTTCCAGCAGCTTGTCCACATAGGTATTATACAGGTCGGTGCGTTGCGTCTGATAGGCCAGATCCCCGTCCCAATCCAGACCGAGCCAGCGCATGGAGGCCAGAATGGAATCGGTGTATTCCTGCTTGGAGCGCAAAGTGTCTGTATCTTCAATGCGCAGGTGAAAACGGCCGCCGGAATGGCGGGCCAGAAGCCAGCAGAAAATGGCGGTGCGTGCGCCGCCGATATGCAGGTGTCCAGTAGGGCTGGGGGCAAATCGTGTAACCACTTGCGTCATGTTGCTATCCTTGACTGAGCTTGTGAGACAAACAGGCTGTTTCCCGTCTATCTCGTATATTTATTAATCTTTCTGCAAAATAGTTCCGGCAAACCGTACTGCTGGATGCCCGCAGCCAGAGGCAACGTTCTGGACCCGGATGCAACCGGATACACCCGAATGCAGCCGGACGCATCGCGCGGTTCACAAATTTCGGATGTCTGTAATGTTAGCGGCTTCGCGCCTTTCATCGCAGGTGCGTGCAAGGCGTTTGAGGGTAAGGGTAAGCTCCCTTACATCGATGGGTTTGGTCAAATGGGCGTTCATACCAGCCTGAAGGCTGCGCTCGGCGTCGCCACGCATTGCATAGGCTGTCATGGCCACAATAGGCACATCTACAGCGCCGGGCAATCCGCTGGCCCGGATCTCGCGCGTGGCGGTATAACCGTCCATAACTGGCATCTGAACATCCATAAGAACAAGGTCAATTTCACCCACATGCTGTTGCCAGGCATCAAGGGCTTCCTGACCGTTGCTCACGGCCATGCACTCAACTCCCATACCGCTGAGCAGCACTTCCATAATTTCGCGGTTTATGTCCCCGTCTTCAGCCATCAGTACGCGCAGCCCCTGCAGGCAGGCAAATTCCACCTTGTGATCGGCCTCGGCCAGATCAGGGGCAAACATGTCTTCCTGCCCCACGCCAAAAGGCAATTCCACCGTAAAGACGCTGCCCTTGCCGGGCTCGCTCTGAACGTTGATGCGGCCGCCCATAAGTACGGCCAGGCGGCGGCAAAGCGCAAGCCCCAGCCCCGTGCCGCCGAACCGGCGGGTAATGGACGTGTCTGCCTGGGAAAAAGGCGTAAAAATACGCGCCTGTTCTTCCCTGCTCATACCAATGCCTTCATCGCTGACGATGCAGGCCAGAGTGACGTTATTAACTTTGCGGCGCACCAGCTGAAAGTCGATGCGCACCGTGCCGCGTTCTGAAAATTTGATGGCGTTGCCGCCCAGATTCAGCAGTATCTGACGCAGGCGCAGGGCGTCGCCCATCAGGGTTGGCGGTATACGCGGATCTATGTGGCTCTCAAGCGTGCAGTTTTTGGGCTGCGTGCGCGGACGCAGCAGGGCAAGCACTGCCTCAAGCTCTTTTTTGGGCTGGAATGGCAGGTTTTCCAGCTCCATATGGTTGGCCTCAATCTTGGAAAAATCCAGAAGATCATTGATAATATCCAGCAAGGACTCACATGTGGAATGGATTTTTTCCACATAGTCCCTCTGCTGGGCATTGAGATCCGTATTGAGCACCAGATGCGCCATGCCCATGATGCCGTTCATTGGCGTACGTATCTCATGGCTCATGTTGGCGAGAAATATGCTCTTGGCCGCGTTGGCGGCTTCCGCACTTTCCTTGGCCTCACGCAGCATTCGCTCGTGCTGGCGGTGCTTAGTCACATCGCTCACGTACCCGGCGATGCGGGGCTCTTCCTGCGTGCCCACCACTTCATAGGCCAGGGCAAACCAGCAAAGGCCGCGCCAAGGGTGGTTTACCCGAAGCTCCACATGCTCCTGAAAGCCCACAGTCCAGCCCTCAGCACGGCAAAGGTTGCGCCAGCGCTGCCTGTCTTCAGGCAGGATGCGCTTTTCCATAACCTCAAGCCGTTCTTCAGCGCCAGCGCCTTCACGCAGGCCAAACTGCTCGTAAAAAACCTCGTTGCAGGTAAATTCCAACTTGCCCTTATGGCGTCCCAGTTCGAAAACACCCAGCCAGCCCAGGCGGCAGGCCAGTGAAAGCCGCGACAGACTTTCACGCAATGCCTGATGGGCTGCATGCAGTTCGTTTATGTCCTGATGGTAGCCTGCAAGACGCAGGACCTTGGCGCCTTTATGGGAAACACGCCTGCCGCCGCAACGCACACGAATGGAACCCAACTGCGGATGGTTGTAGGAGTAGCGCATTTCGCGCATTTCAGTGTGCTTTTTAAAACCCTCAAGGGTTTCCCAGATGCGGTTTATGTCGCGGCTGTCCACATGACTGCGCCAGAATTCCGCACAATCTTCGGGACTGATATCATCGGGCACACCCAACAGGCGGCGTGTAACTGCGTTGGTAAGCAGGCGCATCTGCCCGGAAGCCACATCGCGCTCAAGAACCCAGAGGCCAACGCTGGCTGCAGCCATGGCCTCCTGTCCCCACGAAAGTCCTTCCCCAAAGCCCTGCTGTGCCTCTAACACCATCGTGCCTCCATAAACATGATGTGCGCAGGCTAGCGCTTTTGGCCCGGCAATACAATGCCGTTTTGCGTTGGCGTCCCGGAGCCTGCCATCTGTCTGCCCTTGATTTTCACGGCTTCAGCGTGAAATGTCAGAACATTGTCGTTTGTTTGACTCCCTGCTGGCTTGCGCGCCGTATGGCAGGGTGCTAATTTGGACAGCTGTACGGACATACCGAATATTCTGCAACAGGAGGGGGCAGCGCCCACGCGGGCCTGTCGTCTGCCTGTAAATAAGGAAGGCACATGAACAACGCCAGAGTTGTTATAAAGTACGGCGGGCACGCTATGGACAAGCCCGAGCTTTGCACGGCTTTTGCCACTGATCTTGCCCAGCTTTCGTCTCAGGATATGGGCTTTGTGGTTGTGCACGGCGGCGGGCCCCAGATTTCCGCGTTACTGGCGCGCCTGAATATTGAAAGCCGCTTTGAAAACGGCCTGCGGGTTACTGACGAAGCCACAATGGAAGCCGTGGAAATGGTTTTGTGCGGTCAGGTAAACAAGGCCGTTGTGGCCTCCTTTGCCGCGCACGGAGTACGGGCGGCGGGCATTTCCGGCAGAGACGGCAACTTGCTGCGCGCTGTGGTAAAAAATCCCGCTTTGGGCCTTGTAGGCGAGATAGAGGCTGTAGACCCTGCCCTGCCCCTCTGCCTGCTCCAGGCGGGCTTTGTGCCTGTTGTGGCTCCGGTGGCCAGTGGCCCCGAAGGGCAGGCGCTGAATATCAATGCCGACACAGCCGCAGGCGCTCTGGCCGGAGCTTTAGCGGCCGATTATTTTGTGCTTATCTCCGATGTGCCGGGCGTGCTCGATGCCGAGGGCAGGCTTATTCCCGCCCTAACCCGCGCAGAGATAGACAAACTCCGCGCAGAAGGCGTCATTACAGGCGGCATGATCCCCAAGGTGGAATCCTGCCTGCACGCCCTGGACGCAGGTTGCCAGCGCGCGCTTATTCTTGATGGCCGCGCGTCCTCAAGCTTGCGCCGCTACCTGCTGGACGACGCCCCGCTGGGCACTGTTGTTGTGGGCTAACCGCACGCCAGACAAAACAAAAGCGGCAGCCGGAATTCCGGCTGCCGCTTTTTCTGTGTAACGTTTTTCAAAAACTGTTTTTACTGCACAATGCCCACAGTCTGGGCAATAAGCACACTCCAGCCATCAGGCAGGGGCAGCTTGCCGTCCAGCGCAGAAGCATTGGACGCATGCACATAGTTGCCCAGGCCCGCCGAGGCGCAGAACAGGCCCGCGTTCTGGTACAGCGAGCCCACATGCATGCCCGACCATTTGTTTTCCGCCGGAGCCGCAAACAGCAGCACCAACGAACCGCCGCCAAGCTTGGAGCGCCAGTCTCCGTCCAGAACCTTGACCAGGGTGTGGGCGGGCTCATAGCGCCACACGCCGTTTTCCAAAGCCACAAAAACCTGCACTTCCTGCCGATTCAACGCTGACGGGGCGGTACGGCGTCCGTCTTCCCGGTTAACGCCCCAGGTGGCCCACAGCAGGTCACTCAGTTGCTGCGCGGGAAGCGGTGCGCCGCTGAAGCCTTTTTTGGTGGAATGGCGCTGGGCAAAAGCCTGCATAAGCGGCATGCCTCCGGTCTTGTCAGGTGCGGGCAGTTCCATGCGCGGGGCAGCGGCATCAACTGAGGCGGCGTTGACGGGGGCTGCGGGAAGCAAGGCCAGAGAAGCCAAGGACAGACAAAGGGCAAGGTTACGTCGAATATTGCGGATCATAAAATACTCCGTGGAAGAGTTGCTGCCCACGAGCGCTCAAGGGCATTCCCCAAATGACCGGGCAAGCAGAGCAGATCATCCATGAAAAGCTAAATATTACGGGGTTGGCATTCAGCCCAAAATATGCGTCCCGGCTGAACCCAGGCCATGTTGCAACGGGCGGCCCTTTCTTCTACCGGGCGTTGTAACGCTGAACATGTGCAATGCCCTGAAAGGGCCGTGTCTGAAGTATGATGATCTTTACAAAATCTTTCAAGCAGCGCCGAGACAGGTGTGCCGCGCTTCTGCGCCCCACGCACAGGGCCTGTGGGTGCCCCATATGCTTCAGACGTTGCTGGCCCCGGGATGCAACTATATGGAAAATCTGCCGGAATGGTTATCTCAGGCCCTCAAAGTTGGGGCAGGATAAAACACGGCCATAAGGCTGGCACAAAAGCAAGGCCAGCGGGGCGTTGCGGCTGAAAAGACTGTGACCAGATGCGCCACGGATCAGGAATTTTCCACATCCAGCGGATGAAATTTTCTTCCACTGTCGAGCAGGTGTTCAAAATCTTCAAGGCTCATTGGGTGCGCGTAATAAAAACCCTGTGCCTGAATACGGCCCAACCGGGACAAAAAATCACGCTGCGAAGCATTTTCAACACCCTCGCACAAAATCCCCATATTCAGGTCTTCGGCAAGGCGCACGACGCTGTTGATGATACTTTTGTTGGTAGGAGCTATTTCCCCTGTTCCCAGGAGTCCCCTGTCGATTTTAATAAAATCGAAGGGCACGTCCTTGAGCACGTTAAGGCTGGAATAACCCGCACCAAAATCGTCCAGCCAGATGGAATAACCAAACTGCTTGAGCTGACGCACGCTTTCACTAATTTCTTCGAGCTTTTTTACAAAGACGCTTTCGGTGATTTCCAGCCCCACCCAACGGGGGGCAAGGTCATGCGCCTGCACCAGAGAATGAAATTCCGATACAAAGGTAGGATTTCTGAAATGCTCGCGCGATATATTCAGGGATACAGGCACCAATGGCTTGCCGGACTGCTGACGGCGCTGCATGTGCTTGCAAACCTGACCATAAATGGTGAAATCCAGGCTGGTTATATCGCCAGACTCCTCCAGAAGAGGCACAAAACTGTCGGGCATTATGATCTTGCCGTCAGGGGTGCGCATTCTGGCCAGAGCTTCGGCGCCCACCACGGTTCCGGTGGCAATGTCAATTTGTGGCTGGAGCAAAAAGAACACGCCCCGGCTTTCCAGCGCCTTGGCGATGTCTTCATAGAGGCTCTGCCTTTGCAGGCGGCAGACTTCCATAGCTTCGGTGAAGATTCCACAGCGTGAACGCAGCGTAGGCTTGAGGTCCCGCCGCGCCTTGTCTGCCCGGCTTACCAAAGGGTGCAGACTTTCCGGCGTGCCCTCCACAGCGCAGATGCCGCCCACAAAAGCCAGATGGCTGCGCGGGTGCAGGTTGCGTTTTTCTGCAAGAAACTGCTCGCCTTCGGACACAAGTTTTTTGGCCATGCCCTGCAGGCTGATGTCTGGAGGAATAGTAAAAAGCATAGCGAACTGATCGGCAAAAACACGGCTGCCGCAGACATAAGAGTCGCATCGGCGCAAAAAAGCGGCAAAGGCACGCAACATGCTGTTGCCCGCACGTTCGCCATAGATGCGGTTGAGAACCTGAAATCCCTGCATGTCGGCGTGCAGAATGCCAAAACGCCGCCCAAGGCATTCAGTGCGCACCACTCGCAAGGCCTGTTGCAGAAATGATTCATACTGCATGAGCCATGTGGTGCGGTCATACTGTTCCATACGGCTCAGCAGACGACGTATCTGGCAGCTTTCCCAGCTCTTCAGGTTGATTTCTGATCCGGGATCGCCTTCTGTCGGGTCTGAGGGCCACGCATCGCCCTCGAAGAGCCCCCCCGCTCCATCCTCCAGAAAGTGCATGCCTCCCCCCTTTTCGGTCCGGCGCAAAGACCCCACAGTGGTGTCTTTCTACAATTCTGGGCTTGGCGAGGCTATCTCACTCTGAAATATTTTGTAAAGAATTTTCTATGGTTGTAGAAATAGCTATCACTAGCTCTTCTGGCCGCGGCGCACCCACCACTCTTTTTCAACGCGTCCGTACCACCACCTGTTGTGGTCGGTGCGCAACACTACTTGGGCCAGTTCTTCAGCCGCCGGACTGCGCAGACGCTTGACCGCGCTTTCAAGCCATTGCGCGGCAAAAGCATTGCCCTTGTCCAGCTCTGCTTTGAGGTTGCAGATAAGATCAAGCTGGTCTGCGTCGTGGGCCAGGATTGACTCCGGGCTTGCGCTCGCATCCAGTTCATCCCAGAGAGGCAGCACATCGCCCTCAAGGCCGGTTCCTTCCACACAATCTTCCAGGGCACGCCGGGCCTGGCATTGGTCGTAACGATGATTCACATAGTTGAAATCGCCCGTGCGCGCCTCGTGCAGATCATGAAACAGGCAAAGAAAAGTAACCTTTGCCGGATCAATGCCGCTCATGCGAGCCAGCACATACCCTATGACGCTGACCCGGTACGAGTGTTCGGCCACGTTCTCCTTACCGGAGCCAAGAAAGGCATACCCGGTGCGGGGCGTGTGCCGCAGCATTCCAACCTCATTAAAAAAATCTGCAATGCGCTCCAACTGGTCAGGATTGAAGGCCTTTGCAGCTGCCCGCTTGTCTGTGTCGCTCATGATAATTCCGGTAATGTGATTGGCAGAATTTGAAGGCCAGCAAAAAGGTCACTCCAGACCGTATTTACGCAGCTTGTTATGCAGAGTGGCACGGGTAATGCCCAGGCGGCGCGCGGCTTCACTCTTGTTGTCTCCAGCCTGCCGCAGCGTTTCTTCAATGGCCCTGCGCTCCACGGCATCAAGAGGCATGCCAGCCAGTGAGGCATCCGGCTCCGCCGGGCGCACGTCCTCCTGAACTGCACAGGACAGCATGGAAGGCAGTTCGCGCCCGGTAATAAGGTCGCCGTGACACAGTATGACGGCACGCTCCACCGCGTTTTCCAGTTCGCGCACATTGCCCGGCCAGGAATAGCGCAGCATGGTGTCCAGAGCCTGAGGCGAAAACCCGCGCACGACTTTCCGGTTGCGGCTGGCGAAGCCTTCAAGAAAATGCGCTGCCAGCAAAGGAATGTCCTCCGCCCTTTCGCGCAATGACGGCACATCAACGCTGATAACGTTAAGCCGGAAGAACAGATCTTCGCGAAAACGCTTTTGCGCCACTTCCTGCCGCAGATCACGGTTGGTCGCGGCCAGAACGCGCACGTCTACTGTAAGCTGGGTGTCCGAACCTACGCGCTGCACTTCGCCCTGCTGCAAAGCGCGCAGCAGTTTGGCCTGAACAGACAAAGGCATTTCGCCCACTTCATCCAGAAAAAGCGTGCCTCCGTGCGCCTGAGCAAAGCGGCCTTCGCGCCGCCGCTCCGCCCCGGTGAAGGAGCCTTTTTCGTGGCCGAAGAGTTCAGACTCCAGAAGATTTTCAGCCAAGGCGGCGCAGTTCACCGTAACAAAAATTTTATCGGCGCGGGAACTGTGCGCGTGCAGGGCGCGGGCCACCAGTTCCTTACCCGTGCCCGACTCTCCTGAAATAAGTACGGTGGCCTCTGTGGGAGCCACGGTATCTATAATTTCCTGCATGTGGGCAATAGCGCTGCTGCGGCCTATAATGCCCGGCATGGATGCAGTGTTGCTCAACTGACGCCGCAACTCACGGTTTTCAACACTCAGGCGTGAATGTTCGATAGCCTGATGCAAAACGCTTTTCAGGCTGTCAAAGTCCAGAGGTTTGACCAGATAATCATAGGCCCCAAGCCGCAGGGCTTCCACCGCAGTTTCTACGGAGGAGTATGCGGTCATGAGCACCACTGGCAAGGCGGGATTATATTCAAGAATGCCCTTGAGGGCATTTATGCCGCTCAACCGGGCCATACGCACATCTGTCAGCACCACGGCAAAGGCTTTTTCGCGTACCAGGGCTACAGCTTCGTCTCCGTCGGAAGCCTCTTCCACTGCATAGCCCCAGGAACGGAGCATGGTACGCAACATGCCACGATGCGCTTCGTCGTCGTCAACCACAAGAATGCTGTTGCTCACCCTGCCCTCTCCTCCTGATCTGCTCAGAGCACTTTCACATTGAAATTGTCGCTCTGCGGCAAGCAACGCTTGCCTTTGCCAACCTCACATGCCCCGCAACGATTGTCTTCACAAAGCCAGTGCATCTTACCGTACAGATAGTTTACTCGGCAAAACGCCATATAGCTTTATACATACAAAGCGATCTTCTCCTGTGCGGGAGTACCCGTCACACGCGCTTTCTTTTTCTGCGTTCCACAAATGGCGGCGGCTCGGGCGAGGCCTCTGGCAGCCAGATGCGGAAGATGGTTTCCCCCTTTCCATCAGCCTGTGCCTGCCGGGAAGTAACGCTGATCTCGCCATTGTGGGCTTCGACAATCTTGTGCACCATAGCCAGCCCCAGCCCCGTACCTTGCCCCTTGGTAGTAAAATAGGGATCAAAAATATGCGGCAACTGTCGCGGGGGAATGCCTATGCCCGTGTCGCGCACCATAAGGCATACGCCTTTTTTCTGCCAGGCCACGGCCAGGGTCAGCCTGCCCCCGTCGGGCATGGCGTCCAGAGCATTGATGCAGAGGTTCAGCAAAGCCTGGCCCATGCGCTCGGGGTCCACCATAGCCTGCGGCACGCCGCGGGCAACCCTGCACTCAACCTCAACGCCGCGCTTTTCCGTATCCTGCCGGATAAGACGCACCACATGCTCCACAACACCCGTGATGCTGCCTGCCCGGGGAAACACGTCACTGGGGCGCGAAAGCCCGATAAGGTCCATAATGACGCGGTTGAGCCTGTCCACCTCGTTGACCATAACATTGGCCGCGGCACGGTCTTCGCTGCCTTCGGGAAAGCGCTGGCCGAAATATGTGGCATAACCCTTGATGGAGCTGAGGGGATTGCGAATCTCATGCGCCACCCCGGCAGCCAGATTACCAACAGCCGCCAGCTTTTCCTTGCGGCGCACCTCGCCCTCAAGACGGCGCACTTCCACTTCGGCCTTGCGCTGCCGCTGGCGTGATTCACGGGCACGTTCAGCATAATAAAGAGCCAGAAGGCAGACCAGCCCCACAAGCAGGGTCACAGCCGAAAGCATGGCCACATAATCCCGGTTCTGGCTGCGCGTGATCTCAAAGGGCGAAATATCCAGGCCAAGAAATATTACTGGGGTGGGGTATCCCTTGGCCGCATCGGTCATACCGGGTGAAAACTGGCGGTACACGGCAAAAACCCTGCGCCCCTCAAGATGCATGATGCCCCAGCGGGCCAGCATGCCGGGGCCCAGCTCGCGCATGCGCGCCTCGTCCATTTCCACGTCTTTAACCTGTAAAATTTCGCCAAGACGCCCACGGTCGCTGTGGGCCACAATGGTACCGTCGGGCATGGTTACGGCAACAAAAACAATTCCCGGGCTGGCCGCCATTTCTTCCAGCAGCACCTGAAGACGTACCCCAGCCTCGCTGCGCATGCCGGAGCGCAAAATACTTTCAAAGGCAATGATAAATGAAGATCCCTTTTCAGCCAGCAAGCGCCCCATGGCTGCTTCACTGCGCTCAATGGAAATATAGGCAAGCAGGCTTATCATGAGGGCCAG
>NZ_JASGDK010000016.1:0-17116 GCF_047607245.1 Desulfovibrio sp.
ACTGCCTGCCCTTGCTGGCGTCCGTCTTGGGCGACCAATACGGGGTGCAGGTGCGTATCGGCGGCAAGGAGGCATGCACCAACGGCAAGGTCATCCAATTGCCAGCCTTGCCCATGGATTGCGATCCGGAAATGTTGGCGCTGGCCAAAGGTTTTTGTGACCACGAGGCAGCCCATATCCGGCACACAGATTTTACTGTGCTGCAAGCCGCCAAACTTGATCCTGTGACCTTCAACCTGTTCAACTGCCTGGAGGACTGGCGCATTGAAAAGCAACTGTCGGCCATCTTCCCTGGTTGCCGCCACAACCTGAACTGGTTGATACGACGATTCTTTGTAGAGCAAGCACAGCCAATGACCGGGGGTGATTCCCCGGCCATTGCTGTTTTGGACTATGTGCTACTGACGGTGAGAGCCTGGGATGTAGAAGAGGTGAACAGGCCTCGCACGGCGGCGGCAGAGGTACTACGCCAGCACTTCTCCGGCCTGAAAGAATTGCTGGATGCAATTTTGATCAAGGTACGCATCCATTGCCCTGATACGGCCTCGACCATAGCCTATGCTCGGCAACTGGCACAAAGCATTCAGCAATGGGAACCGCAGCAGCAAGCAAAACACGGTGAAAATCATAAGCCAGATAATGGAGAAAAAGACAATGGGCACGAAACCCGGCGCAAGGGCCACGCATCCGGCGTAACGATGGGCATGGGAGATGCCGCTGACCACAGCGATTCCGCCTCACAAGTGGAACAAGAGGGCTCGTCTGCTTGTGCTTCTCAAACACAGCCGTCTGCAGCCCCCAGTAGGGCCAAGGATCAACTCTCAGCTCTGTTCCACGCCGAGGCGCAAGACTTGCCGCAAGCCTTGGGAGATATTCTTTCAGGGGCACTTACACGTTGTCAGGCAGAATCAGCAGCCGAAACGGTTACAGTCGCTGTTGAAGGCTTTCGACAGACTGGCGCATTGCCGGAAGCGCAAAGGCTGCAAGCGCTTCGAGCCAGCATCGCACTGCGAACTAGGCTCCAGGGCTTTCTGCAGGCGCAAACACAAAAACGGTGCAGCATCGGGCGGCGCGGGACCTTGCATACTGGTTCGCTCCATAGGCTGCAAACGGGCAATTCGCGCATCTTTCGCAGGGAGGCGGAGCAGGCGGGCCTCAACACCGCTGTGCATCTCCTGCTGGACGTCAGCGGCAGCATGTCCGGCGCTCCCATCGCCCTGGCAAGGCAGGCGTGCTTTGCTGTGGCAAAAGCACTGGAAAACATCAAAGGCGTAAACCCTGCGGTCACGGCCTTTCCGGCCTTGGCGTCCAGCAGTTCTGTGTTTCCCATTATGCAGCACGGCCAAAAAGCGCCGGACAGCTTTGACATCAACGCATCGGGCGGCACCCCTCTGGATGCGGCCCTGTGGTGGGTCATGCAGACCATGCTGCCCCTCAGGGAACAGCGAAAAATAATCCTGATCATTACCGATGGCGTACCCGACCAGCCCCAGGCGGCAGTACGAACTGTGCGTGTGGCTCAGAAGCTGGGCTTTGAGGTCTATGGGGTCGGCATCCGGGACGACCACATCGCCCAACTCCTGCCGCAGACCAGCCGGGTCATCAACGACCTGCCCGACCTGGCCCCCGCCATGCTTGGCCTGCTGCACAACGCGCTTGTGCAGGGAGGAGCGTCATGATGTTGCCCCCGGACTTTTGTCACTGGTACCCGTACCGGGCGCTCCGTGCAATTCTTACACCCAAACGGCGGCGCATCCCGCGCTGCTGATACCCAAGGAGCATATATGAACCCGTTGGCATGGATACCTGTGGCCATCGCTGTGCTGCAGGTCATCAAAGAAACCTGGGACGACTAACCACGAACAAGCACACAGGGGCGGGAGTGATCCCGCCTCCTGCATTTATGTAACTGAAAAGGAGAATATTCATGAGCAGTAAATGGACGTTATCGGCGGCATACTGGCTGGTGTCGCAGGGGTATTCACTGCGGCGGCGATTGCGGTGGGATTAGAAAGCCAGAAAAGCGGCAGTGACAATGCCATAGAAGAGCCGGAAAAACTGGCACTGCCTGAAAGCAACGGCAGGCAAGGGGCTACAGGCTAATCACAGGGCGGGGAATGGGGTTATCCGCTTTTCGCCCTTGTGGGCATATTTTTTCTACGGAGGAGCGTTCTCGTCAAACCTTGGACCACTATTTATCGAAGGAAATTTTTGAGATAAGTTCCTCATAAATTTGTTTTATTGAGAATTTATCCCCATATTGCCTCCCTGCCAGATTTTGAATCTCATGGCCAAAGACCTGTCTAAACATGTCAGTATGCATATTTCTGACTTTGAAAAAATTTGAAAATGAATGGCGGAGCGAATGGAAACTTTTTCCATCAGTGATTCTTTTTTCTTTCAGAAGCAATCCGAAATCTTTTCCAACCTGTTTGCCATATTTAGGCGATTTTTCTGTTTTCTTTAGGGATGAAAATAGTCTGAGTTGATGATTTTTTATTGCGTCATCGCGGTAGGATATAAGTCCATATTTTATCAATTCGTCATGTATTGGTATTTTTCGTTTCGCATTTTTTGTCTTCAATATTTTATCACATAGTCCATCTGTACTTTCTTCGCGAATATCAATTAAAAATATTCCACTCTCTTCATAGATATCCTCGCAATGGAGTTGACAGATTTCTTCAAGCCGCATTCCGGTATAAAGGGCGATCAAGGGAACCCAATAATAGGCGGGATTATTAAAAGCGCCCGGTTTATAGTCGCCATTAAAAAATACCAATTTTATATCGTCATCAGAAAGGGGAAGCCTCTTTTCTATATCCTGTTGTGTGTCTTTAATACCAAGGCCTTGCGCAGAATTCCGCTCAATTAAATTCTCACGCATAGCCCAGGTAAACATCCCGGAAATAGCTTCCACAGTTACATTAACACTCTTAATACTTAATTGCGTTTTATTTTTGTGTTTTTCAATAAAATCGTCTATAGAAAGTCCCGATTTATCAAGGTGCTCACGCCAGCGTGGCGGCAGTTTTTGAAGTGTATCTCTGAAGCTGCGCATGTCCTGCCTAGTAACTGAATTTATAGGTTTATCACCGATAATTCGTAATAGGCTCGTAACTCTGTTCTTATGGTCGGCAAGGGAGCGTTGGACCCATGCCCCGTCTTTAATTTTTATAATACAGTATTTTTCTATCAATTCACTGAGATAGAGAGCTGTTTCTTCAGCTGGCATTTCAATTTGTGGATATAGTGTATATTCTGCTTGATGGTAGGGTTGTTCGTATGAAAAATCTCCTCTGAGTCGTGCTGCCCTGATCTTTTCGAGGCTTATTTGCATAGCCAGATAACTTCTGGTGAGTCCATCTACATTGTCGCGGGAAACTTCTGAAGCATGAAGTACTCCGCTCTTAACAAGATCAAAGACGCAACGTTGAATATCGTTATCGAAATTATTTCCAGTGTTGAGATTGTGGAGCAGGCTTGACGCTATGCTATCGTTTACCTGTCCAAATCCACTTTTTCAACATTACCGTTTTCGTCTGCAATATGAATGATATCAGGCGGTTCAGGCGATACCGCTTCCTCATCAAGCTGATACTTTAAATATCCATTCAGCCGTTTACGAATATCAGAAGGGCTCAACTCCCGTTTGCCTGGTGCATCAAGGATTTTGTTCAATTCATTTTGAAGGAATTTGCGAAATTCCTCAATGCGTTTCATATTCTCATCAAAATCGCTATGCTCCGCCATCGTCCACCGCTCCAAAGATTCTATAGTCAAGGAATGTAGATAAGCAGCCATACGCGCTGCCTTGGATTGATAGGCCGTTCGCAGGCTGATTCGGATCTCTTTCGTTGGCCCCCCAGTAACAACTCGCTTGGGAAGCTTATAGCGATAGTAAAAAATCCTTCCCTTCAGGTAAAGGAAGGTTGGAGGTTGGGCAGGGGGGTGACGGCGTACTGCTGTAAGATTGGCGGGCATAATTGGGGTTCCTGTGACCCAGCGAGTGACCCAGTAAGGGGGGCGCATGGGGTAGGGGGCACCAACCCAAGAATTCTTATCAAGTCAGCCACAAAAAGAAAAAGGAATTGAACTTGTTAGCTCAATTCCTAAATTCGTGGTGCCGAGGGCGGGACTCGAACCCGCACGAGAATCCTCACTACCCCCTCAAGATAGCGTGTCTACCAGTTCCACCACCTCGGCGCGAAGCAATGTATTAGCGAATTGGTTTTGTCTTGGCAAGTGTTTTTTTAAAAAAAATTTCTGGGACTTGCGCTTACGAAGTGTTACGGGTAACTTCTGGCCCCTACTGGAGAGAGACTATGGACGAATTTGTACACAAATTTTTGAAGCACAACGGGCCGATACTGTGTCTTGATATAGGCAGCGGTACACAAGATGCTCTTTTGGCACGCCCTGGGCTGGAATGTGAAAACTGGCCAAGGTTCGTTCTTCCTGCTCCCGCCCGTATGGTGGCGCAGCGTATACGTGAACTGACTTTACTGCGCCGCGATATCTGGCTTTATGGCAATAATATGGGAGGCGGCTTCACACAGGCAATCAAAGAGCATCTGGCTGCTGGCTTCAAGGTCAGATCTACTCCAGCTGCTTCGCGAGGCATCCACGATAGTGAAGACGTTGTGCGCAAAATTGGTGTGGAGTTTGCCGCCAACTGTCCAGAGAACAGTGTTCCCATTTTTTTGTCGGACTACGCCCCGGATTTCTGGGCTGGCCTCTTACGCATATCTGGTCTGCCGCAGCCTCATCTGGTTTTGGCCGCGGCTCAGGATCACGGCTATCATGTTGGGGGCAACCGTCAGGCGAGAATGCGCATGTGGAGCCAGTTGTTGGCTTCTTCTGCCGATCCGGCCGAGTGGATATATTCCTCGCCGCCTCCCGCCCTGACCCGCTTGCTTCCGCTGCATGAAAAAACGGGTGGCCCTGTTGCAGATACAGGTACCAGCGCCCTGTTGGGCGCTTTGTGCGACGCTGAAGTTATGGAACGAAGCTTCCGTGAGGGGGTAACCGTCATTAACGTAGGTAATGGGCACACAGTGGCGGCCCTTCTCTATAAAGGGCTGGTGCGCGGTATATATGAGCACCATACTGGCATGCGGGATCTGGAGCAGCTGTTGCACGACCTGGAAGAGTTCCGCAAACACTGGCTGCCTGCCGAAGAAGTTCAGTCCACAGGTGGTCACGGCACGGCTTTTGGCCCTTATTGCGAAGAAGCCGGAGGGTACGAACCCACCTATATCACTGGGCCCAAGCGGGCTTTGTTGCAAGGATATGGGCGGTTTCTGGCGCCGCACGGCGATATGATGCTTGCAGGCAGTTTGGGATTGCTATGGGGCTGGGCGAGGCTGCACAGCAACTGACATGACGCTGTCTCTGAGCTAGAAATAACCTGAAGATTTTACCTTGTGCGTCAATGACAATATTAGTGAAGGCGAGGAAAGGGCATGGAAGTTTTTGATCCCGCAGAATTGTGGAGCCGGGAACGCATTGAAGAAACACAGCTTGTCCGGTTGAAAAATACGGTCGGGCAGGCGCGCAAGTGCGACTTTTATCGCCAGCGGCTTGATGAGGCCGGGATCGGCCCTGATTCTTTGCACAGCCTGGATGATTTGCGCCGCATCCCCTTCACTACCAAGGAAGATCTGCGTACCCAATATCCCACGGGTATGCTGTGCGTGCCGCAAACGGAAATCGTGCGCATGCACTGCTCCAGTGGAACCACAGGATCACCTGTGGCCATCTGTCACACGCAGAACGATATCAATTCATGGGCTGATCTTATGGCCCGCTGCATGCACATGGTTGGCGTGCGCCGCGAAGATGTTTTTCAGAATATGTCGGGCTACGGCCTGTTCACGGGGGGGCTTGGCATCCACTTTGGCGCTGAGCGTCTTGGGTGTCTGACCATTCCCGCAGGCGCGGGCAATTCCCGTCGGCAGATCAAGCTGGCCAAGGATTTCCGCACGACAGTCGCTCATATCTTGCCATCCTATGCGCTTATTCTCGGTGAACATCTGCGCAATATGGGCGAAGACCCGCGCGAATTTCCATTGCGCGTAGCCCTTGTAGGCGCAGAGCCCTACACCGAAGAGTTTCGCCGCCGCATTGAAGGCCTTTTTGACATGAAGGCCTACAATTCCTATGGATTGTCTGAAATGAACGGCCCAGGCGTGGCCTTTGAGTGTCTTGAGCAGAGTGGCATGCACTTGTGGGAAGATGCCTATATTCCAGAAATTATTGATCCTGAAACCGGCCAGCCGGTTCCTGACGGTGAAGTGGGCGAACTGGTCATGACGTGTCTTTGCCGTCAGGGGATGCCCATTTTGCGTTACCGCACTCGCGATCTCACCCGCTTTATTCCCGGTGAATGCGGCTGTGGTCGCCTGCACCGCCGCATGGACCGTATCCTTGGCCGTTCGGATGACATGTTTATCATCAAGGGCGTCAACATTTATCCAATGCAGGTAGAGCAGGTCATCATGACCTTCCCCGAAGTGGGCCAAAGCTACCTTATTCTGCTGGAAAATGACGGTATTGGCGATGTCATGCGTGTGCAAGTTGAAGTGCGGGATGAATTCTTTGTCGAAGACATGCGCGCATTGCAAAATCTGCAGAAAAGCATTGCCCAGCGCCTGCGTGATGAAATTCTTATTACGCCAAAGGTTGAACTTGTTCAGAGCAACAGCCTGCCGCGCACCGAGGGCAAAGCCGTGCGGCTGCAAGATATGCGTGCTAAAAAATAGGTCACATTATGGATTTTTTGCCTTTTCCCTTGGCTAGCCTGCTGGCGGGCGCATTCATTACATTGCTGTGCTTTGTGCTCGTGCTCAATGTTTTTGGCCTGCCCGCCAACTGGGTAATGCTGGGGCTGGTGGCCTTATGGAAAATGGCGCATCCTGCGTCAGAATCCATGAATATCTGGTTTTGGGTTATGATGGTGGGCTTGGCTCTTGTTGGTGAAGCGCTTGAGCTTGGCATGCAGATCATCAAGGCCAAACGATACGGATCCAGTTCTTCAGGAACTTTTGCAGGTATGATCGGCGCCATTGCAGGAGCCATTTTACTGGCACCGCTCTTTTTTGGCCTGGGGGCTCTTATTGGTGCTGTTGCTGGCGCATGGATAGGCTGCTTTATTATGGAAATGATCAAAGGCCGCCCACTTCGAGAATCACTTGATGCTGCTTTCGGGGCGATGGTTGGACGTTTTTTGGGTACTGTGTGCAAATGCGGAATTGGGGGAGCCATGCTGGCTCTAGCTGCCAGCCGTATCTGGCCGAAAGCTCCGGTTGAGATGCTGCCAGCAGTACCCGAAGGACCGCTTCAGCAGGTTATGGCCTTGGTGGGAGGTTTGTGCTGAAATGGCTTTTTTGCTTGATGGCCTTGATGTTGTTCTGGTCAAAACACGTTTTCCTGAAAATATAGGCATGGCGGCTAGGGCTTGCGTCAATATGGGGTGTTCATCCCTGCATCTTGTCGACCCAGAGCGATGGGACAGGGAAAAAGCCCGGCCCCTGGCTACGCCAAAGGGACAAGATTTACTGGATGGCGTGAATGTCTGTTCTGACTTGTCGCAAGCAGTCGCGCCTACTGCACTTGTAGTAGGAACCACTGCGCGCGTGGGTGGGTGGCGGCAGTCCTTACTTTCTCCTGGTCAGGCTGCCGAGGCAATTGCTGAAGTGCTGGCACGTGGCGAAAGAGTCGCACTGGTCTTTGGGCCTGAAGACAGGGGCCTGAACAATGAAGAAATCACCCATTGCCATAAACTCGTAACGATCCCCACTGATCCGGCAGCAAGCTCGCTTAACTTGGCTCAGGCCGTGCTGTTGCTTTTATACGAATGCGCCAATGCCGTACGCAACTGCCAGAAAAAAGAAAAAGGTACTTCGGGCGAGAATCGGGGTAGTGGCAAGTTGGCCACAGCTGCCGAGCAAGAGCGCCTGATGGAATCATTGAAAGATATGTTGCTGCGGCTTGATTACTTGCACGGCGATAACCCAGAGTATTTTCTTATGCCTTGGCGTCGTCTTTTTACCAGGGCAGAGTTACGAAGGCACGAGTATGACGCGCTGATGGGACTTTGCAGGCAGGTACGCCACAAGCTGGGTTGATCTGCAACCAGAGCGGACGGATTTTGAAGTACTTCACATTTCAAAATCGTCCCCTTGCTGAAAGATACAAATTTCGGCAAAATTCACGTCGCGTAGCGCCGTGCTGCTCGGAAGTGCAGGGTTAGAGTTTTTAGTTTTTTTAAGATTAAAACACTCTAACTACCCCAATCATATTATTCGTCGCGTCAGCTACGTCCGTAGTTTGCCCACGATAGAGGAAATTCCTCTGCCGTGGGTTTTTTGTATGTTTTTTTCTATCCTTTTGACTCTATTTCATATATTAAATACAGACCTCTATAATAAATTATTTCATGCCTCCGATATGGTATTAAAAGCCTACTGAATGAATGCCAGATAATGATGATAATCAAGTAAAAATGTTTGTCCTTATTGTATTAATTTATTCAATAGAACAAATCTATTAAATATATTTTGCGATGTGACCCGACGTGTTTCGGAAGTTTTTTACAGTTGTAAGGAACATAAGCAAACAAGCAAAAGACATGAGGAGTGGCTGATGCGTTTAACTCTGACTCATAAATATGTTGGTTCTCTTTTTGCGGCTCTCATAACATGCTGCGCCGTCGTATTATTTGTTTCAATATATTATATGAAGAAACCTATTGGTGAAGAGTTGAATCAAAGCATCCGACGTATGCAAAACGTGGTACAGCTAGCCAATGAGCTGACTAGCAACCGCTATGCGCAAAATGCCGCCCTCATTGCTGCGGATGAAACACTCGCTCGGGCTATGGCTGATAATAATCACTCCATAGTATTCAGTCTTTCTGAAAAAGCTATGAAGATGGCCGGATCGGATTTCATGTCTGTTACTGATGCCGCAGGAAAAGTCATTGCGCGCGGACATGCCGAAAGCAAATTTGGCGATAGTATCGCCAAGCAGGAGACTGTGGCCAAAGCCATGCAGGGCGCGCCCGCTCAGGCTGTCGTCACGGGGCCCCTCAATCCGTTTACCTTGCGTGCCTCACAGCCTGTGTTTTTTGAAGGTCGCCTGGTTGGCACTATTTCCATCGGTGTGTCGCTTACTACTCCTGACTATTTGGATTGGCTGAGCAAACTTGCTGGAGCCGATGTGAGCATTTTTAAAGGTGATACACGAGTCATGACTACAATTATGACTGATGGCAAACGTGCGGCAGGCACTGTGCTGGATTCTCCTCAGGTGCTCGATGCGGTGCTGAAAAAAGGTGAGTTGGTTTTTATACAAAATTCCATTCTCGGCGTTTCTTTTCAATCTGCATATTGGCCAGTAAAAGCGGCAGACGGTAAAATTGTGGGAATGTGGTTTGTAGGCTCGCCCATCAGTGAATTGAAGCGGCTTGAGAATCAGGGCATTCGCATGGCTGCAGGTACGGCTGCTGCCTTGCTGGTCGTGCAACTTTGTATTTCTGTGGTGGTAGGATTGCGTGTAAGTGCTCCGGTTCGCAAAATTACGCGGTATGCACTGGATGTTGCCGACGGCAAAAAAGATGTAACGCTTACGGTGCGCAGCGCAGATGATATGGGGCTGCTGGCTGATGCCCTGCGCTCTATGGAAAAGAATTTGCGCACTCTGGTTCTGGAAGCAGGCGAAAAGGCAAAAGAGGCCGAAATACTTGGTAGGGAAGCACAACAGGCCATGTCGGATGCTGAAGAAGCACGATCAAAGGCAGAGCAAGCGCGTCATGACGGCATAGCAAGTGCCGCCGCGCGTATTGAAGATGTTGCTGAAAAGCTTAATAGTTCTGTCACAGATATTGCCGAGCAGGTGGAAAATACCGATGCTGCTCTAAGCCAAGCTGTGAAGCGTCTTGCTGAAACAGCTGCTGCTATGGAAGAAATGAATTCCACTGTATTGGCCGTGGCCAAGAATGCAGGCGAGGCTGCTGATATTTCAGATGCTGCGCGTGAAAGGGCCGATACCGGAGCCCACGTTGTTTCACAGGCTGTGTCCAGCATACAGGAAGTGCAGCAACAGTCGTTGAGCCTTAAAAGTGGCATGGCAGAGCTTGATGAACATGCCAAGGCCATCAGCCGTATCATGGCGGTTATTTCAGATATTGCGGACCAGACAAACCTGTTGGCCCTTAACGCGGCCATTGAAGCCGCCCGAGCCGGGGATGCTGGCCGGGGATTTGCTGTTGTGGCTGATGAGGTTCGCAAGCTTGCGGAAAAAACGATGGCTTCTACCACTGATGTTGGTAATGCCATCACCGCCATTCAAAGCAGTGCGGTTCAAAGTATGCAACGTGTGGATCAAGCTGCGGCCAATATTTCCATCGCAACGGATTTTTCCAATAAATCTGGCCAGTCTCTTCAGGAAATCGTCAGCATGGTGGACAAAACGGCGAATGAAGTGCGTGCCATAGCTACCGCCAGTGAACAGCAGTCTGCAGTCAGCACTGAAATCAGTAAGTCCATCAATGACGTTAATTACATTGCGGGCAATACTTCGGATTCAATGAAAGTGGCACTGCATGAACTTGACGAATTACGGCTTCAGACAGATCGTCTTGTGAGATTGGTGGAAACCATGAAAAATTCATAAGTCGAAAGCTGCTTTGACGCACCATATACCATTCGGCGGCCTGGAATTTTCAGGTCGCCGCTTTTATTGCCTGCTATCACACAGCAAACAATGACAAATTTTGAGGAGCAAAAGCTTAAAAAATAGCTATGAATATTTGAAGAGGACAATAAAAATTATTTTTTTCACAAATGAGAAGATTTTGAATGATAATATAACTATCTGTAATTAAATAGTTTAATGATTGTGTGACAAATGCAAATTCTAGCTATCAAATATAAATAAATTTGTTTGTATTTTTAATTATTTGATATAATTAGTTAATTTAAAAAGTCAATGTTGAAGATGTTTCGATTATGTGAAAACTTGATTTGCATTCCACCTCTATTTGATTTTAAATTCATGCCGAAGAGCACTACATAGCATTGATTTCGATGTATCCGGGCTTGCCTGTACGAAGGTCGGTCGCGACTATCGGAATGAGGATGAAACGGTCATAAGGCGGGGGCCATTATGTCGGTTTTCGCTATGTGAAGCTGTAACCTGCCGCGTGGCAGGAGATCATATCAATGATGGTTATCTCGCTGAAATGTAACTTTTTGTTGAAGGAGGGAGCATGCGCATAACGCTCACACACAAGTATGTGGGTTCTCTGTTTGGAGCGTTGATTACCTGTTGTGGAGTAGTGCTCTTTGTTTCCATATACTTCATGAAGGTGCCGATTGAAGACGAGCTGGATAAGGGCATACGCCGTATGCAGAATGTCATCATGGAAGCCAACGAGATGACGCGTAACCGCTTTGCGCAAAGCGCGGCTCTCATCGCGGATGAGGATAATTTCGTTCGTGCCATTGCCGACAAAAATCATGAATTGTCTATGGAGCTCGGCAAGAAAGCTATGAAGATGGCTGGCTCTGATTTTATGACCATCACGGATGAGACCGGCAAAGTCATAGCACGCGGCCATTCCGATAAATACAATGACAGCGTTACCAATCAGGAAACAGTGGTCATGGCCCTCAAAGGGCAGCCTGCTGCAGCTGTGGTGGCGGGCACTGTGGTGCCCTTTACCATCAGGGCAAGCCAACCCGTAATGTATGAAGGGCGGGTAGTGGGCAGCATCTCTATTGGCACTTCGTTGGTTGCACCTGCCTATCTTGACTGGCTCAAACAGATGTCTGGTCTGAATGTCACCATTTTCAAGGGTGACACGCGAATCATGACCACCATCATGAAGGATGGCCAGCGCGCGGTAGGCACCAAACTTCAATCTCCTGAAATTATTGATGCCGTACTTAATAAGGGTGAAACCTGTTTTACCCACAACACTATTTTGGGTGTTGATTATAATTCGGCGTATTGGCCAGTTAAAGACGCAAATGGTCAGGCTATTGGCATGTGGTTTGTGGGTATGCCCATAGACGTGTTGCAGCAGCTTGAGCGCGAAGCCATTAACAAGGCCATCATGGTTGGTTGTGCTCTGTTGTTTGTGCAGCTTACCCTTTCAGTCATTCTTGGGCTTCGTATCAGTGCCCCCGTAGGTAAAATAACCCGCTATGCTTCGGGAGTAGCTGACGGCCAGAAAAATTTGAATCTTGATGTGTACAGCAAGGACGACATGGGCCAGCTGGCTGATGCTCTGCGCCATATGGAAGAAAATTTGCGCAAACTGGTTCAGGAGTCAGCTGAACAGGCCGAACAGGCCCGCCTGATGGGCGAAGAAGCTCATAAAGCAATGGAAGAGGCCAAACAGGCTCAAGCCCAGGCTGAAATAGCCAAACGTGATGGCATGGTAAGTGCCGCCGCCCAAATTGAGGGTGTGGTTGAAAGCCTTAATTCCTCCATCAATGATATTGCCGAGCAGGTGGACAACACCGGCGGCGCGTTAAGTCATGCTGTGTCCAGACTGGCTGAAACAGCTACTGCTATGGAAGAAATGAATTCCACGGTGCTTGAAGTTGCCCGAAATGCAGGGGGAGCAGCGGACGTTTCAGCTTCTGCCAAACTGAAAGCTCAGGCCGGCTCTGAAGTCGTATCCAAGGCAGTAAGCGGCATACAAGAAGTACAGCGGCAATCACTGGCACTCAAAGGCGGCATGACCCAACTTGACGAGCACGCAAAGGCCATCAACCAAATCATGAGCGTTATTTCTGATATTGCTGACCAGACCAACTTGCTGGCGCTCAACGCGGCCATTGAGGCCGCCAGAGCAGGCGATGCCGGACGAGGTTTTGCAGTGGTAGCCGACGAGGTTCGCAAGTTGGCTGAGAAGACAATGACCTCAACTATTGATGTAGGCAACGCCATTGCCTCCATTCAGCAAAGCGCCTCGCAAAGTATCAATGAAGTTGACCTTGCTGTGCGCAATATCGCTTCGGCAACGGATTTTTCCAATAAATCCGGAGAGGCTTTGCAGGAAATCGTGGTGATGGTGGATCAGACCGCCGACGAAGTGCGGGCCATCGCAACTGCCAGTGAGCAGCAGTCTGCCACCAGCGAGGAAATCAATCGGTCCATTGCTGATGTGAATCACATTGCCGCCACCACGGCAGAATCCATGCAGCTGGCTATGACTGAGCTGGAAGCTCTTCGCAAGCAGGCGCATAGCCTGGTGGAGCTCATAGAGCACATGAAGAGAGCATAAACGCAAGAACCAAGTGCAACAAAAAGCCCTCCCGACTTTGTCGGGAGGGTTTTTCAATTCAAGTAACTGGAAGAGGCGCGGTGGTTATTCGCCAGCTGACCTGTTCTAGACGTTGAACAAGAAGTGTACTACGTCTCCGTCTTTGACCACATATTCCTTGCCTTCAACTCGCAATACTCCGCTGGCACGGCACGCAGCTTCATTCTCGTGGCTCATATAGTCATTATAGGAGATGACTTCGGCACGAATGAACCCACGTTCAAAGTCAGTGTGAATGACTCCGGCTGCCTGAGGGGCCTTCCAGCCAACGTGTATGGTCCAGGCGCGCACTTCCTGAGGGCCTACGGTAAAGTAGCTGCACAGGCCAAGAGTTTCGTAGCCCGTGCGTATGATACGCACAAGGCCACTTTCTTCAATGCCATAGGAGGACAGCATTTCTGCCTGCTCCGCATCGGAAAGGCCTTGCAGCTCTTCTTCGAGCTTGGCGCAAATACAGGCAAAGCCCGCATGGCGCTCTGCGGCAAATGCTTTAAGTGTTTCTACAAAGGCATTGCCATCGGCCACAGCAGTTTCATCCACGTTGGCACAATAAATAACGGGTTTGGCTGTCAGCAGGCCCAGTTCACGCCAGGAAGTCATAAAGGCTTCGTTGCTGTCGGGCAGAGAAAAATTGCGGGCTGCGATGCCGTCATTAAGGTGGGCCAGCAGGGTCTGCATGATTTCTGCGGTCGCCTTGGCATCTTTATTGGTCTTGGCCATCTTTTGAAGGCGTTCCAGACGTTTTTCAACGCTTTGCAGGTCGGACAGCAGAAGTTCAGTTTCGATGGTGTCTACATCGCGCAGGGGATCAACATTGCCATCCACATGAGTGATGTTCTCATCTTCAAAGCAGCGCACCACGTGCACAATGGCCGCACATTCACGAATGTTGCCCAAAAACTGGTTGCCAAGTCCTTCGCCTTTGCTGGCGCCTCTGACAAGCCCGGCAATATCAATAAAATCCACGCTGGCATTGATGGTTTTTTGCGGCTTGGCTTTGTTGGTCAAGTCCTGCAAGCGCTTATCGGGTACTGCTACCGTAGCCTTATTGGGCTCGATGGTGCAGAACGGATAGTTGGCGGCCTGGGCGTTTTGGGCCTTGGTGAGGGCATTAAAAAGAGTGGACTTGCCCACGTTGGGCAGACCGACGATACCTATGCTAAGGGCCATGCTTTCTCCTGAATTGCGGCAAGCGCTCTTGCATTGAAAGGAATAACGAAGCCGCGCGGGCTGTTAGAGACCCGCGCAGCGAAATTTTAAGGCTTGAAAGCTCGGCAGCGTGTACCAAGCCGGGCCTGTTATAGACAGAAAGTGTAGCGGAAGCAAGAAAACTTACTGCAATCGGGTGTTCACAGTAGGCGTGACGCCTCCCTTGCCGCCGGGGGTCGGGTCACGCAGGAGCGGCAAAAGATCATCGGTGATGGGCACAGTACCCGAGCCCATAGCCAGAACTTCATTGCTGGTGGTGTGTATCAACCGGATGTTGAACCGCACCTGTTCGCCACTGACAACAAAGGTGCCAGCCATGATTGCCTGACTGGTTCCCACTCTGTTGGCCAGACGGTTAACATCCCGGGTGAGAATGAATTCACCCTTTTTTTTGTCAAAATAGATGTCACGGCCTTTGCGCAATTCCTGAAAACGGTAGCCAGCATCAATAAGCCAGCGCGACACTTCTTCCATCATCTGCCGCGCCAGGGGTGACGCTTCATTCAGATCATTAAGATTGGCTGGGGTGGTGCCCATAATCATTATATTGGCGCGAGCCATAGCCTGCTGTTCTTTTTTGCTTACCTGCGGGTCAGTTCCGGCATAACGCATCATTAATTGCTCATCCAGCTGGCGGGCTATTCTTGTGGCCGCAGTAGGCACGTTGCCAGCGGCTGCGGCAGTGAGCGGCAAAAGTAGTGCCACCAGAACGAGAATAATGGAAATAAAACGGCTCATGATGGTCCTCAACGCATGGTGCGCAGCAAAAGTTCAATGCCGCCCATTTCTTTTTCAATAACAGCCAGCTCCTCGGCAGAGCGGCAGGTGGAAAGCGCCTGAGCATAAGATTGCCGGGCCAATTCGTAACGTCCTTGATCGCGATACGCGCGGGCCTGTTTCAAGTATTTGGCGCTAATATCTGGCCCTTGATTGGTTGATTTGGCCGTTCGCGTAGCTTGGGCGGGTGCGCCATCATACGAAGAAATATTCTGGGCACTTGCCCGCAGTCCGTGTGAATTCAAAGTCAGGGCAGGCCCGGCGGTCAAAGCAAGAAAAACAATTATTACAAAGCGTAGGGTAGAGCACATGACTGCATCCGGCATTATTTGCCCTGTTTGATGTTAACGCTGCCGCTGGTGATGGAATTCGCCGGGGTATAGAGCGAAGGATAGAGGCCTCCGCGCTGCCCGGTGGGCTTTGCCGATGAAGCCGAAGCAACGCTTGAACTGGTACTCTGCACTGGGGCAGGTTTGGGCGCTGGCGGGTCTGTCTTGCCCATACGGGCCACAATGGGGGTATTCACCAGCACAAGTTGTCCCGTGCGCATAACGAGCCCGTCTGTGGCACGAACCAAGCGGGCGTTGACGAAGGTGGCATCCTTGTCCACATAGTATGTGCCAACTACCAACGCGGCCCATTTCTGACCTGCTGGAATGACGGCATTTTCTATGAGGGCCAGATCATCACGTCCGCCCACGACGGCGATATTTCCTGTCAGGCGATACTCGCGTGAAGGAAATCCACGCTGGTTGAATTCGTAAAACATCGCTTCGCCCATAAGTCTGCCCAGCGGAGAAGAGCGGGACGTATTGTTTTCATCCACAAAAGAGGTGGGCATGGCCACAATACCCTGCAAGGCGTCATTGGGCATGGTAGCAAGCATCTGGTCAGCCAGCTCACGAAATTTAAGCTTCAATTCCACGGCGTCAATATAGCCGGGATCATTAGGAGTAGCCGGCGCTTTAGAGCAGCCGGGCATCAAGGGCAACGCAAGGAAGCATATAAGTAGGAGACGCAATAACCTGTGCATAATAACCTCAGTAGTGTTCTATTGTACTTATCGGCTTCTGAGCGATAAACTTCAGTACATGGATATAAAAAGAGCATTTATCAGCTCCTTGTCGTCATGAAAAAATATGCAAAACGCGTTCCAGCGGCATAATTGGCTGTATACTTGGCTTGTGATCGGAAATAGCATACAAGACGCCCTTAACAGATATGGCGACACAGCGCCGCCAAGCTTTATTTATTGGGAGAAGGCATGCGCAAAAGCACCAGAGCGATACGCCTTGGCAGCGTGACTGTGGGCGGCGGTGCGCCCGTTGTGGTTCAGAGTATGACTAACACAGATACCCGCGATCCTGCGGCCACGCTGGAACAAATTGCCAGACTGGCGGCGCGGGGTTGCGAAATGGTACGTCTGGCCGTGCCCGATGAAGCCGCCGTGGCGGCTTTGCCTGCCATTCGCGCTGGCACGTCTTTACCCCTTATTGCTGATATTCACTTTGATCATCGCCTTGCAGTAGGCGCTCTGGAGGCGGGCTTTGAGGGGTTGCGCATCAATCCCGGCAATATCGGCCCCAAAGCTCATGTAGACACGGTTGTGGACGCGGCCAAGGCGCATGGCGCTGTTATCCGCGTGGGGGTCAATTCCGGTTCAGTTGAAAAAGACTTGCTGCGCAAGTACGGCAATCCTTGTCCCGAGGCTCTGGTTGAAAGCGCCCTCGGCCATGTGCGCCTGCTTGAAGCGCGCGGTTTTTACGATACCAAAATTTCTCTTAAGTCTTC
>NZ_JASGDK010000017.1:0-10289 GCF_047607245.1 Desulfovibrio sp.
ATCAGTCTGGATGAAAACGGCGGCGTGCGTGATTTTGTCATGAACGACAAATGCGCGGCAGGCACCGGACGTTTTCTGCAAGTACTGGCGGGAATTCTGGGTATGCCTCTCGATGAACTGGGAAAAGCCGCGGCCAACGGCAAGCCCGTTCCCATATCAAGCATGTGCGCTGTTTTTGCCGAGACAGAAATTGTCGGTTTGCTGGCTCAAGGAACAGCGCCAGCCGATCTGGCCGCCGGAGTTTTTGTGTCCATAGCCAGACGCATGCGAGGCCTTGCCCGCCGCATCGCCTTTACCGGCCAATGTGTTTTTACGGGGGGCATGGCTACCAGCCCGGCATTTTGCAATTTTCTTGCTCAGGAACTCGACATGACCGTGCAGGTGCCTGAGCAGCCGCAACTTGTAGGTGCCCTGGGCGCGGCCCTTCTGGCAGTGCAGCGATTTGAGCGAAAAAAGTAAGGAACAGCCCGATAAAGCAGGGCAAAACCAAGGAGCAATCATGAAGTGCGCCAGTTTTGACAAAATCACCACAGCCTTTGAAAAAAATGTGCTCAACCTTACGGAGGCCAAACAGAACGGCAAAAAGGTAGTTGGACAATTCTGCCTTTACTCACCTTCGGAAATTGCGCTGGCCGCCGGGGCCATTCCGGTTTCGCTCTGCGGCACCAAGAATGACTCCATACCCGCAGCGGAAGAAATCCTGCCCCGCTCTCTCTGCCCCCTGATCAAGAGCAGCTTTGGATTTGCCCTTAAGGACAGCTGTCCCTATCTGGCTGCTGCCGACATTGTGGTGGCCGACACCACCTGTGACGGCAAGAAAAAAATGTATGAACTGCTTGCGTCCTATAAACCCATTGCCCTGTTGCAGCTACCGCAAATTCAGAATGATGACGCCTTGGGCTACTGGCGTAAACAGTTTGAAGATCTGGTACGCCGCCTTGAACAAGAGTTTGACGTAACCATCAGCGACGAAAAACTGCGCGAAGCCATCGTGCTTATGAATCGCGAGCGTTTGGCTCTCAAGGCTGTGATGGATCTGGCACAGCGCAAGCCATCGCCTGTTACTGGTGTTGAACTGGTGGAGATCGCCTTTAAAACGTCCTTCTTTCCCGACAAGGAAGTTGGCATAGCCATGCTGGAAGATCTGGCGGAAGAAATGGGCCGTCTGGCCGACGAGGGTCAGGGTACAACCAGTCCTGATGCTCCACGTATCTTGCTGACTGGCGTTCCTGTGGGCATGGGGTCGCACAAGGTAGTACGCCTTATTGAGGAATGCGGCGGCAGCGTGGTATGCTTGGACAACTGTTCTGCCTACAAAAAAACCCGCGTCATGATGGAAGAAGATGGCGACCCGCTGACCGTGATGGCCCGCCGCTACCTGGAAGTGCCGTGTGCCGTCATGTCGCCCAATCCCAACCGTTATGACGCTCTGCGCCAGATGGCGGCTGATTTTTCGGCAGATGCTGTAATGGACCTGACATGGCAGGGCTGTCAGACCTATGCAGTGGAAGCCTGGACCCTGAAAAAATTTGTGCAGAATGACCTGGGGTTGCCCTATCTTCGGGTGGAAACCGACTACTCTGAAACCGATACCGAACAGCTCAAGGTTCGCATCGAGGCATTTTTGGAAATGTTGTAAGAAGACGCGGAAGCACGCGGCATCCATAAGCTCCGCTTCAATACCTTTGCGTAACAGAGAAAACCAAAAGCTCCCCATTCTGGCGGGGAGCTTTTTATTTTATACAAACGCGTCAAACGCTGTGCTTCATGTGCGCATTGGTAGATCAATCTGCGCCAAGACCCGCCTGAAATTCCTGCCAGGACGGCGCAATTTTGTCTTTGTTTGACAGCACAGGCTGATCCACTGGCCAGACCACGCCGAGATCCGGGTCATTCCAGCGGATGGCTCCTTCGTCTTCGGGGCAATAATATTCAGTGCACTTGTAGTGAAAATGGGCGGATTCACTGGTGACGGCAAAGCCGTGCGCCAACCCCGGCGGCACCCACAGCTGCCACTGGTTGTCCTGCGTCAGCTCAACACCGTACCATTGGCCGAAGCTGGGAGATCCGGGCCGAATATCTACAGCCACATCAAATACGCTGCCAAGAGACACGCTTACCAGCTTGCCCTGGGGCCGTGCTTTTTGAAAATGCAGACCACGTAGAATGCCGTACGTTGATTTTGAGTGATTGTCCTGCACAAAGGGCAGATCAATGCCTGCAGCTGCGTAGCGTTCCTGTTGCCAGGTTTCGACAAAATATCCGCGTGCGTCGCCCCAAATCTTGGGCTTGATGAGTAAAACCCCCGCAATGGGAGTAACAACTATTTCCATTGTCCTATGCCCGCATCTACAAGATCCAGCAAATATTGCCCGTAACCTGTCTTGGCCATGGGCCGCGCCAGGGCGCGCACATCATCAGACGAAATATAGCCATTGCGCCAGGCAATTTCCTCCAGGCAGGCCACCTTGAGCCCTTGGCGGTTTTCAACCGCTTGCACAAAGGCTCCCGCATCCATGAGTGAATCGTGGGTGCCTGTATCCAGCCATGCGATGCCGCGGCCCACAAGCTCAACGTGCAGATCGCCACGGGAAAGGTAGGCATTGTTGACGTCCGTTATTTCCAGCTCGCCGCGCGCCGAAGGACGCACATTGCGGGCGATACTCACCACGTCACTGTCATAAAAATAGAGCCCTGTGACAGCAAAGTTTGACTTGGGTTTCAGAGGTTTTTCTTCAATGCTCACAACGCGGCGGTTTTCATCAAACTCCACTACGCCGTAGCGTTGCGGATCACGTACATGATAACCAAAAATGGTAGCCCCGCTGGACCGCGCCATAGCCTCATGCGTGAGTTCCGGCATGCCGTGGCCAAAAAAAACATTGTCGCCAAGCACAAGGCAGGTATTGTGCCCGCGAATATGATCTTCTGCCAAGAGAAAGGCCTGTGCCAGACCTTCCGGGCGGGGCTGCTCAACATAGTGTATCGAGCACCCCCATTGCGAGCCGTCATGCAGCAAAGCCCGATACAGCGGCAAATGCTCCGGCGTGGAGATAAGACAGATGTCGCGAATGCCAGCCATGAGCAACGTGGCTAGCGGATAATAAATCATGGGCTTGTCGTAGATGGGCATGAGCTGTTTGCTCACGCTCAGGGTCAAGGGATAGAGACGCGAGCCTGATCCTCCGGCCAGAATGATGCCCCTCCACTGGTTCATCGCGCGCCTCCCATACCATCTGCTCCGTTGCGCTGCCCGTAATTGACGGCAAGCCAGTCCCGATATGCGCCACTGCGCACGTGCGCAACCCAGGCGCTGTTATCAAGATACCATTTTACGGTTTCTCTCAAGCCTGAATCAAATTTGTGCACTGGCTTCCAGCCCAGTTCATTTTCAATTCTGGAGCAATCAATGGCATAGCGAAAATCGTGACCGGGCCTGTCCGTTACGTAAGCTATAAGTTCTGCGTAAGGCCCGCGCGCCTGGGGAACCAGTTCGTCCAAAATCGAGCAGACGGCGCGCACCACCTCAAGATTGGTGCGTTCGGCGTGACCACCAATATTATATGAGCGGCCAACAAGGCCCGCCTCAAGCACCCGGGCTATGGCTGAACAGTGGTCTTCCACATGCAGCCAGTCGCGAATATTGGCCCCTTTGCCATATACGGGCAAGGGTTTGCCCTCCAGCGCATTGAGAATCATCAGCGGAATAAGCTTTTCAGGGAACTGGCGCGGGCCGTAATTATTAGAGCAATTGGTCAGCAGCACCGGCAGGCCATACGTTTCGTGAAAGGCGCGCACCATATGGTCGCTGGCGGCCTTGGAGGCAGAATATGGGCTGTTCGGACTGTATGGGGTGGTTTCGGTAAAAGCCGGGTCGCCGGGCTGCAACGCACCGTAGACCTCATCGGTGGATACATGCAGAAAACGAAAACTTGCCGCCTTATCGGCAGGCAGGGAACGCCACCAGTCCTTGACCACACGCAACAACGCCGATGTGCCCAGCACGTTGGTGCGCACAAAGGCGTCCGGATCGACAATGGAGCGATCCACATGACTTTCAGCAGCAAAGTTGACCACGGCATCCGGCTTGTGAGTCTGGAGCAAAAAAGCCACCAGCTCCTCATTGCCGATATCACCGCGCACCAGAATATGATCCGGGTCATCTGCCAGTGGAGACAGGTTTGCTGCATTGCCCGCATAGGTCAACTTGTCGAGATTTATAATGCGAATCCCGGCGCGGCGGGCCTGAAGCACATAAGCCGAGCCAATGAAGCCCGCACCGCCGGTGACGAGTTGGCAAGCCATGGTTGTTTCCTTATTTAAGGCGACTGTCATAATAACTGCATTTTGATCCATAGCGTCTGGATCCAGTAGTTTAGAGCAGTTAAATTTTGAAAAAGTTTAACTGCTCTAACGCTGCACAAGAGTGCAGTGCGCTGCAACGCGGCGTGGATTCTGCCAAAAATCGCATTTAGGGACAGCCACACCCAGTTTTAAAAAAAGCCTAGGGTGTACGAGATTACACAGGCTGAACAAACAAATTTCCATAAAAATAGCTGTTCACCTGGAGCCTTCGACAGCAGAGAATCAGTTACCCTTCTCTTCCATAAACATCGGCAAACCGCACAATATCATCTTCACCCAGATATGCCCCGGACTGAATTTCAATGAGCACCAGGGGGATGACACCAGGATTTTTCAGGCGGTGCTTTGTGCCAACAGGGATGTAGGTGGACTGATTTTCAGAGAACAAGCGTACCTCATTGCCGTTGGTCACTTCCGCCGTGCCGTTCACTACCACCCAATGCTCTGCGCGATGATGGTGCATCTGCAAGGACAATTCAGCCCCGGGATTGACGATAATGCGTTTGACCTGAAAACGTCCGTCCATAACCAGCGTTTCGTAGCTTCCCCACGGGCGGTACACCAGGGGATGCTGCTTGCACTCCGCTCGTTGATCGCGCTGCAGACGGCCCACGATTTTCTTCACATCCTGAACCTGATCACGCGGGGCCACCAGCACAGCGTCCTGAGTCTCCACGACTACCAGATCACGCACGCCTATGGCCGTCAGCAAACGGTGGTTGGCGTTGAAGTAGCAGCCTTCCGATCCTTCGGCCATAACGTCGCCAGAGCAGACATTGCCGTAATCATCCGGTTGGCCTGCCTGATAAAAGGCCTCCCAGGAGCCAAGGTCGCTCCAGCCAGTGTGCAGCGGCACCACAGCCGCCAGATCCGTATGTTCCATAACAGCGTAGTCGATGGAATCAGACGGTGAAGAAAGAAATGCGGCGCTGTCTGGACGGCAGAAGGCTCCATCGTCTTTGCGTTCTGCCCAGGATGTGCGGCAGCTGGCGTAGATATGGGGAGCATACCGCTCCAATTCTTTAAGATATACTGACGCCCGGAACAAAAACATGCCGCTGTTCCACGAAAAACCACCTTGGGACAGCATGCCCGCAGCGATTTCAAGGCTGGGTTTTTCAACAAAGCGGGCAACTCTGAACCCTTCAGTCGCCAGGCTCTCGCCCTGTTCAATATAGCCAAACCCCGTTTCCGGGCCTGTGGGCTCTATACCGAAAGTGACGATATGACCTTCGGCAGCCAGCTTGGCCGCACGCTCCACACCTTCAAAAAACGAGCTTTCATCATCAATGGCATGGTCCGAAGGCAGTACAAGCATCAGGGAGTCTGCGCCGCCGCTTGTCAGGGCAAAAGCCGCCAATGCTATGGCTGGAGCAGTATTGCGGGGAGCTGGTTCCAGTAATATTTTTCCGTGTACGCCGCTCGCGTAAAGCTCCGCTGTGACATAAAAGCGGTGAGCCTCATTACAAACAATGATTGGTTCCACGCTTTCCGGCGCGCGCCGAGCCCTGAGCACAGTATCCTTGAACAGGGTTCTTCCGTCCCCCAAGTCCACAAACTGTTTGGGATAGGTCTCACGTGAAAGGGGCCACAGGCGCGTACCGCTGCCGCCACACAGAATGACAGGAACTATATCCGGCATGAACATCCTCACAATTCTCACAAGTATGCTGCCATTAATTTTGCGCGTAGAACAAAAATCCTGCGCAGGTGCAGCCAGACATCGTAAACTACACCGCCTGTAACTATGAGACAAGAGTACAGCTTTCCTGCGCTTTTGGCGCGAGATTTTTTTACGCGGGTACAGCCCCGCCCTTTTCTTTCAGTAAGTGCAAAATCTCTTCGGTCTTGTCTTCCAGAAGCGTTCGATTGCCCCTGGTTTCCACATTCAGCCGCAACAAGGGCTCTGTATTGGACATACGCAGGTTGAAACGCCAATCTTCAAATTCAAGATTAACACCGTCAATACTGTCTTCATAGACAGCCATCTCCGCATAGCGGTCACGCACCAGCTTCATAAGGCCGGGGGCGTCCTGAACGCGACGGTTGATTTCTCCACTGCACGGGTAGGCTGCCATACGCTCTGCCACAAGATCCGCCAGTGAACGGCCAGTGCGGTGCAGCAGGCCTGCCACAAGCAACCAGGGCAACATACCGGAATCACAGTAGGCAAAATCCCGAAAATAGTGATGCGCGCTCATCTCGCCGCCGTACACGGCATCCTCGGCCCGCATGCGTTCTTTCATGAAGGCGTGCCCGGTCTTGCCCATAATGGGTTGCCCCCCGGCAGCCAGCACGACTTCGCGGGTATTCCAGTACACCCGCGTATCATACACGATCTTGCCGCCGGGAACACGGCGCAGCAGTTCCTGCGCCAGCAGGCCGATGCAGTAGTATCCCTCAATAAAATTGCCTTCGCCATCATAGAAAAAGCAGCGGTCAAAGTCGCCGTCCCAGGCGACGCCCATATCCGCTCCTGCCTCGCGCACGGCAGCAGCGGTGGCTGCGCGGCGCTCAGGCAGCAATGGATTGGGAACACCGTTGGGGAATGTGCCGTCCGGCTCCATATGCAGACACACGAAATCAAAAGGAAGCGATGCCTGCAAATCCCGCAACACAAGACCAGCGCAACCGTTGCCAGCGTCAGCCACGATTTTGAGAGGCTTGTGGCCCGGAATTAGCTCAAGTTGTGCTACCCCGCTATACTCCAGCAGCCAGTGAATGTAGTTGGCCCGAAACGACGCTTCAGATATGGCGGTATTGCCCTCATTTGCAGCAGATGCCCCGCTTTGGGCAAGCAGGCCTTGCACATGGTCGCGCAGGGCGAATAGACCGGAGTCTCCACTAACAGGAATGGCCCCGCCGCGTACGAGCTTGAAGCCGTTTTCATCCGCAGGGTTATGGCTGCCAGTAATCATAATGCCAGCGTCAAAAGGCTGATTGGCAGCTGCGTAGTATATCTCTTCCGTACCGCACAGGCCGATATCCGTAACCTCTGCACCAGCGGCGCTCAATCCTTTCGCCAGAGCATCGCGCAAAATCGGGCCGGAAAGGCGGGCATCGCGCCCCACCACAACCCGGCGTGCGCCGAACACCTCAACAACAGACCGCCCCAATGCATGAGCCAAAGGCGCATTAAGCGTATCTGGCACCCGGCCTCGAATGTCATAAGCTTTAAAGCAGGAAAGCATGCGCAGCGAACTTCCTTGGATCTAGGGTTTGCAAAAATCTTTTATAAGCCAGCAAAAAGTAATGCATAGATTTTGGCCAGAAAATGTTTTCCCGGCAGGCAAAATAAAAAGCAAACTCAGCTCAAACTCGCCTTGTTGCTTAAAAAATTGCAACATTTTCCTCATCTGGCCTGTGCCGTGATTGCGCCTGTAATTTAACAAACAATCCCCAGGCGAACAAGGACAAAGCATCGCATCATTATCGGATAATGCTTCAAACTATACCCTGCCGATTTTGAAATGCTTGCCTGCCTGTGGAACAAACATGCAGCCTTCGCCTCCACCCTCCCGGCAATGATTGCCTCAAAGCCTTTCCATAACCGCAAATGTAACTCTCCTATGAAGCCGTACAACAAACACAAGCACTGTTCAAAAGTAGAGGCATCAAGACATAATCACCACACAGCAAGGATTTCACTATCAAAAAGCCCCCATCCCTTGTGGATGGAGGCTTCCAGCTAGCGGGCCTGCTTGCTGCAAATGGCTTCTGCAGCGCCATAAGCCTCAGGAGGCTCGCTTGTTAGGCTATGGTTAATAGGCGGCGGCAAGGCCGTCGCCACGGGGGTCGGTTGCCCCCTGAAGCACTTTGCTGGCCTGATCCACAAGGATGGCTCCCGCATGGCCCATCGTATCAGTATAGTCCTCAACCGAGCGCACAGGATGCCCCCGGCGGTGTAGCTCATCCGCAACATTTTTAGGAATACGGCCCTCAAGCTTGAGGTCGTTGGAAGCAGCACCCCAAGTACGGCCATAGAGCCAGCGAGGCGCGGATATGGCCTCTTGTGGGGTCATGCCAAAGTCGACCACACGTGTGACAATGGCGGCCTGGGTCTGGGGCTGGCCTTCGCCGCCCATAGTGCCATACACCAGAAAGGGTTTGCCATCTTTGAGCAGCATGGCGGGATTAAGTGTATGAAACGTGCGTTTGCGGGGCTCAAGATGGTTCACATGACTTGGATCAAGCGAAAAAAAACTGCCCCGGTTCTGCAACAGCACACCAGTGCCGCCCGCAACGATGGCCGATCCAAAATCGTGATAAATGCTCTGGATCAATGAAACGGCGTTGCCGTCTGAGTCTACCACGCCAAGCCATATGGTGTCGCCCTTGGGGTCAAGGGGCGTCAGATTTTCAGCTGCCTTATCCATACGTATGCGCGCGGCCTGATCCTTGCCATGCTGTGGCGAAAGCAAATAATCCAGCGGAATTTTTACAAAATCAGGATCAGAAAGATATTTATCGCGGTCGGCAAAGGCTTCTTTTGTGGCTTCAATCAACGCATGGTAATAATCTGCCGTGCCTTCGCCCATAGCCTTGACGTCAAAGTTATTGAGAACATTCAAAATTTCCAGCGAAGCCATGCCCTGGGTATTGGGAGGAAAATTCGCGGCCTTGTAGCCCCGGTAGTCGGCATATATGGGCTTTACCCAGTCAGCCTTGTGTGCCGCAAAGTCGCTGAGGGTCAGCAAGCCGCCGTTGGCCTGCAAGTCGGCCACAATGCGTTTGGCAATGTCCCCAGTGTAAAATTCTTTTGAGCCTTTGTCGGCAAGCTGGCGCAAGGTGCCTGCCAGTTCGGGCAGACGCATGACCTGTCCAACCGTGTAAGGGCTGCCATCTGCGTGCAAATAGGTTTTGCGAAAGGCGTCAAACCGTTGAAGATTACGAAATTCGGAGTCAGCCGGATTGGTGTTAATCTTGCTCCAGAAAGCCAGCGAGGTGCTTACAGGAAAACCCTTGTCCGCATAGTCAGTGGCTGATGCCAGCAGGTCTTTCCAGCGCAGAGGGCTCTTCATGCCTTCTTTGCTATACTCGTAAGCCGCCCCCCAGCCTGAGACAACACCGGGAACCGTATTGGCTGCCAGGTATCCGCGTGAAGGTATTTTGGATACGCCCTTGGATTTATAAAAATCTATGGTGGCTTTTTCGCCAGAGCGACCACTTGCATTAAGAGCTTTCAGCTCGCCAGTTTTTGCATTGTAGATCAGCCAGAAATTGTCGCCGCCCAAGGTGCACATCTGCGGATAGACCACCGCCAGTGTGGACGCTGTGGCAATAGCCGCGTCTACAGCAGTGCCGCCTTTGCGTAAGATCTCAAGCCCGGCCTGTGAAGCAAGGTAGTTGGGTGAGGTAACAATGCCCCTCGTGCTCAACGGGTTTGTGGCAGCAGATATGGTGGCCGTATACTGGGGCGCATCTTGCGCATGACTTGCCGCCACGGGCAGCAGCATGCCGCATACCAACAGAACCGGCAATGTTTTGCGTCTTGCCAGGGACAAAAAACTCATGGACATCAGGCACTCCTTTCAGAAGTAGAGGTTTTCAGAGTACAACCGTCCAAGATATTTGCATTATTTATTCCACAGGCAATGTCTTATCATTTCAGTGTATTATAATTTTTTATTACCATCACATGGAACTTTTTTGTTTTAATTCCCGGTAGATGAAACATTTTTGTGGCAAACCTTCCAAACTCCGTTACTCATGCGCGGCGACGTGTTGGATACTTGTAGAGCAATGCTGCAAGTCCATCAGCAGGAACCTCATTTTCACAGATGTATCGTATGGGCGCATCATAAGGATACACTGGGGCTATCTGGCAAAAATGGACGCAAAGATTTTAGCCTTGACGGTACCGTCTTCAGCCAGCCCCCTTTCGATCATATTGCGGCTGCCCCATAGCTACGCTTTTCTTTATG
>NZ_JASGDK010000018.1:0-27621 GCF_047607245.1 Desulfovibrio sp.
CACCAAGGTTCGTGGCGCGGCTCAGACTTTGCTGCAAGGTGAAGCCGGGGTCAGCGAAGTGCGTTCCGGCTCCGAATCTCTTTTGCTGCTGATGGCGCCCGGTACAGATTTTACCGCCATCTGTAAACGCCTGGAAAAAAAGGTGCCGGCTCTTCTTAAGCCCAAAGCTGAAGTTGCTGCTGCCCACAGGGCTGAAAGACGCTCGCAGTTTGCCGCAAAGCAGGCCGCACGCAAGGGCAAGGCGCGAGGCACAGGTTTTGGTGATATGCTTGGTGACATGCAGGTGCCGGCCTTTTTGCAGCCCCTTGTGTCTGGAACCGGCAACGGCAAGATTATGGGGATAAGCCAGCGTAAATTTGCGGTACGGGCCATGTTTGGTGCGGGCAGCCTTTGCCTGCTTACCGGGCTTGCCGGCGGCAAGAGCCTGCATGTGGCAGCTGGACTGGCTTGGGCGGCGCTGGCGTCGCGGCATGTATGGGTGCGCCGCAAGGCTTTGTAGGATCCGTAAAAATTATCAATGTAAAGGGCTGGGGCGCTACGCTGCCCCAGCCCTTGTTTATGGCTCCAGCCCACGCAAAGTAAAAAAGCCACCCGCAAACGGGTGGCTTTTACTTGTTTTGATGCGGTTATTCAGCCTTGGCGTTATCGCCGCCTTCAGGCGCGTTTTCCGTTTCATGCCGGCCCGCCACAAGGTTGCGGTGCCCAGAAATGATTTTGGGTATCACTTCTGGTTCAGCCAGAGAAGTGGTGTCGCCAATATCTTCATAGCTGTCGCCAGCTATCTTGCGCAGCATGCGCCGGATGATCTTGCCCGAAGTAGTCTTGGGCATGCCGTCCACAAACTGAATGTATTCAGGGGTAGCCAGAGCGCCGATATCACGCCGCACAGCATCACGAAGTTTGGTGCGCAGGTCGGCGCTCCACGGCACTTCGTCACGTGTGACCACATATACATAGATACCTTCGCCCTTGAGGGCATGCGGCATGGGAACGACTGCGGCCTCGCCCACTTCGGGGCAGGTGGCCAGCACTGCTTCAATTTCTGCTGTGGAGAGGCGATGTCCTGACACGTTGATGGAGTCGTCAATACGGCCCAGAATCCAGAAATATCCGTCCTGATCTATTTCAGCCGCGTCGCCGGAGGCATAGCAGCCAAACCGCGAGAAGTAAGACTGGTATTTCTCTTCATCATTGAAAACGCCTTGCATCATGCCGGGCCAGGGGCGGCGAATAACCAGATGTCCGGCCTTGCAGCCCGCTTCGGGTTCTTCACCATCTCGTGCCGCTGAACCCATAACCGTAGCGTCAATGCCGGGCAGGGGCTTGGAGGCAGAGCCTGGCTTGAGCTTTGTTGCATAGGGCATGGGAGCGATCATAGCTCCGCCTGTTTCCGTCTGCCACCAGGTGTCTACGATGGGCAGCTCGCCGCTGCCGATATGCTTGTGGTACCACTGCCAGGCTTCAGGGTTGATGGGTTCACCCACGCTACCCAGAATGCGCAGGCTGCGCAGGTCATAGCGCTCTGTCCACGCCTCGTTCATACGCATGAGAGAACGTATGACGGTGGGGGCAGTGTACAGAATATTGACGCGAAAGTTTTCAACAATGCGCCAGTAGCGGTCAGGATAGGGCCATGTGGGTATCCCCTCGAACATGAGAGTCGTGGCCCCCAGAGACAGCGGTCCGTAAACACCGTAGGTATGCCCGGTGATCCAACCTGCGTCGGCGGTGCACCAGTATACGTCGTCATCGCGCATGTCGAAGCACCACTGGGTGGTGTGGGCTGCATAGGTCAGATACCCGCCTGTGGAATGCATGACGCCGGTTGGCTTGCCTGTACTGCCGCTGGTATGCAGCAAGAAGAGCGTGTCATTGGCATCCATTGGTTCACAGGGAAAGTCGGGATTCAGAGTAAAGTCGTCAATAAGGTCATGCCACCAGATGTCGCGGTTGCGCTGCATATGGACATTCTCAAGCCCAGCATGCTTGACCACCACCACGTGGGCCACAGACGGGCACTTTTCGAGAATGGGATCAAGGTTGGCCTTGAGCGGCTTGAATTTTCCGCCGCGCACGGCTGCATCCGCCGTGATGACAACGCGCGCCTTGCAACCCTGAATGCGGCTGCGCACGCCGCCTTCGGCATAGCCGGAGAAGATGGCCGTGTGTATGGCTCCAATGCGGGCGCAGGCCAGCATTGCGATGAAAAGCTCGGGGATCATTGGCATGTACAAGGCCACATGATCGCCTTTGCGGATACGCAACGAGCTCAGTGCGTGGGCTACCCGGCAGACTTCAGTGTAGAGCATCTGATAGGTGTAGCAGCGGACATCGGTTTCTTTTTCACCCTGCCAGATGAGGGCGGCTTTGTTGCGGCGACCTGAAATAAGGTGTCTATCTATGCAGTTGAATGAGGCGTTAAGTTTGCCCCCGGTAAACCACTTATACTTATGATTTACCTCATCAGCTTCTAGTACCTTGTCCCAGCGCTTGAACCAATGGACCAACTGCGAAGCTCGAGCACCCCAAAAGTCACTGGGGTCTTCCAAGGCACGGCGGCACAATGCATCGTATTCTTCTGCTCCGCATACCCAGGCAGATGTTTTGCCGTGCTCTGGTGGAAGATAGCTGCGATTTTCATTCAACAGTGTCGTGATCCGTTCCTGAGACATGATCCAGACCTCCATCCTGTCTAAACAGTAAATTGAAAAGTTGAGAGTTCGCCATGTTACTCGAGTAAAGAGATTTTAAATAACAGTCAAGAGCCAGATTCTTGTTTGTGCTTTCAGTCATAGTTGTGAAAAAAGTGTCAAAATTACAAAAAATTGGCAAATTCTATGATGTTGTGCGGATTGTAACGCCATTACAATTGAAGAAATTTTTCACAATTATAGAATAAAAAAAATAAAAATTTCTTAAATTTTTTTGGCAGATTGCAATCTCGTAGACAAATAGCCACTTTGTCGAGCTTGTTCGCCCACAATGGCGCTTGGCTTGGGGGGCACCAGAGCATTTGCAGGTGAAGTGCTCTGGATATGGTGACGGGACTTCAAGGCGCGTCTTAAGGAGATAAATGCTTCGCGCCAGAGTGAAAGGGCTTATATGCAGAGCGGCCGCAGTGAGGTGAACTAGTTGATTTTGAAGAAATCCAGCTGGTCGGCGCGGATTTTTGCCAAATCGTACTTAACACCGCGCGATGCTTGCGTGGGCTGGCTTGCAATTGAAGCAACCGCGATCAGTTTTGCAGTTTGGCAAAAAAAGCTAAGATGCCTGCCCTTTATGCAGGAGTGTCGATGAAGATATTTTAGACAGTGTCGCCGCGAGATGAATGTTCTTGTTATATAAGGGGAGACGACTCTTTTATGCAGGGAGTGTATACTGAAGGTATACAACCGGAATAAAAGAAAACATTCGATGCAGAAATAAATGGAAAGGTGCTCGTACCGACACTGTCTAGAGTTAGGTGTGGGAAGTGCTGGGCTGCATGAAACCCCGGTTGAGCAGCAGGTGTGCCAGTTGAGTGACAGGCAGGCCCACCACGGTGCTCCACGAACCTTCAATCTTGTCTACAAGAAAGGCCCCGTGTCCTTGAATGGCATAGGCCCCTGCCTTGTCGTGGGGTTCGCCCGTGTTCACGTAAGCCCGCAATACGTCTTCAGGCCAGGGATGGAAGAATACGCGGCTTACATCGCTGAAAACCAGCTCCTCCGTGTCCATAGGGCACTCCGCTGCATCCATAGACGCATTGCCAACGGGCGACGGCAACAGCAGGCATACAGCGCTGATGACTTCATGCCCCCGTCCTGTAAGGCGTTGCAGCATGCTCAGAGCATGGCGGGGATCATTTGGCTTGCCCAGAATGTCGCCGTCCACAGCTACGACAGTGTCGGCAGCAAGAATAATCGCTTTGCTGTGAAGCTGTGTCGCCCCAGTAGCGGATGCGCCGAGCAGGTTCGCAGCCACGGCATGCGCTTTGGCTGTGGCTGCTCTCCGGGTATAGGTATCAGGACTTTCCCCTGGCTCGGGAAGGGGTTCGGCACCATCCGGACGGGCCAGCTCAAAGGGGAGCCCCCATTCTGACAAAAATTGCCGGCGGCGTGGTGAGCCCGAAGCCAGCAACAGTCTGTAGCCAGCGGTCAAAGTGAACAGCGCTGAATGCTGAGAGGATTGAGTGGTCATTGTGGTGCGCGGGCAAATACTGGCATGCGGCCGTTACGCCGGGGCATGGCTCAGAAGTTCCCTGTCCTGCATGTCCAGCACTCGGAACAGGCGGTTTTCATAAATACCATAGCTGCGCGGGGCGTCGCCCTTGGGCAGTGACAGGGAGCCGGGATTCCAGAAGTGCAGCCCGTCAAGGGTCTCGCCGCGCGGAACGTGGGTATGGCCGCGCAGAAGAACCGTGCCGGGTTTGAATCCGGGGCAAGGGGGATTTTCCGGCAAATGGTGCCCGTGGCTTGCGAAGATGCACAAACCGTCGGCTTCCAGCCATGCCGAGTCGGCTACGTTAAAGGGCAGTAGCCCAAGATCCACTTCGGCATCGCAGTTGCCGCGCACCGCGGTAACAGGGCAGGGCAGAGCCGTCAGATCAGGCATTTCGCGCATTACCGACTTTGTGTCATAGCCCAAAGGCAAAGGATTGCGTGGGCCGTGGTACACAAGGTCACCCAGCAGCACCAGCATATCGGGTTCCAGCTGACGCGCCTTTTCCACAAGAAAGCGCAGGCTTTCGATGGAGCCGTGCAGGTCGGAGGCAATGAGCAGACGCATCAGGAGCGTTCCTTTGCCTGGGGGTGCTGGGCACTCCAAGTGGGAAGGTCTACCGCTTCTTCCACCAGCATGACGGGTATATCTTCACGGACAGGGTACACAACCTGACAGGCTGCACAGGCAAAACCCGCCGCGTTTTCATTTTCTTCCAGAGCTGCAAGGCCGCCGAGGCATTTGGGGCAGGCCAGGATACGCAAAAGTTCTTCAGTGTTCACGGGCATATATTTTTCCTCTTATATCGGCGTGGGCAAAGACTATACAGCGATGCCCCGTTCAGTTCAAGGCTTGCACCCTATTGATATTTTGCGTTATTAATAAAAACTCACCTTTAGTAAGGTTTACGGTGTATGGAACTTATTGACCTGCATACCCACACTACTGCCTCAGATGGTACCGATACTCCGGCGTTGCTTATGTCCAAGGCGGCCCAAACAGGGCTTAAGGCCGTGGCCGTCACAGATCACGACACGCTTTCTGGCCTGGATGAAGCAGCCGAAGCCGGGCGGGAGTGCGGGGTTGAACTTATTCGCGGATGTGAAATTTCAACGGGCACAGAGCTCGGCGAGTTGCATATTCTGGGGTTGTGGCTGCCGGAAAATCCTTTGGTCTTGCAGGAAAAACTGGCATTTTTGCGGCTCAAACGCGCCGAACGCAACGAAGGCATAGTACGCAAGCTTCAGGATCTTGGGCTGGACATTACAATGGAAGAGGTATTGGCCACTGCCAAGGGTGAAAGCGTGGGAAGACCCCATATCGCAGAAGTGCTGTTGCGAAAGGGGTACGCTAAAAATTCCCGTGAAGTGTTCAAGGAATATCTGGGATGCCACGGCAAGGCCTATTTGCCCAAAGAAGTGCTTGAACCTGAAGAAAGCGTGCGCCTTCTGGCAGATATGGGGGCAACCGTGAGCCTGGCTCACCCCATGCTGTGGAAAGGCCCGCCCGGGTGGATAGACACCCAGATAGCGCGGCTCAAGGATTGTGGCCTGAACGCCATTGAAGCCCTGCACAGCGAACACTCCGAAGCGGATGTGCGCGCCTGCCTTGCATTGGCCAAACGCTTTGGTCTGGGAGTCAGCGGTGGATCGGATTACCACGGAGAAAACAAACCCGCCATCCAGCTTGGTAAGGGCTATGGCAAACTTCGGATTGGCGTTGATGTGCTGGACAGCCTGCGCGAGCGGCGTATTGCAGAGGGGTTGCCTGTCTGACCCATTTTGTGCCCGGCCGTTTACCTCATTTTCTTTTAGCAGTTTTGTTTCTTTTTTTCGTATTTTGTCAGGTCGGCCAGGTTTTACTTGAAGTCCGTCATTTTCATTATGCCCCAGTTGTTTTTCAACCAGCCTTTTTCCTTATCTATTTTTTGACATGAGGCATTTTCACGCCTTGCGAAAAACTGTTCTGCGCGGTACAGCGGCTTGAAGGCAATTCTTTTCCCCCTTGCCCTGCAGTGTACCTCGCCGAGGCGCAGACAAAAGATTCGCGCCGGGCGTGCTGGTTACGACAGGCAATTTTATGAGCATTTACCGGAAAAACAGGCATGCGTATCTTACATAAGCAACAGCATTTGCCGCCTCTTGATGGTCCACGGCTGGAACCCCACCCCTTTCGCGCCGCAGGCATGCCGCCTGACAAAAGCAATGGCGCGCCGCTGGTGCCAGTGAACCGCCGGGAACACGGTCTTGAGGCCCGCCGTACCGATCTGGCCGCAGAGCAACGTGGCGAAGGAGCAGCCGTGAATACCGAACACAAGGACGGGGACCGAAAACCGCCCCACGGCCCTCACGACGCCTTTGAATTCCGCCAGCTTGGCAAGGAAGACTTTGAGCAGTTTGAAGCCTTGCTGCGGTACGCCTTTCAGGTGAGCTCGTCCGAAATGGCCCGCATCGGCTGGTCAGACAGGGAAATGAAACTTTCCAAGAAGCCCATTTTTGAGGCTTCTCATGTGATGGGCTGGTTTTACAAGGGGCGTCTTGCTTCGCAAGTGGTCATTTACCCGATGGAAGTGAACGTTCAGGGTGAAATTTGCAAGATGGGCGGCATTACTGGGGTAGCAACCTATCCCGAGTATACCGGGCGTGGGCTGATCCATTCCCTTCTTGCCAAAAGCCTTGAGCATATGCGCGACCAGCAGCAGATCATCTCTTACCTTTGTCCGTACTCCATTCCTCTTTACCGCAAGCACGGCTGGGAAATAGTGTCAGACAAGATGACCTTTGCAATCAAGGATACGCAGCTTCCGACGCGGCATCCCGTGGAAGGTCAGATAGAGCGCGTAGACATTGAAAGCGAGGATCTGCACAAGGTTTACAAGTATTTTGCGCTTCAGGAGCATGGCGCGCTCATACGCGGCGCTTTGGAGTGGGAAGAATACTGGCGCTGGGATTCGGACGACGTTATGGCGGCGGTATATTACAGCGCCGACCGTAAGCCCTTGGGCTATGTTATTTACTACATTGAAAACGAGGTTTTCAGCATCAAGGAGATGGTCTACCTGAATCAGGAGGCCAAATACGGCATTTGGAACTATATCAGTGCGCATTTTTCAATGATTACAAAGGTCGAGGGCGCGAATTACACGGGTGAAGCCATGGCCTTTCAGCTTGAAGACAGCGAAATTGACGAAACAATTCAGCCGTATGGCATGGCGCGCATTGTAGATGTGCAGCGCTTTATGGAATTTTATCCGTTTCAGTTCAGTGATCCCAGACTTACCCTGGATTTTGAGGTCAAAGATCCCATTGCTCCCTGGAACAACGGCATATTTCATGTGAGCTGGCAAGACGGCGAGGCTGTGTGCGAGCAGGTGACCACATGTCATTCCGGGCACCGTATCGCGCTGGATATTCAGACCCTGACAACTATGCTTATGGGGTACAAGCGGCCAACCTATCTGTACAACAACGACCGTATTGATATGGACTATCACCTGCTCAAGACGCTTGAAGCGTTGATTCCTCCAGACAAGCCCTATTTTTCAGATTATTTTTGATATGAAAAAGGCGCACCAATGGCGCGCCTTTCTTGCATCTGAATCAAAACTCTGAGTGAACATTGGCCTTTCTAGGGCAACTTTTTGTGGAAATACAATTCTCCACAAAATTCATGAGTCCACGGGGCATCGCGCTGTGTGCCAAAATGAAAAAATCTGCTTTTCCCAAAGCTGAGAGCTTTACTTTTTGATGCTGCGCAATGCGCGTTTGCAGATACGTTCCGTTGCCTTACAAGGGCGTTCCGCCAGCCAGCGGGCGCAGATATCCTGCACCCATTGGGGCTGAGATTTGGATGCGTCATTGAGCCAGTTGCCCACGCTGTCCTGCACATAGGGCGCAGGGTCTGCCCGCAAAGGTTCCAGCACGGGCAGGCCCAGGGCCGGATTTTGCTTGAGTGTTTCCATATGGCTGCACCAGACCCCGCGCGGGCGAATGCTCTCGCTGGCGAAGCGGCGCACCCTTTCGGAGGGATGAGCTGTCCAGCCGCTGAGGTGAGCTATAGCGGCATCAAGGTCTTCAGTAAGATGAGGCCGAATGGCCATCCAGACCCATTCACGCACGCCGAAGTGTTCGTCGTCGGCCAGGGGGCGTACGGCTTCCAGCCTTTCCCCAATGTTCGCAGCGGGGCAAAGCGCAAGAGCAAAGCAGGCCCAGCCGCGCACCGTGTCTGAAGGGTGCGTCATTGCCGGAGCCAGTCCGTCGGGCCCAAGCGCGTCGAACAGCAGCTTTCCTGCCACCCGCATACGTTTGGAAACGCCCTGGTCCGCCATTTCACGTAGAGTTTCAATGCCGCTGGCGGGCACAGCTGGCATGGCAGTGGCCATAAGAACAGCAAAGTCTACAGCAAGAGCTTCGGCCAGATTGCTTGAAGCGGCCTGACCGCTGTTAAGCTGGGCCAGCCTTTGGTTGTCTATGTTCATAGGGGGTCCAGTTTGGCCTGAAGCGGCCTCGTACACAGCATTGTGTTTTGGGGGGCGTAAAATGACGGGGTGGCCCCGCAATGCGAAGCCACCCCTGCCACCTTATATGTTTGATTCCAGAAAAGCCTGATAGGCCCGCACGGTGGTGTGAAGGTCCGCGCAGCTTGCCAGCTCGAAGGGGCTGTGCATGGAAAGTACGGCAGGGCCAAGGTCAATGACGTGCATGCCGTAGGCCGCAAGAAAAAGCGCCACAGTGCCGCCGCCGCCGTGATCCACGCGGCCCAGTTCCGCAGCCTGCCAGGGGATGTTTTTGCTGTTGTACAGGTTGCGCAACGCGCCGAAGAACTCGGCATCGGCCTCGCTGGCTCCGTACTTGCCACGGGAACCTGTGAACTTTGAGAAGCAGGGGCCGTAGCCCAGTTGGGCCGCATTCTGCTTTTCATGTACTTCCTGAAAGTCCGGGTCCAGAGCGGCCTGAACGTCGGCAGACAGGGCGCGGGTTTCCATAAATACGCGAGAAGCTGACAGGCCGGGAGCCCACGCCTGGGTCAGATCTTCAATGCAGTATTGCAGAAAGCGCGAAGCTGCGCCGGTTGCACCGTCCGAGCCGATTTCTTCCTTGTCCCAGAAGATAACGGCCATGCTGCGTCCTGTGGCTTCGGCTTCCAGTAGCGCTTCAAGAGCGCTGAAGACGCAGATGCGGTCGTCCTGCCCGTACCCGCCTACCAGAGCTTTGTCGAAACCCACAAACCGCGCCGGGCCAGCGGGCACGGCCTGAAGTTCGGCAGTGATCAGGTCCTCTTCTGTAATGGCGTATTTTTTGTGCAGAATTTCAAGAAGCTGTGTTTTGATGGGATCCTTGGGCGCTTCATCCTTTTTGCCTTTGGCGGCTTTGGGGCTGTGCCCGAGGATGATGTTGAGCTTTTCGCCTTCAAAGGCATCGCTTACTGTTTGCGTGGCCTGCTTCTGAGCCAGATGGGGCAAAAGATCGGCAATGCAGAACACAGGTTCGCCGGGCTTTTCACCAATGGTGACTTCAAGGACAGAACTGTCGGCCCGCACCACAACGCCGTGCAGGGCGAGGGGACGCGCCAGCCACTGGTACTTGCGTATGCCGCCGTAGTAGTGGGTTTTGGCCTGAGCCACGCCGGGCTGTTCAATGAGGGGGCGCTGTTTGAAATCAAGGCGCGGCGTGTCGGCGTGGGCGGCAAGGAGGGCAAGCCCCTGATCCAGAGGCAATTTGCCGCGGCGGGCGGCAAAGATGGCTTTGCCGCGCATGGGCCGCATAACGCGGTCGCCGCTGAAGTCTTCAGTGTAGCCTTGCGCGCTCAGGCGCTCACGAACGTATTCCACTGTTTCACGCTCTGTCTTGCAGCGCGTGATAAAATCCATATAGCGAAGAGCCAGAGACTCCATTTGCTTGCGGGTCTTGGCGTCTGCATCTTCCCAGGCATTCTTGGGTTTGTAGGCCAGAATTTTTTCCATGATGTTTTCCTTTATGCCCTTGGGGCAGCGATCATTCTTGATACCTATATAAGTCCGTTGGCGGCCAGGGCCAGTGCCTCGCGCAACACGCGCAGCAAAACTGGTCTGTCCGCAACGTCCAGTGTGCGGGGGTCAAGGCAAAAACTGTCATTTTCCAGCCTGCCTATGAGCGGTGGATCAGTGCGCAGCAGCGCGGCCTTGAGCGACGTTGGGCTGCATGCAGCGGGCGTGATGCACACAAGGGTCGTGGGCAGGTCGTATTGCGGAAAAGCGCCGCCGCCCACGCGGGAAACATCGGCTTGCAGGCTTATGCGGCAGGATGTTTCCGGGCTGGAATTAAGGCCTTTGCGCAGGGCAGTAGCCAGAGACCGGGCAGCCTTGTTCAGTTCGTCGGCAGTGCGGCAGATCATGCGCAGGGTGGGCACGCTTTCCCGGGCCTTCTCCGGATCAAGATAGAGGCGAAGCGTGGCTTCCAGTGCGGCAAGGCAGAGTTTGTCGCAGCGCAGGGCGCGGGTGAGCGGGTTGCTCTTGAGCTTGTCTATCATGTGCTTGCGGCCAGTAATAATGCCTGCCTGCGGACCGCCAAGCACCTTGTCGCCTGAAAATGTGGCGATGTCTGCCCCCTGAGCCAGCACAGAAGGAACCGTGGGTTCGTTGGGCAGGCCAAAGGAGGAAAAATCCGTCAGGCTGCCGCTGCCAAGATCTTCAATGAGTGGAAGGTTGTGTTCTTTTGCCAGCTCTGCCAGTTCTGGCAGGGGCACGGCTGAGTGGAAGCCCACAATGCGGTAGTTTGACGTGTGTACGCGCATGAGGGCACGGGTATTTTCATTGATGGCGGCGCGGTAGTCCCGCAGGTGGGTGCGGTTGGTAGCCCCGACTTCCCGCAGGGTGGCTCCGCTTTTTTCCATAACTTCAGGAATGCGGAAGCTGCCGCCTATTTCCACCAGTTCGCCGCGTGAAACGACCACTTCGCCACCCTTGCAGAATGTGTCCAGCACAAGCAGTACGGCGGCGGCATTGTTGTTGACCACCAGGGCGGATTCAGCCCCTGTGAGACGGCACAGCAGATCTTCTACCAGGGCATGGCGGCTGCCGCGTGCTCCGGTTTCCATATTCAGTTCCAGATTGCAGTAGCCAGTGGCGGCGGTGATGACAGCCTCTCGGGCCTCCTTTGCCAGTACCGAGCGCCCCATGTTGGTATGCACCACCACCCCGGTTGCGTTGAGGGCCGCGCTGAACCTGTTTCGCAGTCCTGCCCGGACATGGGCCAAAAGGTCAGGCAGGCGGGCTTCAAGTGCCAACTGACCGGCAGTGCTGTATCGGCCATCCCGGATAGCCTTGCGCTGCTGATCCCAGAATGCCGTCACCAGATCGCGGGCAAGGGAACGCGGCGCATCGGCCATAAGAGGATCGGCTTCGCAAAGGGCTGCAAGGCAAATATCCACAGCCGGGATGGCGCGAAAGAGATCATTCATGAGCTTTTCTCCCTTGGGCTGAAGCTGCGGGCGAAAGATACGCGGGGTAAAGGCTGAAAAATTCAGCCAGCAGGTAAAGCGAACCTGTGATCAGCACTGGCTGGGCTTTCGCGCCGGAAGGGGCAATAGACGCGGCGTGTGCAAAGGCTCGGGCAAGAGCCGCAGCTAGCGCGCCGTCAACATCCAGCGGCATAGCCGCCTGGGTATCCGTTGGCACGTCGGGCATGGCCTGAGCCTTTGCAGGTGGCATGCCGTTGAAAAACTGCGCCACATCTTCCGCTCTGGCTGCTCTGGGATTATGCAACGTAGGCACAAAGATGGGAACCTCCCCCAGCTGTTTTTTAAGCATACCTGCCGCTGTTTGCCAATCCTTGTCGCCCAGACAGGAAAAGACCACGGCTGCGGGCTTATTCCCTGTATGCTGCAAGGCCTTGATCAACGCTGTCATGCCGTGGGGATTATGTGCACCGTCCAGTAACAGGGGAGGCATGCTGTCTGTGGCAGGCACATATTGCAAGCGGCCAGGAATGAAGGCCTTGGCCAGACCCTGCTTTTGCAGATGCGTGTCTCGCGGATTTTTATCGAGCATGGGAGCCAGTTGTTGCCATGCGGCCAGGGCCAGACCTGCGTTGTTTCTCTGGTGCGGCCCCAAGAGTCCTAACTCAAGGGAAGCATCGACAGCGTCGGCCCAAACAAGCGGGGCCTTTTGAGCAAGGGCGGCGGCTTCAAGCGTGCGGGCAGCTTGCGGGAACTGGCGGGCTGAATATACGGGGGCCGCCGAACGGATGGCTCCTGCCTTGTCAGCGGCAATGGCGGCCAGGTTGGGGCCAAGCACGTCTTTGTGGTCCATTGCTATGGGGGCAAAGCAGAGCATGTCGGCGCTGATCGCGGTGGTGGCGTCGTGGCTGCCGCCAAGCCCGGCCTCCAGAATCGCCACATCTACCTGTTCTTCCGCAAAGGCCAGTAAAGCCAGTACTGTAATAAATTCAAAATAGGTCAGCTCCGGCGCGGCGTTCATAACCTTGTTGGCCTGCGCCGCCCACAGTTCTTGCGGCCAGGGTTCGCCGTCAACGCGGATGCGTTCAGTGGGGCTGACAAAGTGTGGCGAAGTATACAGGCCCGTGCGCAGGCCGTGGGCAGCGCACAGCGAGGAAAGAAACGCCGAGGTGGATCCCTTGCCGTTGGTGCCGAGTATCTGCACGGTCACAAAGGGGGGCCGGGCGAGGCCCAGGGCTGACAGGGCACGCCGCATGCGGTCCAGGCCCATGTCCATATGGAATAGTCCCAGACTGTCCAGATGCCGCTCAATTTGCGTGAAGTTGTTGAAATGCTGACTCATGGGCAGCACGGTACCTCAAAGGTGGGCGGCTGTCAGCGTTCTGGAATCAATTCATCCCGCACAGAATGTTGAACAACTGCTATGGAAATATCTGGAGCTGTTGCGCCAGCTCGCGCTCACCGCATTAATTAGACTCGTCTGCAAAAGGCTTGTTGGGGCGGGCAATTCAGAATTTTTTTGAGGTCTCAAGGAAGCGAGAGTATGGTATACGCGCCGCAGACGGGAATTTTCTTGAGGTTCACGGTGGTTCCCAGAAAGATTTTTTTGAAGAAAGAACCAACGCAGACGTAGGCTGTGCAGGGATGGAACTGATGCGAAAAACTGTGCGGGTATTGCAGGCGTGCAGCCAATGGAAGAACAGGTGGAAATCAGATGGCCTTGCCGATCATGCACTGGCCGTGTGTATCGGGCGCAATGAAAATTTGGCACATGCAGGAAGCCGCTGCACCGCTGGCGAAGGCTTTGCGTTACAGGGCGGGCTACCGCAGCTGGCTGTCCTTGCTGCCGCGCCTGTTATAAAGAGAGACCGTCTTTTGCTCCTGATCCGCTTCCTGCTGGCAGGCAATGCACAGGCGCACGCCGGGCAAGGCTTTTTGCCGTGCCTGTGGTATGGCGTCGCCGCATTCTTCGCAATGCGTCAGGCTTTCACCACTGGGAAGGTTGCGCCGCGCACGGGCAACTTCGTCATTGATGGAATCCTGAATCTGGTCCTGCACCGCGCCGTCTCCGGCCCAACCGCTTGCCATGATGTCCTCCTTTTTACGGCTGCTTTGTGTACAGCCAGTATATGAAATATAAATCCGGCGGGCGAAAAAAGGAAGCAGCCCGGCAAACCTGAAAGGCCGCCGGGCTGAGAGAGTGTCTTTCTGCCGAACTGTCTAATCAGGCAGTGGAACGTCTGTCTGGTATCCGGAGGCCATGCATTGGGCGATAAGCTCTCCGTCACCATCAAACACTTTAACAGTATAGCTCTGTATGCGTTGACCCTTACGTACAATATAGGATTCAGCCGCCAAGGGGCCGCATTTGCCAGGACGCAGGAATTCAATGGTGGTTGAAAGGCTTACCACGCCCATATCTTTGCCTGCATTGGCCGCAGCACCAAAGGCCACGTCAGCCAGCGCAAAAATAGCGCCGCCGTGGGCCATTCCCATGCCATTTTTATGGTTTTCGGTAATGGGCATGGTCACTCTGGCGAATTCCGGAGTGGCGGTTTCAATGGTCATTTGCAGGTAGCGCACAAGTTTGTCGTGTTTTTCGACGTAGTTTCTCATGTGTTCTCCAAGGTTGCCAAAAGCAAGCCGGAAGCCAAAGGCTTCCGGCACAGTGTCTACAGTAACGTATCCGTCAGTGCGGCATGTAAATATTACTCTACCTGCTGAATGCCGTCCAGCTTCCAGCTGCCCCCCTGCACAGGGCGCATGAAATGCCATACTTCACGCACAGTAGACGGAGCCTGCTGGTCCGGGCTTTCGCGCATCAGCACGTCAAAGAATACCTGTGCGTACTGCTCGTTGCCTTCATTTTCCACGCCAAGCAGTTGGGCATTGACCAACAGAAGCTCAGTTGTGCTGGGCTTGGGGTCGGCTTCCATCTGCTCACTCACAGAGTGCTGCACAGCGGCGCTGGTGAACTGGGCCACATCATTCATGTCGCGCTTGTCCCAGGCACTTTGCAGCCGGGTATAGGCCATTTTGGCGCCACGCAGAAATTCTTCAACATCAAAGCCTTCAGGCATGGGAATATTGGGACCAGCGGCAGCCTGAGGCGCCGCGCCTTGTGCGTTGTCGCGCAGTACATCCCAGCCGTTATTGCCTGTGGATTCGCGCTGCATGCCCTGCATGCGGTCTTCATAGGCGTTGCCCTGCGCGCCCGCGCCAGCTGCTGCGGGAGCTTGACGGTTGCGAAAACGGGCAAAGAGCTTGAGAGCCAGAAAAGCCAGCAGGCCAAAGAGGATGATATCCATAAAGCCGCCGCCCGCAAAGCCGCCGCCAGACAGCAGAGAGCCGAGCAGCGTGCCTGCCAGAAGGCCGCCAAAAAGGCCGCCCATGCCGCCGAACATACCAGGGCGCGGCCCCTGTGGCGCAGCCTGCGCCTGACTTGCAGGCTGGCGTGGCGCTTGGGGGGTGTCTTGCCGCATGGCCGGTTTTTGCGCGGGGGTACTCATAAAGGGCTTGCTGCCGAAAGAACGTCCACCTCCTAGGCGGGCCGCTTCGGTGCTGTCAGGCAGGGCAAGCATGATGGAACAGCAGAGAAAAAGAACAATGGTCAGAAAGGCACTAAATTTCATGAACAGCTCCCATGAGGGGGTTGTTGGGTTGCAGGGTGCGATGGTCGCACGGTCTGTTTAGCCTTTTTGTACCATAAACATTGTGACAGAAAAGGCAAGGGCCGGATTTTTGTCCGGCCCTTGCAGTGAAACAAGAAAAAAGAATTTTTAATGGTGCGTTAGATGCGAACCAACTGTATTGAAAACGGACGATATTTTTTAATCCCACTTTACTGATAGCGAGGCCGTACGCCCAAAAGCGTCTGTCTTCTCCGGCCCGGCCTGCATAGCAAATCAGCGTTTGCGGGCGTCGGCCTGACCGTCTACATACATCCAGAGCAGAGCGCCAAGACTGAGGGGTTTGGGCTGGCCGTCGGGTCCTTTAAGAGGATCCCCGGGAGTAATCGCCGTGCAGCACCACCAGCCCGGCTGATTAAGGATGAAGGAAAACTGCCCTGCCTTGTCTGTGCGGGCCGACAGCTCTTCATGCCAGGGCGTGGGAACGGAACGCTTTTCTGTATTGATGCGAGCCATACGTACGGCAGCATTGGGTAAAGGCTTGCCATTCAGCAGGGCTACCCCTGTAAAGAGGGCGGGCGCGGTGAGTCCGAAGGGACGGGTAAGAGCCTGAATTTCAAATGTCTGGCCAACAGGCTGATCCCATCCGCGCTCCACGCCGTGCACGGGCAGCATGGTTTTGACGTAATGCTGCAAAAATTGCCCTTGAGCTGCGTCCCACCAGGGGCGGCCTTCAATAATAAACTGATAAAGGCCGGGAGTGGTCAGGGCCACGTTGGCGCCCCAGGCTTTCTGGTCCAGGTAGCCTATTTCCTCCACATCGCCCAAGAGGTCACGGCGCTCTGGCTGAACCAGACCGTCCTTGACGGGGCTGGCATTGTCATAACGCAACGCGGCGAACAACTGCGGCATGTCCATGACAAGACCCTGATTCTGGAAGGGGCGCATCATAGTGATGAGCACGTCAACCTGTTCGTCAATGGAAGGAAGTTCTGGTGCTGGCGGCGGCGTGGGGGTATCTGCCCCCGGCTGCGCGGGAGCCTGGGCCGAAGCCTGATCCCCATTGGGTGCGGCCTTGGTTGGCGCGGCGGCAGGTTCCGGTTTGCGGGCGTTAGCAGCGGCTTTGGCGGCGTCCGTACTTTTTTCGGGCTTGGCCGCAGGCTGTTTGCTGTCCTGCTTTTTATCCTCGCGCTTGGCCGCCGATTCCGCCTTGTCGCTCTTTGGCGGAGCTTCAATGCTGGGCTGGCTTGGCACCAGCAAGGTGACCTGAGCGCTGGCCGAAACCGTTGAAAGGGTACAGCACAAGGCTACCCAAAAGGCAGCAGACAAAACTACGCCCGCCATACGCGGCAGGCTGAATGAAAAGAAAAGGCGCGGCATGAATGCTCCTGAAATGCCCAAAGTGGCGGCCCTGTAACTCAAAACGGTGCTGAGCCCAAAGGCGGAACGTTCTATTTTCGTCAACGTAACAGAACGCTCATGCATTGTCATGTGGCAGACTGGTGACTTTCTTGCCCGTTGGCACACGAAAATGCGAGATCGCTTGCGTACACGGCATCGTCCTTGGGGGTACGCGCCACAACCAGCACGTCCACACGTTTCGCGCCAGCCTTCAGCAGGGCGAGACTAGCCGACCGAAGCGTGCTGCCTGTGGTCATAACATCGTCCACCAGCCACAGACGCAGCCCCCTGGCTTGTGAGGAAGCCCCAAAGCTGTGGCGTACATTCTCAGGCCGCGAGCGGGCACTGAGGCCAATCTGGGCAGGACCGGGGCGAGTACGGCAAAGCAGGTCGGGCCTGAGCGCAAGGCCGGTCTGCACATGCAGCGCCTTGGCGAGCTCATGAGCCTGATTGTATCCTCTTTGCCGCAAATGGGCAGGGTATTGGGGCACAGCCACCAGCGCATCAGCTACGGGCAGGCAGCGGGCTGCTTCAAGAAGAAAAGAGCTGAGAAGAGGGGCCAGATAAAGGTGCCCGTCAAATTTGAGCCGTAAGAGCACATGGCGCAGGGATTCGCGATAAAGCCCGTGAAATGCCGTGTGCGTCCAGGGTGGCGGGTCTGTGAGGCAGCGACCACACAGACTGGCTTTTTGCTCTGAATGTGATGGTTCGTCGGCCACGGTGGAAGACATGAAGGGCAAGCCGCACAATGGGCAACGGGCCCCCTTGTAGGGAGCAAGCAAACTGCGGCACTGAGGGCACAGAGGGTAGGCAGGCGTGAAAATATCCGTAGCGGAGGTGCATGCCTGGTCAGAAAAGATTTCGTGATCGGGACTGAACGGGCGCAGACAGTGAAAACACCGCATTTGGGCAAGGCCCAGACGTTGGGCGGCAATGGAGAGCCTGCGGCCAAGTTGCAGCTTCATTCTGCTACCTGACCGTCCGGTTTACGATATGGGCCAGATATGATTTCACAGATAAGGAGGTTGGCGAAGGCCGATCAGCAGGAGCTTGATGCGCTGTCTTTGCCGCAGCCGGGGCCGGGAGCAGTCGTGGGATCATAGCCCGGCACCTTGCCAGCCATAAGCCTGCAGCCCCAGTCGTGCCCCCATGCACGCAACGCGGCGCGCACAGCGGGGCGTTCTTCAAGGTCTTTTACTCTTTCCAGCCCGCGCAGCAGCCGGGTTTCGCTGATGGTTGCGTTAAGCGGAGAAAGGAAATAGCGCAATGTCAGCAGGGAACCTGAAAAAAGCAGTTTACCCCGGGGCCTTCCGGCCACAAGACTTACCAGCGTGGGCTTGACCGGGGGACGGGGCAACGAAGGTTTGCCCGCCGGGGGGTGGTTTTGCGCGGCCCAAAAGCGTTGGGTGCGGTCAATAAGCGCCTTGAAATGGGCGGGCAGGGAATAAAAGTAGATAGGCGCGGATATGAAAAGCAGGGGAGCGGCCTCAATGAGAGAAAATACCTCTTCAGCGCGGTCGATATTTCCGCCGGAATTTCGGCCCGCAAGGGTGCATTTATGCGGCGGCTTGGTGCAGCCGCCACAGTCAATACAGCCTTCAAACGCATAATCACGCAGAGCTACAGTTTGCAGGCAGGCTCCAGCTTCGGCCACGCCTTCAGCCACAAGACTGGCTATGGAGTCTGAAACTCCGTTGGGGTGCGGGCTGCAAAGGAGGGCTACCGGGTTGCTCATGGCCTGAACTCACCACAAAAGGGGTTGTTGGCGGCTTCGTCGCCAATTTTGCTGGTCGGCCCGTGTCCCGGGTAGACCAGTGTTTCTGCGGGCAGTTTGAACAGCACGTCCCTGACAGAGCGCAACAGGGTGTCGTGGTCGCCGCCGGGAAAGTCCGTGCGGCCAATGGAGCGGTAGAACAGGGCGTCACCTGTGAAAACCGCTTTTTCTTCAGGAAAATAGAGTGAAACTCCCCCCGGGGTATGGCCGGGAGTTTTAAGCACTTCACAAACCATCTCACCGAGGATCGTTTTGCCGATAGGTATGGGGCAACTCGTAAATTCCGGTACTTCCGGGAAACCCCATACTCCGCCCTTGCCGGATTCCGTGCCCGCAAGACTGTCGTCATCCTGCGGAACATAAGCGAAAACGCCCGTAGCATCTTCCAGGGCAGCTACACCGTACATATGGTCAAAGTGGCGGTGCGTTATGCAGATGGCGTCAAGCTTGAGGCTGTGTGTCTTCAGATACTCAAGCATGGGCGCGGGGTCGCCGCCTACGTCAATGGCAACAGCCCTGTCGGTGCAATGGATAAGATAGCTGTTGGTCTGTAGAGGGCCTATGGGAAAAGTGGCAACGGCCATGCGTAAATTCCTTGTGGTATGAATGCGGTGCGGAGGTCGGCGGGGCGCGCCTCAAAGATCAGCAGCGCGGTTTATGACTTTCGTCAGCCCGATACTATCCTCTTAATTTTCGATGGGCAAGTATTCCATAGGTTCTCTGGAACCCTGCGCGGCAGTTTTTCAAGATATTTTCTAGACAAGCTTTTACCAGCACACTACACTGCCGCGATGAAACAGGATTTTAAGACCAGAGAAGGACTTTAGGACATGACCCAGCACACGACACGGAAAAATGCCAGAGTGGACCACAAGGGCAAAAGTCATGATACGCGGAATGCGCAGTCCGGCGCAGCCGTTCAGGGCGAACCGTCTGGCGAAGCTGCCCGTCCGGAATGGGCGGGAAGAGCCGGGTCCTTCTGGGAAGTGCCGATGCGCGGTGAAAGCGGTAATGAGCGGGCGTGGTCAGAACTGCGTTATATACAGGAGCTTGCCCGCGAAGACCTTATAGAAATGGAAGGGCTGCTATGCCGTCAGCTGTCAGCCTTTTTGAGTTTTAGCGGGCACGCGCTCTATTTTCCCCGGGATCATGCCCAGGATGAACCGCAGTTGCTGGCGCGTGAACGCAGGTTGCTTTTGCCCCTGCTCTGGCGTGACCGCCTGCTCGGCATGGTCATGCTGCACGGCGTGCGTGCGCGTGAGGTGCGTCCCCTTCTGAAAGTGCTGCCAGCTCTTGCCTCTTTGTGTCTGGAAAATCTTGCCCGTGCCAAGGCGGCACGCACTGATGCCGTTACTGCGCTGGCCACGGAAGAAAGCCTTTTTGCCCGTATGGAAGGCGAAGCCGAAAGAGTGCGCGCGCATCTTGAAGAACCTTCCGCGCCGGAAGGTCTTGCAATCCCTATGTACCGAATGTGTATGGGGATTGTGCTGTTGCGGCTGGGCAACGGGCCGGGCATGGTGCGGCGGCATGGCTTTGCCTTTGGCGAAAATGTCATGAGCCAGCTTGCCGATGCCTGCCGGGCTGTTCTGCCCTCAGATGTGCTGGCTGCGCGAGTGGGTTCGCACGAAATAGCTCTTCTGCTTTCAGCCAGTGGGCGCGGCGCATGCCACAAGCTTGCCCGGTCTGTTCTGGCCCGTATGGAAGCCTTGCGCCCTGTATCGACGTTGACGAAGCAGCCCACAGCACTCCGCCTGTGCGCGGGGCATGCCTTGTATCCACAGGACATGCAGGGTCCAGAAATGAGGCTCGGCATGTATGAACAGGCCCGCCTGCTTATGGCCAGAGCACGGCTGGCGGCGGACGTAGCGGGTCAAACTGCCACGGGCGTAGCTGGCAATCGCTCCGGCGAAGGGCGGATAATGCCTTTTGCCCGCATTCTGCAAGAAGGCGGTCTTGTGCTGGAAACCCTGCCAGTGGGCCGCATGCGCATCAGTCTGGGGCGGCAGGCCAAAGCCCGCGAGGGTATGCGTTTTGCGGTGTGGAGCGCTGCCCCGGGACCAAAGGCGCGCCATAAGGGTGAAATCGTACTGCTGCGCGTGGGCGACAAAGACTCCATTGCTGAAATTTTGCACTTGGCAGACACAACATTTCTGCCTGCACCCGGCGACAGTCTGGCCCTTCTTGGTCAAAGTCCGGTGCTCAGCCCCGACCTTGACGGTCACGACCCGGCGTTGAGTTTTCCGGGAGCGCAGGATTTTCTTTCCACATCGCCCACTGCGGCATTGCAGCAAAAAGCGGGCTCCCCTTCGCAGGGGGAAGCCGCCGCGCATGCGCCGGATCTGCCTGAAACCAAAACGCCTTTGCCGGAGGACAGCACCAGGCTGCCAACCGATGGGCCCGTGCTCCCTGACGAAGACGAAAAGCGCACAACGGGCAGTTTTCAGCCTGAGTCCACCCCTGCTGTTCATGCCGGAAAAACGGCGCAAGCCGAGTCAATGGCTCTTTGCGGGCACGGTGATTTCCTCAACCGTTTTGCGCAGGAAAGTGAGCGTTACGCGCGTTTCGTGCTTGCCATTGTTCGTATGGAAGGTGCCTCCAGTTCAAACGCGGCAACAGCTCTGCACCTGTGGGAGAAACTGTTGCGCAAGAAAGGTTTGAGTGAAGCGGGAGCTGCGCCCCTGGCCGGGCTTTATGGCAGCAACAGCCTGATATTTTTCCATCCAGGCGTTGAACCGCAGAATGCGACAACCCTGTACGAAGCCTTGTGCACTGCCCTGAAAGATGAGGGTATTGACGCGGCGGCGGGGTTGGCGGCCTTTCCCTTCCTGCAATACCGCAAGGCCGAAATGCCTGACTGCGCCCTCAAAGCCTTGGAATACGCCCTCCTTCTGCCTCATCCCAGGGTGGGACAATGCAGTTCGCTGGCCCTTAATATCAGCGCTGACCGCCGCTACAGCCTTGGCGATGTTTTTGGCGCGCTAGAAGAGTACAAGCTTTCGCTGCTGGCCGACGAAACCAATGTTATGGCCTGGAATTCTCTTGGCGTATGTATGGCGGCACTGGGGCGCGGGCATGAGGCGAGAAGACATTTTCTTGAGGCTCTGCGGCACAAGCCGGACGACGGGGCAGCCAAGCAGATTTACTATAATCTTGGCAATGTCTGCCAAAGCCTGGGAGAACGCCGCGCCGCCGCCCGCTACTACCGCCAGTGCGTTAAGGTGGCTCCTGACCATCTTTTTGCCCATATCCGTCTGGGGCAGTTGTGCGAGCAGGGCGGCAGAAGGGCAGAAGCCCGCCGCTATTATGAACTGGCCGCCGCCATTGAGGACGCCACTCCCGGGCGGCCCGGCGTCGCCCGGCGGCATCTGGCCCGAGTGGCAGCCCGGCAGCGCAAGGGCGGCGAGGCACGTGAACTGCTGCATGAGGCCTTGCTGCGGAATCCGCAGGACCCTGCATCCATGCTGCTGCTGGCCAATATCTATCTTGACGGTAATGAAGACCCCGCTATGGCCGAATTGCTGGCCCGCAAGAGCGCAGGTCTGCACGACAGGCCCGAAGCCTGGCAGACCCTGGCTCGCGCTTTGCGCGCTCTTGACCGGGAAGACGAAGCCCGGCTGGCTGAAGCCAGAGCCGTACTGGGCTGAGTTGCAGCGTAGGTTGGTGTTTTTAACGAAAAGGGGCGGCTTGTGCCGCCCCTTTTCGTTATTTCTTTTTTGTTGTTTGCAGGTAATGCCGCTGGAAGCTGCGGCAGATTCTTAAACACGCAGATCGAGCTTTCTGTGTGCGTCCATCTGGTAAGATTTTGGTTTGACGCCAAAGAACTTGGAAAAAGCCGCGCCAAAATGTCCCACATTGGTGTAGCCCACGGCCCAGGCAACCTCGCTCACATTCATGTCCCCAGCCTCCAGCAGCTGGCCAGCCTTGTGCATGCGGTCTTCATGCAGGCAGCGGTAAGGGGCCATATCATACAGGCGCTGAAAACCCGCCTTGAGCTTGTTGACGTTCATTCCCACTTTGGCGGCCAGATCCGGCAAGGAGGGAGGGGCCGTCATGTGGGCGCATAGCAGGTGCCGTGCCCGGCGGATGCGTTCAATGTCGCCAGTATTGAGGGGGCAGGCTCTGCTTCGTGACTGCAAGCCCTCGCGCCCTATTTCGTCGATTACCTCAGACAGCAGTTGCAGCGCTTTGCCCTGAAGATAAAGCTCCAGCGACACGCCGCTTTTGCGGCAGGAGAAAAACTGCGAAACCAACATGCGCAACGTGGGATTGAGGCGGTTGTTCTGGTTGGTTGGCAGGGCTTTGTGCAAGGGCGCGGCTTTTTCAAGACCCATAAGATTTCTCAGGCACTGGGCTTCAAGGCTGAGCCCCAGCATCTGCACAGGCTGCTTTTTGCATATGGAAAAAATGCCCTGGCTGCCCGGCATGTAAAAGGCAATGCCTGTATCCGGCCCTGCTCCCAGCTTGCAGGGTTTTCCAGCAGCATTGGCCCTGTATTCGGCTTCACCACTCAATACAAAGGCAAATTCCAGGCTGTCGCCACGCAGGCCTGTATCAATAGAAATTTCTTCATCGGGCTTAAAATCCATAATATTCAGTGTAATTCCCGGCATTATTTGCATATCCCAGAGGCCGCATTGGGGCAGTGGAAGCTGCTGCACAGGGCGCGCTTGGCTGGCGCATGATGAGCGCTGCATCATTGTCTCCAGTGATCAATTATTGAAGCTATATGAAATTAAAATTCATTTTCTATTGCGTGTCAATCCTGCATTTTCCGCAGCAGGCCTGAATATTCCGGCTGTTTTTCCATTTTTTCTCGCCTGAGTGAGCAAAATTTATTCCTGACGGGGAAGATTTGATTTTGCTTGCGGCTTACCAAGATGTGTCGCCGAAAGGGGATCGGCGAGCGACATAACATCTCAGAAAATGTGCAATGGGGGCGAGAAATGAGAAGAATTTTTATAATAGGCCGGCTGGGTATACTTGCGATGATTTTGTTGGCTCATCTGGGGAACAACAAGGTCTTTGCTTCGGAGGAAGAGCCCATTCAGCTTGATTCCGTAGTGGTCAGCGCGCAAAAATTCAGAACAGACAAGCAGGACGTGCCCTCGAACATCAGCGTTGTTGACAGCAAGACCATGCAGGACAGCGGTGTGGACAATCTGGAAGGCCTGAGCGCTCTGGCCCCCAATATCGGCATTTCAAAAATTGACACGTACAGCACCCAGGTAGTCTTTCGCGGCATCGGCGGCATGGCCAATATGAACAAGGTGTGGAACATCAATATGGACGGCGTAGCCATACCCTATGTGGGGCTGGATACGTTTCTGGATGTGGACCGCGTGGAATTTCTGCGCGGCAGCCAAGGCGCTCTTTACGGGCGCAATACTCATGCCGGGGCCGTCAACATCATCACCAAGGACCCCGGCAGCAGTGCCAACGGCAACGTCACGCTCAACTACGAAAGCTTCAATACGCTGAAAGCACGGGCAGCTGCGGGCAGCCCCATAAATGACGTGGCCTCTTACCGTATGGCCGTGGCCTACAAGCGTTCGGACGGTTACTTTCACAACGAATATTACGACAAGAACGACACCAATAATAACGAGCAGTTCACCGCGCGCGGCAAGGTTCTTCTTCAGGCTGACGACAAAAGTAAACTTACCCTTGGCATGTACGCCGACAAATACGAGTCAGCCTTCGACAGTTACGGGCCTGCCAATGGTGATGTAACCCTGAATACTGAAAACAACAGGCGCGGCCATAACGACGGCTATCTGCTGTCGCCCACCCTTACATGGGAGAAGGACTTCGGTTCTGTAAACGTAACCTCCATATCCAACTACAGCCGTTCCAACTATAACTACCTTCAGGACTGGGATTTCAGCCGCTTTGACATCATGTATTCCACCTATGACGAGGATTTCAATACCCTCAGTCAGGAACTGCGCTTCAACGGCGGCAGCGACGAGTTCAAATGGATGTTCGGCCTGTTTGGCCTTTGGGAACGCATTGACACCAAGACCAACATCCTTTTCGGCGATGACGCCGCTGCCAATGGCATGAGCCCCGGTGACCACGCGCAGCAAAACTCCACAGTAAACAGCTACATTGGTTCTTCTTTCGGGCAGATTGTCTACCGCCTTTTTCCGTCTATCGAGCTTACGGGCGCGGTGCGCTTTGACTACGAGCGCAAGACGCTGGATTGGAAAAACAAAACCAACCTTGATTATGTGCCCACGGGCAAGCTTGATATGAGCAAGGACTGGCTGGCCCTGTCGCCTTCAGCCAGTATAGCCCGGCTGTTTGCCGAAAAGCAGCGCGTGTATGGCTCTGTTGCCAGAGGCTTCAAGTCTGGCGATTTCAACAATGTCATGGTTGAAGTGCCACTGGTGGAGCACGCCGTTGACCCGGAATATACGACAACTTACGAAGTGGGCTATAAGGGCAGGCTGCTGGGAAACCGTCTGGAGCTTAACGCTGCCCTGTTCTACATCGACTGGGACAACATGCAGGTGGATATTGAAAGCACTGAAGGTATGTTCAATCCCTATCAGAAAATGAACGCGGGCCGCGCGCATTCCAGCGGCATGGAGCTAGAGGCCCGGGCCTTGATCATGCCGGGTTGGGAAGTGTTCGCCAGCCTTGGCTACATGTTTCAGTATGAATTTGACGAATTTCGCAAAGACGCCACCACAGACCTTTCAGGAAAAAAACTGCCCTTTACTAATGCCTATACCGTTGGCTTCGGCACCGTGTTCCGCACGGAGTTTGGCTTTTATGCGGGCGTGGACAGCAGCATTAGCGGCCGCAAGTACCTTGTGGAAGACAACTCTCTCAAACAGAACGCCTATATGCTGCTTAACGCCAAGATCGGTTATGAGAAGGACAACTGGGACGTCTATCTGTACGGCAGAAACCTGCTGGACGAGCGGTATGCCACTACGGCCTTCAGCGGAGCAAAGCGTGCGGGTGAACCCCTCGTTGTCGGCGTGCAGTGCGGGTATACCTTCTAGCTCCGCCTCCGGGGCACCCATCTTTATCTGACTGGCCGGGCCTGCATCTGTCATGCGTGGGGGCCTCGTGCGTGCGGTTGTATGGCCGGCCACAAAGGAAAATCAGTCAGAACGGCATAAGGACAAGCTATGACCGATTCAAGAGAAAGAATACCTGCCGGGGGCCAAGCCGATGAGCGCCAGTCGCCTGCCGTTCCCGCTCCCCGCTCCGGCGGCCATGCGTGGGCCACCCGCGCTTTGTATGCAGGGATGTTCGGAGCCTTGCTCATGTACGCGGGCGATATGTTGCTTTTCGGCAGGCTGTCCAATACCGACATTTCGCCCGAAGGCGTGACTGCCGTCATGCAGGAGGTGGCCGCGGGCTCTCCGCTCCGTCTTATGCTGGGCGGGGGCCTGGGGCCGCTGGCAGGATTTTTCTATGCCGCCGGATTCTACGGCGTAACGGCTATGGTGCGGCGGGAACATCCCTTTTTGCGCTGGGCCATTATGGGGTTGTTCTGTCTGGCTATGATATATGGCGGTGCGTACCACAGCCACTATCCGCACCTGGCCTATGCGGCGGCTGGCAGTCCTCAAGAAGCGTCCTGTGCCTCAAATTACATAAATGCCCTGACTATGGGGGCAGTGCTGCCAATGGCTTTGGCCAGCCTGCTTTTCATCTATGCCGTGCTTGGCGGTAAAACCCTGTACAGAAAATACACAGTTCTGTTTTCACCGCTGCCGCTTATTCTGTCTGGAATGATTTTCAGCCATTTGCCGTCACCGTTGACGACGCTTGTGGGAGGCGGCTGGAACAACCTTCTGTTTCTCATTTTCTTTGGTGTGTGCCTCAGGCAGGCAAGAGCGCGGGGCGCGGCCATGCCGGATTGTGCGGCAACTTTGTGCCATACTGAAAAGAATGAGGATATTGGGGTGTTGTCAGCCAGCCTTGATGCGTCGCGGCAGGCACAATCGCAACTGGCGGAGGTGCCTGCCGGCGGTATTGCCGCGGTCTGCGGGGTGAATTGTTCCGGCCCGGTCAAGCAGCGCCTCGCGGCTTTGGGGCTCATACCCGGATGTGCCGTGCGGGTACTGCGCACGGGCAAGGTTCTTGTGCTGGAATGTTGCGGCACCTTCATTGCTGTTGGGCGGGATTTTGCCCGTCATATAGCCGTGAACCAAACTACAAAATACGCGGATAAGGCGAACGGCGGGCAGAAATGAGGCAGGCGACGATGACTGATCTGGGTGATATGTGGGTGGCCGTGGCGGGGCAGCCCAATACGGGAAAATCCACTATTTTCAGTGCGCTTACGGGCATGCATCAAGAGGTGGGCAACTGGCCGGGAAAGACTGTGGAAAAAAAGCAGGGCAAAGCTCCCGCACAGCAGGGTGGCTACAATGTGGTTGACCTGCCCGGCAGTTACAGCCTGCATGCCCAGTCGCCGGAAGAAAGTATCGCTGTAGAGTATCTGCTTGGCAGTTCACCGGACGTCACCGTGGTAGTGGCCAGTGCTGTCAGTCCGGAGCGCACCCTGGCCTACGCCCTGGACGTGCTTGCCCTCGGGCGGCCCATTATACTGGCGCTCAATATGGCGGATATGGCCGCCAGCAATGGTGTGAGTATGGATGTCTCAACTGTGGCTGCTGGCTTTGGCGTGCCAGTGGTATTGCTTTCCGCCGTGCGCAAAAATGGTGTGGAACCATTGCGTGAAGCCATTGGGCAGGCATTGCGGCGGCCTTCTGCCCCTGGCCGTGTACCAGAAGCTGTGTTCAAATTATTGCCTGCGCCGTTGCGGCGTGAGGTATTTCAAGTCAGGGATAGCCTGATCTCACAAGGAATAGCGGATGGGCGGGCTTTGTCCCTGCTTTGGCAGGCCTTGGGCGGAAGCGCGCTCAACCCGAATGGAGAAGGTAACTCGGGTTCCGGTTATGCAGCAGAAGGTGCCGAGTTTCTGGCAAAGGCGCACGGTGCAAGCTGCAAGCATGGCCGTGCTATGGATGCTGGCGGTATACAAAGCAGATGCTCTGCCGGGCAAAATGCCGAGGGGGCGAGCCATGCGCAGGGTGAGGATTACCATGCTGTTTTAAACACTTTGTGCTCTGAAGAGCATCGCCATCAATTCTGCGAGGCACGGCAGGCATGGCTGGAAAAACTTGTGGGACGCGACAGTGTACAGGCTTTGGTCAG
>NZ_JASGDK010000019.1:0-8298 GCF_047607245.1 Desulfovibrio sp.
CTCAAGTTTCGCTATAAAAGGGGAGCCGCAAGGCTCCCCTTTTTCTGTGCCTGTTACACATGCTTGAGTAATCTTATTAGCAAAGCTGTCGCCATTGGGGCTGTCCTTCTTACATCACAACGCTTGAAGCATCTGCAAGCCCTGCGGTAAGAAATAAAGCTGTGCTTACGCCTCCACTGCGGCTGTCCCTTCACACTGTCACCAGGTCATTTCGAGGTAAAAAATCTAAGTGCGATTTCAGCCTTTGCCCTACCGTGCTCTGCTTGAACCATCGACGAAATTTCCTTGTGCAGCTGAGTAGCAACCTGAGTGGCGAGAACAGCATTGCCCTTTATTTCCGTTGATTTTGTCAGATGCTAAATGGTCACCTCAAAACCTTTGAGGATGCAAACCACAGAAGTACAGTGCCATAATGTTCATCAAGCTTGAAATGCCAACAACCTGTCTGCTTTTCCCTACATTGAACTCAATTGAGTTGTAGCGCTTCAATGACGCCTGCAAACTTTTCACCGCGTCGTATTGCCCTCTCTGCCCCGTCCTTCCAGTTGGCAAGTTTGCCAATGGTGGTTATATGGTGGTCATGCAGAAACCGGAATCCGCTACTATCCCACTTTCGCCCGGCGTGTACCTTTACAAGGACGACCGTGGCCGCATCATTTATGTTGGCAAGGCGCGCGTGCTGCGGCGGCGAGTACTTTCGTATTTCAGGCCTGATGGCCTGCCCGCCAAAACCAGAGCCATGCTTTCTCACGCCACAAGCATTGAGTATCTTACTACCACTACGGAAAAAGAAGCTCTGCTTCTGGAAGCCAGCCTCATTAAAAAGCACAGGCCGCGCTACAACATAGTACTTCGCGACGACAAACAGTACGTACTGTTTCGCTTGAGCACCAAGCACGACTTTCCCCGGCTTGAGATCGTGCGTCAGGCCCGGCGCGATGGCGCGCGCTATTTTGGCCCCTTTACTTCGGCCCTGGCAGCCCGCGAAACGTGGAAGATCATTCACCGTGCCTTTGCCCTGCGCCGCTGTTCCGACAAGGCCATGAAAAACCGCGTACGCGCCTGTCTGTATCACTTCATGGGGCAATGCCCCGCTCCGTGTATGGGCATGGTGACCCCGCAGGAATACAACGAAAATGTGCGCAAAGTTTGCGATCTTTTGCAGGGGCGCGCCGCTCCCTTGCTGGACAGTTTGCGCACGGCTATGAATCAGGCATCAGAAGAGCTGGAGTTTGAAAAAGCCGCAGTTTTGCGCGACCAGATTCAGGCAGTGGAACGTACAGTTGAACGCCAGGCCGCCGTGCTGCCCGGTGGTGGCGACATGGACGCTGTGGGGCTTTTTCCGGCAGACAAGGGGCTTGCCCTCGGCATTGTATTTGTTCGCAGCGGTGCAGTCACTGACGGGCGTTCTTTCTACTGGCCGGGGTTGACATTCGAGGACGCCCCCGAACTGCTCTGGAGCTTTGTTAGCCAGTACTACAGTCAGGTAACTCCGCCACCAAGAATCCTGCTGCCCTGGCTCCCCCAGGATGCCGAAGATACGGTCAGGGAAGATGATGCTGAAAGCCTGACGGATGAAGAAATTTCGGTTACAGAAAAGACGCCACTTGGAGCAGTTCTGCACGAAACAATGGGCACGCCCTCTGCTGAAGACCCATCCGCGGCGAACCTGCAAAATGATGGAAATCCTCCGCCTATATCTGGAGCACCCCCGGCTCAAACTGGCAGCAACAGACCTCCAGCCCCTCCTTCAACAGGCCGTGAACTGCTGGAACAAACCCTGTCTGACCGCCGCAACGGTGCAGTGCGTATTGTGCCGCCGCAAAATGCCGGGGACAATCAACTTGTGGACATGGCCCAGTCCAACGCCAGAGAAGAAGCGCGACGTCAGGAGCAAAAATCCGAACTTGGCATTCTTGACCGGCTGGCGCGCGCTCTGCACCTTGCAGGGCCGCCGCACCGCATCGAATGTGTGGACGTTTCCCATACAGGCGGCCAACAAACACGTGTAGGCATGGTGGTTTTTGAAGAAGGCCAGCCCGCCCGCTCCCTGTACCGCGCCTACGCCATGCCAGACAGCGGCGATGACTACGCGACCCTGTATGCCTGGGTGGCTCGCAGGCTTGAAAGCGGCCCACCGTGGCCAGATCTGCTGCTCATCGACGGCGGGCGCGGGCAGCTGCGCACCATACAACGTGCGCTGAGTGAGGCAGGACAACCTGATCTCTTCGCCCTGGCTGCCATTGCGAAAGCCAGGGACGAACAGGGCCATGCCGACCGCCGGGCAGGAAACGTGGCTGACCGCATTTTTATTCCTGACAGGGCCAATCCCCTGCCCCTGCGTGAAGGCGGGCCGGAACTGCTGTTCCTGCAAAACGTGCGGGATTCTACCCATCGCTTTGCCATTGGCCGTCACCGCAAAGCAAAACGAGGTGCGGCCCTTTCCGGCGAACTCATGCGTCTGCCCGGTATCGGCCCAGCCACAGCGCGCCTTTTGTGGGACCGGTTCGGCAGTGTGGAAGCTATGTGCGCGGCCACCAAAGAAGACCTGTGCGGCCTGCCCGGCATTGGAGCGGCCAAAGCGGCCTTACTGCTGGAAAAATTGGCTGGGCTGCATTAGGGACTGTGGCCTGAAATAGGCCTTGTGCCCAAAAACAGCCTGACGCTTCCTGCAACATCAGGCCGCTGGATCTGTCCAGCGTGGTTTCTCCTTGTTAAGTCTTTTGCTGCTGCAAAGCTCTGCTGCTCCCTCCTTCATTACTCTTTTTTACTCATCCCCTGGTGTGAAGCGCCGGGGGATTTTGTTTTTTTGCGCAAAAATGTATACTGATTTTCAAGTGATAGCCATTGACCTTAGATATAACGGCCTTATTCTTGCATATTGAGACCCGGACACGCACACGTTCAGGCCGGAGGCGTAAACCGCCCCCTGAATGATAAGTGAATACGGGAGTACGATTCGCACGGGGGAGCACAGAATGTCAGTATCTTACAAGGATTATTACAAACTTCTTGGAGTGGAGCGCACGGCCAAGACCGAGGATATTTCCAAGGCCTACAAGAAGCTGGCGCGCAAGTACCACCCCGACCTGAATCCCGGCGACAAACAGGCTGAGGACAAGTTTAAAGAAATCAACGAGGCGCATGAAGTTCTCAAAGATCCTGAAAAACGTAAACTTTATGATCAGCTTGGCCCCAACTGGCAGCACGGTCAGCAGTTCCAGGGCGAACCGGGCTTTGAAAACGTGCACTTTACCTTTGGCGGCAAAAGCTTTGACGGATCAGGTTTTTCAGACTTTTTTGATACCCTCTTCGGTGGAGCGGGCGGCGCACAGTTTGGCGGCCAGTCCGGAAATCCCTTTGGCGGACAGGCAGGAGGGCGCGGCGCGCAATTCGGGCCAGACCCCTTTGGCGGTTTTTCTTCCCGGCCACGCCGTGGCAGAGACGTGGAAGCCGAACTGCCCCTGACGCTTGAAGAGATTCAAAAAGGCGGCAGCCGCACTGTTTCCATTCAGGGACCGCAAGGGCCCAAAACGTTGGAAGTCAACGTGCCTGCGGGCATACGCGAGGGTGCGAAACTGCGCCTGGCCGGACAGGGAGACCCTGCGCCCGGCGGCGCGTCCGGCGACCTTTTTTTGCGGGTGCGTTACCTGCCGCACGCCGTCTTCAAGGTTGACGGCGAAAACCTGCAATGTGATCTGGCCCTGGCCCCCTGGGAGGCCGTGCTTGGCGCAAAGGTTGAAGTGCCCACACTTGAAGGACACGTGGAGATGCAGATTCCCGCTGGCTCCAGTTCTGGCCGCAAGTTCCGGCTGCGCGGCAAGGGATTGGGCGCAACTGGCAAAAGCGGCGATCTGCTGGCCAGAGTCATGATAAAAGCGCCTGCGCAACTGTCCGACGCGGAACGCGAACTTTGGCAGAAACTGGCGGAAACTTCGGCTTTTCAGGCCCGCGCATAGCGCCTGGTGGAGGGTTTTAGCATGAGCATGACACCCAAAAATCCCACTCTGCCCGCTCCGTCTACGGTAATGGTATGGGAAGAATTTATTCAGATCACGGGCGTACACCCTGAACGCCTTCAGGAATTACTTGCCCTGGGCTGGATTGAAGCCCGCGGCAGCACTGTGCAGCAATACCTTTTCCGCGATGTGGATATATACCGCGTGCGCAAGCTTGAGCGCATATGCTGCGATTTTGAGCTGCCCGTACTTGGCGGCACGATTATAGTTGACCTTCTGGAACGCATAGACGCTCTGGAGCGTTCGGTTCGCAGTTTCAAGAGCTTTGAAGACTAGACAATTTTGCCACGAGATACATTTTCTTGATGTATCAGGGAAACATGCCTTTTTTGCAGGCTGTACTCTCATGATACGCGGCCGGGATAAAAGATGAAGTCCGGCTGGAGCAGCTTCACGCTGAAGTTGCCCAATTGAAAAAATGATCGTGACGGCACAGTCAAGGAACTGGTGCAAGAACATACAGCACCAGGGATAAAATATATTTTGCCCGCCCATTGCGGCGTGGCTCCGTCGGAGGAATCCATATGGATATTAGCAAATTCACAGAAAAAGCGCGTGAAGCTGTCAGCGAGGCTCAAAGCCTTGCCGCAGGTATGGGCCATCAGGAAACGGATGTCGAACATCTTGCCCTGGCTCTTACCCAGCAGGAGAACGGCATAGTCCCCCGCATTCTGGACCAGATGGGCGTGCAGCCCCGGGCTCTTTCCGTTGCCATTGAAGGCGCGCTGCGCAAGCGCCCTTCTGTTTCCGGTACGGGCATGGACCCTACAAAGATCATGATCACGCAGCGCCTGGCCAAGGTTCTGGGAGACGCCCAGAACGAAGCCAAACGCATGAAGGACGAATACGTCAGCGTTGACCACCTGTTCGCGGCTTTGACCGAGGTTGCACCCTCAACGCCGCTGGGTGAGATCTTCAAAGAGTACAAACTCACCCGTGCAGCCTTTGTGGCGGCAATGGAAGAACTGCGAGGCGGTGCGCGTGTAACGAGCGCCAACCCAGAAGACACCTTTGAGGCACTGAACAAATACGCACGCGATCTTGTGGAAGCTGCGCGCCAGGGCAAAATGGACCCGGTTATCGGGCGTGATTCCGAAATCCGCCGCGTTATCCGCATTCTTTCGCGCCGCACCAAGAACAACCCTGTTCTTATTGGTGAGGCGGGCGTTGGCAAAACAGCCATTGTGGAAGGCCTTGCCTTTCGTATCGTCAAGGGCGACGTGCCAGAGGGCCTGAAAGGCCGCAAACTTTTCGCCCTTGACATGGGCGCGCTTATCGCTGGCGCCAAGTACCGCGGCGAATTTGAAGAACGCCTCAAGGCCGTTCTTAATGAAGTGGAGAAGAGCGAAGGTCAGACTATTCTTTTCATTGACGAACTGCATACCATTGTGGGTGCGGGCAAAACCGAAGGCGCAATGGACGCGGGCAACCTGCTCAAACCCATGCTGGCGCGTGGTGAACTGCACTGCATCGGCGCCACAACGGTAGACGAATACCGCAAGTACATTGAAAAGGACCCGGCTCTGGAACGGCGCTTCCAGCCCGTTATGGTTGAAGAACCTACGGTGGAAGACACTATTTCCATCCTGCGCGGCCTCAAAGAACGCTTTGAAGTGCACCACGGCGTGCGCATCAGCGACTCGGCAATTGTGGAAGCGGTTGTGCTGTCGCACCGCTATATCACCGACCGCCAGCTGCCGGACAAGGCCATTGACCTTATCGACGAAGCGGCGGCCCTTATCCGCACAGAGATTGACTCGCTGCCTGCGGATCTGGATGAAGTGAACCGCAAGGTCATGCAGCTTGAAATCGAGCGCGAAGCCCTGCGCCGCGAAACCGACGCTGCTTCACGCGAACGCCTTGAAAAGCTAGAAAACGAACTGGCCGAACTGCGTGTCGATCAGGCCGAACTGCGTAAACAGTGGGAAAGTGAAAAAGGCTCCATCAATCAGGTGCGCGAGATCAAGGAGCAGATCGAGCAGACCAAGCTGGCCATCGAACAAGCCGAACGCGCCTATGATCTGAACAGGGCCGCTGAACTCAAGTACTCGAAGCTGCTTGAGCTTGAAAAGAAACTGGCTGACGCCGAAGGCTCTGAAGGCAGCGAGGCCGAAGGCCCGCGCCTGCTCAAGGAAGAAGTGCGGCCAGACGATGTGGCCGAAATCGTGGGCAAGTGGACGGGCATACCCGTCACCCGCCTGCTGGAATCTGAACGTGAAAAGCTTCTGCGTCTGCCCGAACAGCTGCACGAACGCGTTGTAGGACAGGACGAAGCCGTCACTGCCGTGGCAGACGCCGTGCTGCGCGCCAGGGCAGGCCTTTCGGACCCCGACAGGCCTACAGGCTCCTTCATCTTCCTTGGCCCCACAGGTGTCGGCAAGACCGAGCTTTCCAAGGCTTTGGCAGAAGCGCTCTTTGACACGGAAGACAACATGGTGCGGCTCGACATGAGCGAGTATATGGAAAAGCATTCCGTATCCCGTCTTATCGGCGCGCCTCCCGGATATGTGGGGTATGATGAAGGCGGCCAGCTCACCGAAGCCGTGCGGCGCAAGCCTTATTCCGTCATTCTTTTTGACGAAATAGAAAAGGCGCACCCGGACGTGTTCAATACCCTGTTGCAACTGCTGGACGACGGACGTCTGACTGACAGCCAGGGCCGGACGGTGGATTTTCGCAACTGTATCGTCATCATGACGTCCAACATAGGCTCAATGCATCTGCTGGACGGCATTGAGGCGGATGGAGCGCTGAAAGAAGGCGCGCGCGACAGGGTTATGGAAGACCTGCGGGCGCATTTCAGGCCGGAGTTCCTCAACCGTGTGGACGAAACGGTCGTTTTTCTGCCGCTCAGGCGCGACCAGATCAACCGCATTGTTGACCTGCAACTGGCCCGTTTGCGCAAGCGCCTTGAAGACCGCAAGATCAGGCTGGATATGACCGATGCGGCCAAAAACTTTATCGGTGAAGCTGGCTACGATCCCGTTTACGGCGCGCGGCCCCTCAAGCGTTACGTGCAGCAGGCCGTTGAAACGCCCCTTGCCCGCCTGATCGTGGGCGGCAAAATACGCGATGGCCAGGGCGTTATTGTGGACGTTAAGGACGAAGCACTGACCTTCACGGCAGCATAACTTCTGCAAGTAAATTCATAGATGTATCAGGGCCCGCACAGTTTTTCACTGTGCGGGCCCTGTTTGCTTTGGCAATGCTTGCGGGCAAACTGCGCCCCTGTGCGTGTAATTTGAACCAGCCGGGAGCGCGTTCAAGAAAATGCTCAAATTTTATGAATTCAGTGAATATGTTGCTTCAAGCTTTGAGGCAACTGCGTAGCTTGCAACGCGGAACCGCGCATGCAAAATCAGGCCTGGAAAATGCGGTTCCAGGCTACAAGCTGAATCACAGTTGTGACAGAAAGAAAAAACTCTCTGGCGTTTTCTTCTGTAGGATGCTCCGGCGGGCAGGGTTCATGCCCTGCGTACCACGGCAAGGTACGCAATAATCCGGTAAGCATGTAGTCGTAAAGCGGTGTCAGCAAATCCGCAGGCCGGGTGCTGCTGGCATCTTCACCCTGGGCGCAGGCTCTATCAAAAACCATATACTGTCGGCAGGCCACAGGCCGCACAGGATAAACCAGACAACTACCGTTCAAAAGAAAGGGACAAGACAAGGTCATGTCCTTTTTGTTCCCCTGAAAGGCTGCCAGCCTGTGAACCAGCGCGGCAAGACTGCCCTGCGGCAGCCTGTGCCGGGCATAACTGTGCAAGGCCTGCACTTCAAGCGGCGTTACGGGTATGGGCTGTTTACAGCATTGGTCGCACCCGGTGTGGCAGGCAGCAACACGTCCGTCACGCGCCACCGCTTTTTTCACACCCAGATCAACGACGGCATATGCGTCGAGCAAAAGCCCCACACCGGGATAGCGGCGTTCGAGCCAGGAATCTGTATGCCTGAAAAGCCGGGCCTCTGCGGGCCACGCTAATGGCACGGTCTACGCCCACAAGCAGTTCTGATCAGGCATTTTCCGTGTCCTTTTCCGTGCGGCGGCGACGTTGAGAACCCTTTTCATTTTCTGATGCGGGCATTTCTTCGGAAGTTTCACCCAAAGTGGCAGCTGCATTGTCGGCAGGTGCACCAAAATCAGACGGCCTGACAGAAGACGAAAGCGCCTCTTCTCTGTTTTCGCCCTTATGCTTGAGGCTTTCGCCCCGGCTGATGAAGTAGACGTGCTCGGCTATGTTGATGGAGCGCCTCCAGATACGCGTGAGGGCTCGTGTTACAA
>NZ_JASGDK010000020.1:0-16897 GCF_047607245.1 Desulfovibrio sp.
CTTTGACGCCCACGGCCATAAGCGCCGGGGTAATGATGAAACCGCCGCCAGCGCCGATACACCCCGTGATGAGACCGGCGGCAAGGCCCACTGCTATGGACGCCAGGAAGATGTTGGTGGTGTAAAAGGCGGGCGCGTAGGCGGATTTGCCGCCCAGCATTTCGTGGTACTCATAAGCTTCAGCCATGCAGACCGCAAGAATCGGAACTGCCAGTGCCAGCAGAAACAGCATTTTTTTGCGGTTTTTGAGAATGGAGGTTGATACCTCCAGATCCCACTTAGCGTAAGCTTGTGAGCCGCTCAGCAGAAACTCATACACTTGTCTGCCAAAACTCATACTCTCCTCCAATACGATTGTGGCCGGCCAACGGCCGTAGGTCATGGCCCCAACAATGACATGTACAGGCACGTCTGGCTGCGCGGCGCGCCCCGGTGCAGCCTTGTGTTTGTAACAGGCAGTTTTTCATGAAAAAAAGAAAAAAGCCTGTCTTCTCCCATACACGGAGCTACCGTGACATATTCTTTGGTGTTTGTAAAAGAAATTTATCACGAGCAGCAGTTTTTCGTGCAAAATGAGGATTAATTGTCACCTTTTTGAGGTAGGTTTGCGTCAATCAATCCAAACAGTTGGCACTAAAGAACAAAAAATCGCACCTCTTTGCTTGGTTTCGTGTGAAAGTTGCAGGGTTGTCGTGTTATTGTGAAAAAAGGATCATGATTGCTTTTTTGCAAGCCCTTGGCTTTGCCCGAAAATAATCAACTCCAGCCAATCCAAAGCGAAGTACAGGGCCGCCACGTCCCCGTCCTGGCTGTCTTCCATAATGGCTGCTTTGCGTGATTCGCTTATGTCCACATGACTGAATATTTTCATGGCCTCGATGAGTTCACGGAACTTGTCGAGCTGAAAGAGGCAAAGCACTGTTGTGGTGGCCATGCGCGCTTCCAGAGGTTTGCCGCTGGCGCGTACCAGGGCCATGAGGCGCATGTAGCGGTCATTGGCTTCATTAAAGAGCTGCAGCTCCTCGTTTTCCATCCACTGGTGAGGCGTGCGGTTGGTGCCTTTGTCAAAGCCGTGGCAATGGGACTCACGCACAAGGAAAAATCGTTCGGCTACGCCGTCGGCAGCCATTTTTGTGCCGCGCCCGATGGGGTAATAGCGGCAGGCGCCGGGCCTGTCTTCGTATACGGAACAGCCAGCGGGCGTCACAAAAGGACATGGTTCTTCCGGGCCGTCCAGCATACGCAGCATGGGCAGGGGAAAGCCTGTGTCGGGAAACGAGCGCAGCGTCGTGAAGGTATTAAGAAAAGCCTCGCTGCTCATGCCAAGGTTCCGGCGCAGGCGCGAAATGTCGTAAGGGGTGAGCGGCAGGGTAAGCTCCGCACAGCAGCGATTGAAGCAGGGCACGTCGGGGTTGCAGTCAAAGCAGAAGGTTTCGTCCGGGCCAAGCTCGGGCAGATTGTCAATAAAGTCGCGGCTGGCGTCATTACTCATGAGAGCTCCTTGTATGGGCGGGGGGGATTGCAGGCGGCACGGCTGCCACAATGTGTGGTGCGGGGCTGAAAAAGGAAAAAGAGCGGCCCGCGCTTTTGCGCAGGCCGCTCTTGTCATGTTGCTAGATGACCTTGTTCAGAGCGTATTCAATAATGCCCTCGGCTCCGGCCTCGCGCAGGCGCGGAATAAGGTCGCGCACCACGTCGATCTGCACTACGGATTCAACGGAAAGCCATTTTTCGTCCCGCAGGGGGGAAACTGTGGGGGAGTTGAGCGACGGCAGCATCTCAAGAATGGCCGCAAGGTTGTCCGACGGGGCGTTCATTTTGAGCGCCACCAGATTTTCGGCACGCAGTGCGCCCTGAAGCAGCAGGTCGAGCTGCTCGATTTTGGCGCGCTTGCGCGGGTCGGCCCAGGCATCCTTGTTGGCAATGAGCACAGGGTAGGAAATCATGACTTCGTCAATGATCCGCAAGCCGTGTGCACGAATGGTCGTGCCGGTTTCGGTCACTTCCACAATGCCGTCGGCAAGGCCTTCCACGACCTTGGCTTCGGTAGCGCCCCAGGAATAAAAGACGTCCACATTCACGCCAGCATTTTCAAAGTAGCGGCGGGTCATGCCTTCCAGTTCGGTGGCAATGCGTTTTCCGGCCAGGTCGGCAGCAGAATGGTAGGGGGCGTCGCCCGCCACAGCCAGCACCCAGCGGCAAGGCCTGTTGGAGGTCTTGGAGTACACAAGGTCAGAGACGCGCACGACCTTGTCGTCGTGGTTGCTTTCGGTAAGCCAGTCCAGCCCCGTGATGCCCACGTCCAGCACGCCTGCCGAAATATAGCCGCCGATTTCCTGTACGCGGCACAATGAAGCCGTGATTTCAGGGTCGTTGATGTCTGGAAAATAGTTGCGCGTATGCTTGCGGATTTTCCAGCCCGCGCGTTCAAAAAGATTGATAGTGGCTTCTTCCAGCGAACCCTTGGGCACGCCCAGTTTGATGATGGGCTTCATATCCGCGCTCATGATGCTGTCCTTATTATACGCCGTAGACTTTTTCAGGGTCAAAAACCATAGGGGCGCACAGGCTTGCTGTGCCGTCCTTCCATTCCCGGTAAAAACAGGTGCGCCGTCCCGTATGACAGGCCGCGCCGCCAATCTGCTCCACCAGCAGCAGTACCGTGTCACTGTCACAATCCAGCCGCAGGGAGCGAACTTTCTGCACATTGCCGGATGTGCCGCCCTTGTGCCAGAGCTCCTTGCGGCTGCGGCTCCAGTAATGGGCCTCGCCGGTTTCAAGGGTCTTGCGCCATGCCTCTTCATTCATATAGGCCAGCATGAGAACCTCGCCGCTGGCGTGGTCCTGTGCTATGGCAGGCAAAAGGCCCTTGCTGAAGTCAGGGGTGAAGTCCTCGCCGGGGACGGCGGCGGGCTTCGGTTCTGAGGCTGTCATACACACTCCTTGAAAAAGGCGGCAGCCATGTGTCGCCGGGCAGTGTTTTTGCGCGGCACGCGTGTCCGGCAAAGGGAACAAATCTAACCGCAAGCGCAGTGAGACGCAAGCAAAGCCTGTTACAGAAGGTAAATGCATGGCCTGCATTGCTCCACACGTTCTTTTGCGTCAGAAATACCCGGTAAAAAACCTGTTGCGGCAGCCGCAAGATTTGTGACGCGCGGCAGGCTTGTTCTGGTCAGGGTGCGGCCTTGTTCCGTTTGCACATGTGACGATTTTTTGCTCACGGCCAGCGGCAAGGTGTAGATGCTGCCTCGCTGCGTGCCCCGCCAGTATGGCGTGATTCAAGGCAACTTGCGCAATTAATCGCGCTATGGCATGCTCATCCGTTAGCGAAATCATATTTAAAGGCGGCATGCCGCCGGGATAAATACATGTCTGAACATCAAACACCCTCCGATCCGGACGCCGCCGTTACAACAGTGGAAGATACGTCGGCAGGCGTTGCGGAAACCCCGCTTAGCGGCATATCCGTCAGCGAACCTGAAGACGCCTTGCCGCGAGTGACTATGGCCGATCTGCCTGAAGGCATGCGTGAAGCCTGCGCACGTGCGGGCTGGCAGGGGCTTATGCCTGTTCAGTCTCTGGCATTCCCCTATTTGCTTGAAGGGCGCGACATTATGGTGCAGTCGCGCACGGGCAGCGGCAAAACCGGCTGCTATCTCTTGCCCATGCTGCCCCGCCTGTCTGCTGACCTCAAGGCTCCGCAGGCTCTTGTGCTGGCCCCCACGCGGGAACTGGCCGTGCAGGTTGAGCGTGAGGCCGCTGTGCTGTTTGAAGGGACGGGCATAGTCACCGCAGCCGTCTATGGCGGCGTGGGCTACAAAAAGCAGATGGACGCCCTGCGTGAAGGGGCACAGCTTATAGTGGGTACCCCCGGCCGAGTGCTGGACCACCTGCTGCGCCGCACGCTGGACCTCAAAGACCTGCGCGAACTGGTCTTCGACGAGGCCGACCGCATGCTTTCCATCGGTTTTTACCCGGACATGAAAGAGATACAGCGCTATCTGCCCCGGCGGGCAATCCATACCTGCCTGTTCTCGGCCACGTATCCGCCGCATGTGCTCAAACTGGCCGGAGAGTTCATGTCTGCGGCCGCCATGCTCTCTCTTTCGCAAAAAGAAGTGCATGTGGCTGAAGTGCAGCACCTTTTTTGCGAAGTAAAGCCGATGGACAAGGACCGCGCTCTGGTGCGCCTGCTGGAGACGGAAAACCCCGCTTCGGCCATCATTTTTTGCAACACCAAGTCTAACGTGCATTATGTGGCCGGGGTGTTGCAGGGCTTTGGCTACAGCGCCGACGAACTTTCCGCCGACCTTTCCCAGTCCCGGCGTGAGGCCGTGCTGGAAAAGATACGCCAGGGCAAGTTGCAGTATCTGGTCGCTACGGACGTTGCCGCGCGCGGGATTGATATTCCAGAATTGTCGCACGTTTTTCTTTACGAGCCGCCCGAAGACCACGAGAGCTACATCCACCGCGCTGGACGCACCGGGCGCGCCGGAGCCGCAGGCACGGTGATTTCTCTGGTAGACGTCATGCAGCGCATGGAGCTTGACCGCATTGCCAAGCATTACAAGATTGGCCTTATCCCCATGCCGCTGCCTACCGATGAAGACGTGGCCCGTGTGGCAGGCACACGCCTGACGGCCATTCTTGAAGGGCGTTTTCGCAAACTGACAGGCCTTGAACGCATGCGCGTGGCCCGCTATGTCCAGTTGGCGCGAGAACTCGCGGCTGAGGGTGATGGCGAAGACAGCGCGTCGCTGCTGGCTATGCTGCTGGATTCCGCCCATCAGGAAAGCCTGCGTGAAAATCGTTTTCCCGACCAGTCTTCGCCCAGCCCCGCGCGGCAGGGCGAGGGCTCGCGTCACGGTTCTGGCCGTGGGGGCTCGGGCCGTAACGGCAGGAATCCCAAAAGCAGCAATGGCGCCAATAGCGGTAATGGCGGCAAGAGCGCCAACGGTGAGCAAAGCGACCGTAACGGAACTGCCAGCGGCGAGAATGCGGAAGCCCGTCCGGGCAAACGCCGCCGCTCTCCGCGCCGCCGTGACGGTCAACAGGGCAGGGATGCCGGGGACACCGCGCCCCGGAATGTGCAAAGCAAAACGGATACCGCTGAATAAGCTGACGGAGTTCTATGCGTCATATGGACGGCACATCGGGACCAGCTTCTGAAAGCATATCCCCTGAAGCGGCGTCATCCGCCGTTCTTTCCGACACTATGCGGCAGGCTCTGGACAATTTCACGGCCTTGTACGCTGACGCGGATTTTACTGTGGAACTGGCATATCTGGGCGTGGGGCGCATGCAGTTTTTGCGCCGCCGTCAGATGCTGCTTGAGCTGCGCGGGCTGTATATGGCTTTGTGGCGTCTGGCTCTGGCCAGATCCTTTCCGCAGGATGCGGACGTGATGTTTGATACTTTTTTGCGGGAATATGCCGCAAAACACAAAGACAGGGCCAGTGCTCTGGTATTGACGCGCGGGCGCGAGTACTGGGGTATGCTGGAACCTATGGGCGACGGTGACTTCAGTAATGTGGCCCGCCACCTGACCTCCTTTTTCACCCAGAGCGAAAAGGCTGACAAAAGCGCCAACCTCAAGCTCGTTCTGCACATACGCAAACTCTACAAACATATATTCGACAGGCTAATATAGGGCCGTCAGCGCGCGGAACCCGGTTATCCGGGCTTTAACAGCGCTCACGCCTTGCCTTGGAACCGGCAGATATGAATATCGCACATTCCATTGAAGAGTTGAATTTTCTCGAAAACAGCGGGCTCACCATCGGCAATTTTGACGGTGTGCACCTTGGGCATCAGGCACTTATCCGGCATACGCTGGATGTGTGCGCCAGCGAAAAGCTGACCCCCGTGGTCATGACCTTCTGGCCGCACCCGCGACAGGTGGTTGCCCCCCGGCCTGGCCATATGCCGCTGACAACGCGTGAAGAGCGCTTTACGCTGCTGGAAGCCCTTGGGGTACAGCATGTGCTGGAGCTGCCCTTTACCCCTGAACTGGCCGCCCACGATGCCAATAGTTTTGTGCAGGCCTTTCTTGCGCCTTTGAAGCTGCGCCATCTGGTTGTCGGCTACGACTTCACCCTGGGCCGCGACCGTGGCGGGCATGTTGATACGCTGCGCCGCCTGGGCGAAGACGCTGGTTTCAGCGTAGAGCAGCTTGCGCCCGTGGTTGTGGACGGCACTGTGGTCAGCTCTACAACGCTGCGCAAGCTTATCGGCGAGGGCAATGTGCGTGAGGCTGCCCGCCTGCTCGGCCGTTTTCACGGATTCAGCGGCGAGGTTGTTCACGGTGACGGGCGCGGGGCGGGATTGGGTTTTCCCACGGCCAATCTGGCCCGTCCGCAGGTGGTCATTCCCACTGAAGGGGTCTATGCCACTCTCGCAACCCCGGCAGGTGCGGACGGTCATACATGGCCCGCCGTTACCTGCATCGGACGCAAGCCCACCTTTGGCGATAACGAGCTCACTGTAGAAACCTTCTTGCTTGAGGGCGGGCGGGATTTTTACGGTCAGGCTATGCGGCTGGACTTTGTGGAACATTTGCGGGGAGAAAAGCGTTTTGATTCCGTGGATGCTCTCAAAGAGCAGATCGCGGCTGACGTTGACCACGCGCGGCGCACTCTGGCAGCCTTTATTCGCCTTTAGAGCATTTTCACTTTGAAATGCTCAGGCGGCTGCGCGAGCAGACGGCCGCCGTAACAAGCGCATATTAAACTTTGAGAATATATCTCAAAGTTATCTACTCCAGGCCTGATTAACTTTGAAATGCATCGTATTTCAAGGTTGTCATGCCGCCGGAAAGCAAGTTCCGGCTGAATCCATGCCGCATTGCGCTGTTATGCGGCGTCAGAGCATTTGAACTCTTTCAAGGTTAGCGTGCTCCAGTTTCTGCTGGGTGGCCTTTGCTTCAACTTGGGAGTATGAGTGAGGCATGATACGCGCGGATCTGCATAATCACACTCTGGCCGCTCACGGGCGCGACACTGTCGCCGACATGTACAAGGCCGCCAGAGGCAGCCAGCTTGACTGGTACGGCCTCTCAGAACATTCGCCCCTGCCGCCCGGCTACGCCTGCCCGCTGTATACGGGTGACCTCAGCCTGACCTTCCCCTCCTATGTGGAGGAAGTACTGGCCCTCAAACAAAACGCGCCTTCCGGCGGCCCACAGGTTCTGCTTGGCATGGAGCTGGATTGGCTGCCCGTCAATATGGCCTGGATGAAAAACATTCTGGGCCTCTATCCCTTTGATTACGTGATTGGCGGTCTGCACTTTGTGCATGACGTGCCTGTAGGATCGCCCCGCAGCTGGGCGGCTGATTTGACGCAGCCGCAGCGTTTTGCGCGCTTTACCGCCTATTATGAAGAAATGGCCCTGCTGGCTTCCAGCGGTCTGGTGGACGTGGTTGCCCACCCCGATTTCATCAAGGTCTGCTGCTATGACGATTTTCAGGCGTGGCTGAAACAGCCCGGCAGTCTTGATCTCATCGCCAGCGCGCTTACGGCCATGCGCGATTCTGATACGGCAATGGAAGTTTCCTCCGCCGGACTGCGCAAAACCTTCAACGAACCGTATCCCGGCCCTGCCATCATGCGGCTTGCCGCTGATCTTGGCTTGACCATCAGCTTTGGTTCCGATGCCCATGCCGCCAGTGAAACTGTCTCTCATTTTGAAGAGCTGGCCCGCTATGCCCGCAGCTACGGCTTTAAAAATAGCCGTATTGCCGTGGAACGCGAGAAGGTTACGCTCGACTTTTAGCGTGTGTATTCTTCTTGTAAGGGCTTTGTGGGGCGGCAGCCGGAGCTGAAAAAGAATGAAGTTGCCTTTATGAAGCCATTTGCGCCCTTCGGTCACAGCGGCTTTCATGACCTTTAGTTTGGGACGCCTGCGCGGTGGGCAGCAAAGGGGGCCAGTTGGCTGCCGTCCCTCCGAGGCCTCTCTCCACTCCCTGCGGGCACTCCCGCTGGGCTTTCCATATCTCTCCACTCTCACGAGTCAGGCTTCTGGGGCTTTTCAAATTCCACCATTCCCCGCGGGCTGCGCGGCTACAGCTTCGGGAGCTTCCCCGCTACACTCGGCGAACTCCCTGTACGTCGTGCAATGCCGTCATTTGTTTTCTCTCTGAATGAAAATATGTTGTCTTGCAGGTCGGCAGGGTCAGGCTAGATAAGTACACTATCCTAATGAAGACCTGTCTTTTTAGTGTTATCACGCGTTGCTGCACTGATGACTCGATTGGGATCTTGCAGTTTTCAGACAAGGTGTCGGCTGTTGCCGGGGTTGCGTCACAAAGAATCGAAGCCGACACATCGGCAAGGTTTGCGCGCAGCCGCCGCGCAAGCGGACCAATTGAAACAGGTTTGACAGTGTATGCTAGCTCCACCGCCCGCCGCACTGGCGGCCTATGCGAAGCCAATCCTTACAGAGAGCTATCTTCATATAAATTGTCCCCTGAACATCCACCTGCCAGGGTTCTCTGTTCACAATCTCCGTCACAGCCGCATGTCTGTGCTGCAACTCCTAAATGCAACGCAACAGGCAGTTGCCACAGCTGATATCTTTTCTGTGAAAATATTGTTTGCAGCTATACGAAAATATAGCATTTTTTTTGAAGCTCTGTTGACAATGTTCTGTATTTTTGAAATTCATACAATGAATATTTTCTCATTTTGCCTGTATATGAGGTGAGAACATATTCATACTAAATTACAAAGTATTGAGTTCATACATACCGGGGCGGGCTGAATCGTGCCCCTGCAGGAGTTGTCATGAAAAACCGTGGCGTATATCTGGGCCTTGTCCTGGCGGCCATATTGCTTGTCTTTGGTGTGTGGGTGCTCTCTTTCTTCGGTTCAACGCTCACCATCAAGAGGGTGGCAATGGACTCCGAGGCGGCGGCCAAAAGGGTGGCCGTGCCTGCGGCGCAAGCCCTGTTCAATCCGCCTCGCCCTGAAGACGCGCCGGAAAGCATTCGTGCCGAAGTCATGCTGGGCTACAAGATCATGACGGAAACCAGCAAATATGCCGGGGAATACGTCAGCAAAGACAGCAAGCTCTCCTGTTCCAGCTGCCACTTTGAAGGCGGCAGGTCTATGGAGAGTTTTTCGCTGGTGGGGGTAGGGGCCACCTATCCGCGCTACCGCGACCGCAACGAATACACCGTTGACCTCGGCATACGCATTCAGGGCTGTTTTGACCGCAGCATGAATGGCACGCCGCCGCCGCTGGACGGCCAGATCATTCAGTCCCTGCTGGTGTATCTGCAATGGATATCCAAGGATATTCCCATTTACGCCAAGCTGCCCTGGGCCGTGCCCGAAAGTATGGACAATCCCCACAAGCCTGATGCGGCCAACGGTGAAAAAGTCTATAAGGACGTGTGCGCCCGCTGCCACGGCCCCAACGGCGAAGGCACGGACATTGCCCCGCCAGTATGGGGCGACGATTCGTACAACGACGGCGCAGGCATGCACCGGGTGCGTACCCTGTCCATATTCGCCTGGCGCTTCATGCCCAAGAATGCACCCTCCCTCACGCAGGAAGAGGCGCTGGATGTGGCGGGCTACATACACGAACAGCCCCGGCCCAAGTTCGTGCCCACGCATCCTGACAAGATCGAGCGGCTCATCCCCCTGACGGAAGGGAAGTAGTCATGATTTTTCCCATACTGCACATACCGGGTCTCGGCGATGGCATGACCATCGCCCTGGACGCCGTGTTGCATGTCGTCATAAGTCACGGTCTGGCCATTGGCCTCATGACCATGCTCATTCTTTTTCAAACCCTGACCTATATGGGCAAGGGCCCGCACTGGGCACGCATAACCCGCAGCCTGCTGGGGCCTGTGGTGGTGGTTATCACTTCCGTGGGCGCGGTAACGGGCGTGGGCATCTGGTTTATCACAGGCATTCTCGCGCCTGAGGGCATCGGCTCGCTCATCCATCTATTTTTCTGGCCCTGGTTCATTGAATGGGGAGCCTTTACCTCAGAAGTCATTCTGCTGCTTTTTTACTATTACCTGTGGGACAAACTGGCGGAAAAGCATCCGGGCCGCCTGACCGCTCTTGGTTGGGGCTATGTGGTCATGGCCGTCATTTCGGCCATCCTTATCTCGGGCATTCTGGGCTTCATGCTCACGCCCGCTGGCTGGCCCTGGGGGCAGACTTTTGATCAGGCTTACTACAACCCCACCTTTGTGCCGCAGGTGTTTCTGCGTCTGGCGGCGGGGCTGGGCATCGGCTCGCTGCTGCTTGCGGCCTGGATTGCCTGGCGCTTCAAGGGCACGCAACAGGAGCGCGGCAGTGCTCTGCGCCTGGCTGGCGGCGTGTTTCTGGCCTGTGTAGCCGTGGCCGGAGTCAGCGCGTGGGTTTACTTCTCCCGCATACCAATGACCTATCTGACTCACTGGAAGTTCGCGGTCGCCACTTCCTATATGTCGCAACTGCCGGACTTTCTGCCTACCCTTAATGCCGTGGGCGTCGGGGTGCTTTGCCTCACGGGGCTGGTTGCCTTGCTGCGCTGGCCCATTATAAGCCGCATTCTCTGCATTCCGGCCATTTTACTCTGCGTATTTATGGTTATGGAATTTGAGCGCATACGCGAATTTGTGCGCGGGCCGTATTTGCTGCCCGGCTATATGTACGCCAATCAGGTGCCGCTGGTGGAAAAGCTGGCCCTTGATGAGAAAAATGAGAACTATCTGCCGCGCATGCGCTGGGTGGACGACAACGGCAAGCTGCCGCCGGATATGGTGGCAGGGAAGGCCCTGTTTACCGCCAACTGCGGGGTGTGCCACACCACGGTCAAGGGCGGGCTGAACAATATCGGCATTCGCGTGGCCGGACGCACTCTGGACAGTCTCAATGCCATTGTGGACATTACAGAAAACCTCGGCCCCTTCATGACGCCCTTTACCGGATCGGAATCGGAGCGTCTGCTGCTGGCAAATTATATCTATATGCTCGGAACAGAGCAGGGCTATATCAAGATCCCGCAGGCGCCAAAAATTCCGGCAGCCCATGCAGCGGGCAGGGAGGCGAAGTAGTCATGAACAAGTGGACTGACCTCTTCCTCCTGCATCCTCTGTCCGGCGGCTGGCTTGATGGCCTGCTTTTTGTGAGTTTTGGCCTGCATTTGCTTTTTGCCCTGCTTATTGTCGGTACGGCGGTGCTGGGCCTTGTGTTCTTCTTGCAGGACTGGCTGAACAACGACCAACCTGGGCAGAGCTGGAACAGTAAATTCATGCACACCCACCTGGGCCTCAAAAGTCTGGCCGTGGTGTTAGGCATTGCGCCCCTGCTGCTCATACAAATACGTTATTCCTACTCGTTCTTCACCACCACGGGGCTGTTTGCCTATGCATGGCTGGCGGTGATACCCCTGCTTATCGTGGCCTTTCTGCTTATTGACGGTTTTAACCATTCAATGGAAAGCCGCGCGTGGTTGGCCCTGCTTTGCGGCGTGATAGGCGTGGGGGCGCTGCTCACCGTGCCTGCCGTGTTTACCGGAGCGCTGGCCCTTATGGAACGCCAGCATCTGTGGGCCCAGTTCGGTCAGTCGGGCGGGCAGGATTTTGCCACTTTGCCCGCACTGGCCCCGCACTGGCTGCTGCGTTATCTGCACGTTATTGGCGCAGCCCTTGTGCTTGGCGCGGCTTTTCAGCTCTTTTTCTCTACCCGCAACAACCCGGAAAAAGCGCCGCGCTTGCGCAACTGGGTTTTCGGCGCAACGCTGGCCCAGATCCTTATTGGCATCCCCTTGCTGTTTACTGTGGCTGCCGAGCTCAACTGGACCATCGTCGCGGCGCTTACAGTGGGCGCGCTGGCTGCCCTGCTGGTCTTGTGGGTGCTGCGTCCCCGGCAGTCGGCTTCAGAAACAGCCCCAAGGCCCATGCCGCTGCCCGCGCCCCGCAGCTTGCTCTGGCTGCTGCCACTGGCCTTCGCGGCCATGCTGGTGGGGCGTCAGTTCATACAGGACGAATCTTTGAATCCCGTGCAGGCCGCCAACGACGCCTACCGTACAGAGCGAGCCAAAACAATGGATCCCTTCCGGCAACCTTCGCTGGATGCTTATGCCCTCAAGCTCAAGACAGTGTACGATAATGGCGACACCATTTACGATCAGGCTTGCGCCCCCTGTCACGGATTGAAAGGCAAGGGCGACGGCCCCGTGGCCGCGCGCCTGCTTATTCCGGCAGAGGATATTGCAGCCATTCGCGCTGACAGGGAGTATGTGTACACCCTCGTGCGGGACGGCGTGCCCGGTTCAGGCATGCCTTATTTCCGGCTTTATGACCGCGAAAAGATTGAAATGGTGCTGGATACGATGGGCAAGCGTTTTGACATGTACGGCAAGGCCGACGTGCCGCCGGACCGTGAACCGGAAGGCGAGGCCATGTTCGTATGGGCTGAAACCTGCTCGGTCTGCCACGGTGTTGCAGGCGAGATCACAGCGTTTGGGCATACCCTGCTGCCCCCGCCGCCGGACTTGCAAAAGTTTGCAATGACCCATGCCCGAGCCCTTGAAGTCATCACCAACGGCTATCCCGGCACGGTCATGCCGCCATTTCGGCATCTGCCGCAGGAAGTGCTTGAAGACCTGACCATCATCAGCAATACCTTCCGGGTGGAAAAATAGGCGGTTGGGTTGGGTAGAAGAGAAAAAGTGGCAAAAGCTGATCGTCTTCACTTTGAAATGTTTCTGCAGGTGAGGTGAGGCCATTACATTAAAAGATGGCCTCATCTCGCCCACGCTGGAAAGTGTATGGTTCAATGTTGATTGCGCAAAAAAATCGCTCGGAGGGTTACTCTCCGAGCGATTTTCAATAGTTATATGATGGCCGTTTGAGCCGGATCGAATTTATGCAGTTAAGCCCCCAGGCCCATTACGTATTCGCGCTGTTCGCGGCGGCGTACCAGCCAGAATACCAGCAGTGCGCCCAGCAGCTTGCTAACACTCATAGTTATGATGGACCAGGGCGTGGCAAGGCCGATGATGAGCAGAAAAACAATGCTGTCCAGGGGCGCGCCAACGAGGCTGGAAATAAGTATGCGCTGCGAAAATGGGCGGTTGGTAAACGTAAACAGCGCCCAGTCCCCCAGTTCGCCCATAGCAAAGGCGGCGGCGCTGGCCAGCGCAAGCTGGGGCGTGGCCATATACCAGCTTACAACGCAGCCCACCAGCATGGCCCACAGCACTTTGTGTCCCACCCGGCGCTGTGCGTAGTCGCGCACCACAAAAATAAAGCCCACCACCAGAGAGAGCGGAGCCCAAAGTTCGCCATTGGGCAGCTCGATGAGGGGCGTTACGGCAAAGGCGTAGTTCACGCCAACGATAAGAGCCATATAGGTGAAGAGAGTAAACATGGGCGCGAGAGTAAGCGTTGACGGCATTATCGTCAAGTATGGAGCGCCTGTGGCTTGCCGGGCACAAGGGGATTGTTTGCAGCAATTGCCTGAAAAACAGAGGGCTTTCAGGGCATGACAAACGCGCTTTTTGCCAGGCGCAAGGGCCGGAAGGCTGGCTTGCGGCTTGACCCCAGCGCGCGGATATGGGACAGAAAAACAGATTTAGTATGTATCTAGAGTAGATCTACCTTGAGAATATGCGTTCTCAAAGTTTAAGAAACGCCCGTTGCGGCGCATAATCTCGCAAATGGATACCGGGCTGTCTTCTCCGTAGCGAATTGTCCTGCCCTGTAAGGCGGCTTCGTAACGGTTCAGGTAAGCCCTGCGGGCGCATAAGCCGTTGCAGCGTCAGCGGCTTACGGATAACGACAGCGACTCTTTGGGTAAGATTTTTGCGTAACTCATTGCCGTCTTTATCCTTAGCTTCCTGCGTCACAACGGCTAAAGCAACGGCTGAAACTGCATTTAGCCTTCACCGCGGGCGGCTCTCATGTAGCCGCCAGAGCAAGTTCAAAGTGAAATTGTTCGAGAAAATTTCTGCGCCCTTTGCGCGCAGCGTAGGCCGGTTTTTCGGCCAGGAGATGTAATGACCGACCTGCACTACCGTTGCGGATGGGTGGCGCTTATGGGCCCGCCCAATGCTGGCAAGTCCACCCTGCTTAATTCCCTTCTCGGGCAGAAGGTGACCATTGTCACGCCCAAGCCGCAGACCACGCGCAATCAGATTGTGGGCATCCTCACCAATGATGATTCCCAGGTTATCTTTATGGATACGCCCGGCCTCACACAGGTGCGGGGCCGCCTGAGCAAGACGATGATCCAGGCTGTATGGCAAAGCCTGGGGCAGGCTGATGTTATCATGCCTGTGCTGGACGGCCACCTCTACATCCGCCACCCCGAATTTCTGGAGCGCGATATTGCCCCGGTAGCTCAGGCTCTGGCCAGCGAAGAACGCCCGATGATCGTGGTGGTCAACAAGGTGGACCTGTTCAGCGACAAGAGCCGCATGCTGCCCCTGCTGACACGGCTGCATGAAATGTGGCCCAGGGCCGAAATCTTTCCTGTGTCTGCTTTGCGCAGGGATGGTCTGGCCGATCTGGTGGCTCTTATCAACAAGAACCTGCCCAAAGCGCAGGCCCAGTTCCCCGAAGACCAGATTTCCACCGCGCCCTTGCGCTTCATGACCGCCGAAATCATTCGCGAAAAGCTCTTTTTGCATCTGCGGCAGGAAGTTCCCTATTCTGTTGCCGTGGATATTGAAAACTGGGAAGAAGACGAAGAGCGCGGGCAAACCGTCATTCACGCCACCATTTACGTGGCTCGCCCCATGCACAAGGCTATGGTCATCGGCCGGGCCGGGCAGTCCATCAAGGCCATTGGAACCGAGGCCCGCAAGGACATTCAGGTTCTGGTGGACGGCAAGGTGCATCTGGAACTGTGGGTCAAGGTGCGTGAGCACTGGACTGAAGATGCGGCCTTTTTGCGCGACATCGGCATGATGGCGGAGTAAGTATGGAGCTGCTGGACCGTTACCGTCATGTGCTGGACAGGCTGAATACGGCCTGTGCCGATGCCGGGCGCGCCAGAGAGGACGTGACCCTCATTGCCGTATCCAAACTGCATCCGGCGGAAGAAGTGGCCGTTGTGGCCGCTGCCGGGCAGGTGGATTTTGGCGAAAATTATGTGCAGGAAGCTTTGCAGAAACGTGAGGATCTGGCGGCGTCCGCCGGGTCCTCCACGCTTGCAGCGGGCATCCGCTGGCACATGATAGGCCATGTGCAGAGCCGCAAGGCCGCGCAGGTGGCCGGAGCCTTTGCCCTCATACATACCCTCGATTCACGTAAGCTGGCCGATGCTCTTGAAAAACGCATGGACGGCGCTGAAGAGCGCCAGACGGTGCTTTTTGAGATAAATATTGCCTCCGAGCCGCAAAAAAGTGGTCTCATGCCTGCAGATTTGCCGGCACTGGCCGATTATGTACTTGAGAACTGTCCTCACCTGGACGTTCAGGGGCTCATGTGTCTGCCCCCGGTTTTTGATGCCGGTGATGCAGCCCGCCCCCATTTTGCCCATCTGCGCCAATTGAGGGACAGCCTGCAAAAGCACACAGGCCTGCCCCTGCCCACGCTTTCTATGGGTATGAGCGGTGACTTCGAAGCCGCTGTGGCCGAAGGGGCCACTCTGGTGCGCATCGGCACGGATATTTTCGGGCCGCGCCCGGTCAAAACGCCGCCTCTGGCATAGTGCCTGCAACAGCTATTGAGGCCGGTTTTGCGGGTGGCGGCGTTTCGGGACTCTCCGGGGTTTTCCGGGGACGTCCCTCCCGTGAACATGACGGCGGCACGGCACGGCTGTGAGTCCGCAAAAGGCCAACGGAGTTGATTATGGCGGCCAAGGAAAAAGAAGCCCCCGCGCTGCCCGAAGGGCAGGCTGAAAGTCCCAAGAAGAAATCCCGGGTCAAGCGTCTCGTCATTATTTTGGCGATATTGCTCATGACGTTGAGCGGCGCAGGGCTTGGCGGCTACTGGTGGCTCTATTTGCGCACCCCCGCCAGCAATGGGGCTGCGCCTGCAGCCGACGCGGCGGGAATGTCTGCCACTGCGGGGCAGGCTGCCGGTTCCGCTGCGGCGGGGCAGGGCGGGCAAGGAAGTCAGTCCGCGTCAGGTCAGACCGGAGGCGATGGGCGCATTGAACGGCAAAGCGATCTGCCGCGCAGCGGCGGCATGGTGCTGCCCTTGCCGTCCATTACCGTCAACCTGTCAGATCCTGCCGGGCGGCGTTATCTTAAAATGAGCATGGAGGTGGAGGTCAATTCCGATGTTTCGGCTGCCCTCCAGGCCAACAATGCCCGCATCCGCGATGCCATCATCATGCTGCTGGCCGGTAAAAACTATGCTGACATAGCCACCCCTGACGGCAAGGTGCTGCTCAAAGCTGAAGTGGCGGCGCGCCTTAATCAGATACTTGGCGCACAGCGCGTTATTCGCGTGTATTTTACAGATTTTGTTGTCGAATAATTTCTTGCGCGGCTTTGTCCGCATGGTCAACGCTCCGGGGGCAAACGCGCCCGGCGGCAGGAAGACAAAGAGGTGACCTATGTCGCAGGAAGATCAGGACGCTTTGGCTGCCCAGTGGGAAGCCGAACTCGCCCAAGAGGCTGATGCAGACAATGCATCGGGCGGCGCTGCCGAACCCGCCGCCCCGGCTGAAACTCCCCCTGCTGGTGCCGACGCCCAGCGTCAGGCCGACGAAGCCCTGGCTGCCCAGTGGGCCGCCAGCATGGCTCAGGATGAAGAAGCTCATCCGCAGCAGTCTTTTGGCGGTGCTGGCGCTGGTATGGGCGGTCACGCCACAGACGCCCATTTCAAGGACATGACGGAAATGGCCCGCCAGCCCGGAGACAACAAACTCAAGCGCGAGCTGGACTTCATTCTGGATATTCCGCTGGACGTCTCTGCCGAACTGGGCCGTACCCGTC
>NZ_JASGDK010000021.1:0-3795 GCF_047607245.1 Desulfovibrio sp.
CCGGGTGGACACAGCCACCTTGTACTCAAAGCCAAAGAGATTCATCAGGTCGCGGATGAGGTGGATGACCTCAAGAATTTCGCCTTCAAGCTGTTCCGGCGCACAAATGATATGGGCGTCGTCCTGCGTGAACTGGCGCACGCGCAACAGGCCGTGCAGCACGCCGCTCTTTTCGTGGCGGTGTACCACGCCAAGCTCGAAATAGCGCTGCGGCAGATCGCGGTAGCTGTGCAGTTCGTTACCGTAAATAAGCATGTGCGAGATGCAGTTCATAGGCTTGACGCCGTAGGCGTCTTCCTCGATCTGCGTGAAATACATGTTCTCGCGGTAGTGGTCATAGTGACCGGATTTCTGCCACGTTTCAACGCGCAGAAGCTGCGGGCCCTGCACGATGTCGTAATTGCGCTTGAGGTGTTCCTTGCGCCAGAAGTCCTCAAGGATGGTGCGCACAAGCATGCCTTTGGGCAGCCAGAACACCATACCGGGGGCCACGTCTTCCTTGAAGGTGAAGAGCGAAAGCTCGCGGCCAAGCTTGCGGTGGTCGCGGCGTTTGGCTTCTTCCATCATCTTCAGGTAGGCGGCAAGGGCTTTGTCATCCGCAAAGGCTGTGCCGTAAATGCGGGACAGCATGCGGTTTTTCTCGTCGCCGCGCCAATACGCGCCAGCCACGTTCATAAGCTTGGAGGCTTTGGCAAAACCCGTGTGCGGCACATGCGGGCCACGGCACAGGTCGGCAAAATCACCGCATGTATAGACCGACACTGTATCAGCGTCGATGCCCTCGATGATTTCTACCTTATAGTTCTCGTCCATAGCCTTGAAGCGCGCCACGGCCTCGGCCTTGGGCAGCACTTCATGGGTGAAAGGCGCACGCTCGTTGGCTATGCGCTGCATTTCAGCTTCAATGGCAGGAAAATCTTCGGTGGAGAAGGGCTTTTCTACGTCAAAGTCGTAGTAAAAGCCGGAATCGATGGAAGGCCCGATAGTGACCCGGGCCTTGGGGAAAAGTTTTTTCACCGCCGCCGCCATAACGTGGGCGGTGGAGTGGCGGATCATCTGCAAGCCTTCGGGCGAGTCGGCGTACACGGGTTCAAGCCCGTCGCACCCGGCAGGAACCGGAGAAGAGAGATCAAGCAGGTCTTCCGCGCCGTCAAGTGCGCGGGCGGCCACAACGGCCTTGAACTTTTTGCCGCTCAAGGCTTTCTGGAGCACGGAGGCGATGCTGTCGCCAGCCTGCCCCTCAACCATTTGCCCTTCCACACGGACTTCCATGAAAAACTCCTTAGCGTTGCCGGAGGCGCTGTCCGGCCAGACAAAAAGCCAAAACAAAATGGGGAGGTAAACCTCCCCACTGCGCCGATACCGGACATTCGGCCATCTTTCGATAACCTGTGCTATGGGCGGGGCCAAGGCCTTCCGCCGTTAAGGGGAATAAACCCCAAAGTTTCTTTTGGTAGGAACGAACAGACTTGAACTGTTGACCCCTTCCGTGTCAAGGAAGTGCTCTAGCCACCTGAGCTACGCTCCTACATGAGGCAGAGGGTTATATAGCCACTCGCGCCCTGCCCGTCAACAGCTTTTTTGCACTTTCCTGCATTTTTTTCGGCTAGTTCCCTGTTTTGATGCGTTGTTTGCGGGTTGCAGCGCCTTTTTGGGCGTCTTTGCGTTGGCGAGCATTGCGGATACGCGTGGTACGGGATAGAATTCTTCTATTATCTAAAGAACATTCCTTTACGCGAAGTGCCAGATCCTGCGCTGGGCAGGCGCGTGCAGGCGCAACCGATACGCCCGGTGACAGGCTGGCAGAGCCGCCATCAACCAGAGGAAAGCACAATGGGTATTATAAAGGCTATTTGCACCAGCCCCAAAAAGGGCACTGCCAAGAAAACTGTTCCTTCAGCCACCCTTGTGGTGGATCACGGTATTGAGGGCGACGCGCACGCCGGAAAGTGGCACCGGCAGGTCAGTTTATTGTCCTGGCAGGCCATTGAGGACTTCAAGGCCAGAGGGGCCATTGTTGCGCACGGCTGTTTTGGCGAGAACCTTATTGTGGACGGGATAGATTTTGCGGCGTTGCCCGTGGGTACGCGTCTGTCCTGTAACGAGGTTCTTATGGAAGTGTCGCAGATCGGCAAGGAATGTCACAGCCATTGCCAGATATACCATACAATGGGCGACTGCATCATGCCGCGGCAGGGTGTGTTCGCCAAGGTTTTGCACGGCGGCCTTGTGCAGCCCGGCGATGTAATGCATGTGCTGCCCGCCGGGGCGTAGCGCACTGGGCGCTGGCGGAGAGACAGGTTTTTTGTAGCTACTTTTTTTCGTTTGCTGTGCTGAACGGCCCTTTTCATCGCGCGGAAGTTAAAAGTTCACCGCGGTCATGAAAAGGGCCATTTTTCTTGTGTCTGGAGCAAAATCAGCTGGCTGAACCGCGGGTGTATACCCTAATTCTTTAGTCCAGCTGGCTGCATCAAAAGTCCATTTTTTACTCCGGTCATAAACCGTAAGATGTCATTTCTTTCGTAACGCCCCTTTTTTCTGCCCCCTCCCTAGTTAGAGGGGTGTCCGGTCGAAATGGGGGCTACTCCACATGTCTTAGTCTGGAGCAATGGTTTTCTGCACCAGTTCAAAATCTGCAAGTTGCGAGCAGATGTAACTGAGCAGGTCCAGCGGGCGGGAAAGATGATTGCTTATCAGGTGTACTTGAAAGCCGGAGAGGTGCGCGCCGTCGTCAAAATTGCGCATCAGCAGAATGGTTGTAAGAAAGTCGTCGTAAACGGAGTCCAGCAGTTGAAAAAAACTTTCTTTTTTGTGCTGCTGCAACAACGCGTATTCTTGGCGAACTATGTAATGCGGCAGACGGAAGCAGCGAAGTTCATTGTGAAACTCGCCGTGAGTGTAGGCATCATCAATGGGGCGGGAGCAGTTTTCATTGTCGCCGAGGTCTTCTACGGTATCCACGGCATCCACGGTATTCACGGCGTCAATGGCGTCCTCGGCAGCAACGGCATCAACGGCATCAACAGCGTCAGGCTTTGGCGTGTTGACAAAACTGTGCAGGGCTTGCGCTGCCTCTTGCAGCATGGCGGCTATGGCGTGAAGGTCTGGGGATGGTGGCCCGGAAGGCAACGGGTGGGCCTGCTGAAAATTGGACATGAGGCACCTCTTGGATTTTTAGTATGGGAGTTTCTTCAAAAGAAGAACTCCGGGTGCTACTAACTGCCCAAGAGCAGCGGGCTATTTTCCTGTTGCCAGGTCTTGTATTTTGCCCACACCCGGAGAATACAATGCAGCAAACCGCGCCGTGTCAGAAACAAGGCGCAAGAAAGCCCACTATCTTTCGGGGTGGGAAAACCGTCTTGGGCGGAGTTAGTAGCTCCACCAAGGTTCCAACCATAATGTATGGCGTTAGTCAAGGTTGGGGCAATCTGAGGTTCAGCGTATTTTTAAGTAATTGCTTTTTAGTCGGATAATTGCGCGTGAAGAAGGTAGGGGCAAAAGTTTAACTCTCAAGCATTAAGCTGATGAGAAAGTCAAAAAATAGTATAAAACAAAGATGTTATCAGATTTATAAAAGTGAGGTGTTCGTTAGAGGAAATTTATATTTTATCGCACACTGGTTCTGCCTGGGGCATAAACAATGCCTCGTCAATCCAACAGATGGATCTGCGTAAGTAATCCATAAGTTGAGAAGATGCATTTGCATATTGATTGTCGAGAATACATTTCAGTTGTTGAAGTATGTATGCTTTAATTTCTATTACTTCTTGTTGTGTTAACCCTCTAACAGCCTGA
>NZ_JASGDK010000022.1:0-38874 GCF_047607245.1 Desulfovibrio sp.
ATTCGTGCTTCCGGCGCAGAAATTGTCAGTTATGGCGCTCCGGTGTACCCGGGGGCCATGTTTCTTCTTGCCCACGCCACAGGTCCGCGAGGGCGCGTACCTGTGCTGGGGCTGCCGGGCTGCGTCATGTACCACAAGGCCAGTATTTTTGATCTGGTGGTGCCGCGCCTTCTGGCTGGCCTGGAGGTCACCGCTGAAGAGGTGGCAGGTATGGGGCACGGCGGCTTTTGCGCCAGTTGCCCCGAATGCACCTACCCCATTTGCCCTTTCGGCAAGTAGAGGCGCGCGTGCGCTGGTATCATAATCAAACTTTCACTTTATATCAGATGGAGCAAAGCGGCGCATACGCCGTCCAGCTACGGCCTTGAGCGCGGATACCCCGCGTCGGCATATACACAGGCATCCATCAACAAAGGAGTCGCGCATGGAACCTAAAACTCTTGTAGTCAATGGCATTCCCCGGCGTTTGCTGGTCAGCCCCAACGACACGCTGGTGGACGTGTTGCGCAGCCAATTGCAGCTCACCAGTGTTAAAGTGGGGTGCGGCAAGGGACAGTGCGGCGCTTGTACTGTTCTTCTGGACGGCAAAGTGTCGCGTGCCTGCATCATCAAGATGAGCCGCGTAGCAGAAAACGCAGCCGTGACCACCCTTGAAGGCATTGGTACCCCGACCTGTCTGCATCCTTTGCAGCATGCCTGGATACAGCACGGCGCGGCGCAGTGCGGATTTTGCACGCCCGGCTTCATTGTGTCGGCCAAGGCCCTGCTGGATGAAAATATCAAGCCCAGCCGTGAAGATGTGCGCGACTGGTTCCAGAAGCACCACAACATCTGTCGTTGCACGGGCTACAAGCCTCTTGTTGACGCCGTCATGGACGCTGCCGCCATTATGCGCGGTGAAAAAACCGTTGAGGAAATCAGCTTCAAGCTGCCCGCCGACGGTCGCATCTGGGGCACCAGCATTCCTCGTCCCAGCGCCGTAGCCAAGGTCACAGGCGTGGCTGAATACGGCGCGGACGCCGTTGTGCGCATGCCTGAAAATACGCTGCATCTGGCTTTGGCCCAGGCCAAGGTTTCCCACGCGCTCATCAAGGGCATTGACACCTCTGAAGCCGAAAAGATGCCCGGCGTGTTCAAGGTGCTGACTCATAAGGACGTGAAGGGCAAAAACCGCATCACGGGCCTCATCACCTTTCCCACCAACAAGGGTGACGGCTGGGAACGCCCCATTTTGAACGACAGCAAGATCTTCCAGTACGGCGACGCTCTGGCTATCGTTTGCGCTGACTCCGAAGCCAATGCACGCGCTGCCGCCGAAAAGGTCAAATTTGATCTGGAACTGCTGCCCGAATACATGAGCGCCCCTGAAGCGATGGCCCCTGACGCCATTGAAATTCACCCCGGCACGCCCAACGTATATTATGACCAGCTTGAAGAAAAAGGCGAAGATACCGCACCTTTCTTCAACGATCCCAGCAATGTGGTTATCGAAGGCAGCTACTACACCCAGCGCCAGCCGCATCTGCCCATCGAGCCCGACGTGGGTTACGGCTACATCAACGAGCAAAGCCAGGTGGTCATCCACTCCAAGTCCATCGGACTTCATCTGCACGCGCTCATGATCGCTCCCGGTCTTGGTCTGGAATTCCCCAAGGACCTCGTGCTGGTGCAGAACACTGCTGGCGGCACCTTTGGCTACAAGTTCAGCCCCACTATGGAAGCCCTGATTGGCGTAGCCGTTATGGCCACTGGCCGTCCCTGCCATCTGCGCTACAACTACGAGCAGCAGCAGAACTACACCGGCAAGCGTTCACCTTTCTGGACCACGATGCGTTACGCTGCCACCAAGCAGGGCAAGATTCTCGCTATGGATACGGATTGGAGCGTTGACCACGGCCCTTATTCCGAATTCGGCGACCTGCTGACCCTGCGCGGCGCGCAGTACATCGGCGCTGGTTACGGCATCGCCAACATTCGCGGCGCAGGCCGTACTGTTGCCACCAACCACTGCTGGGGAGCGGCTTTCCGCGGTTACGGCGCGCCGGAATCTGAATTCCCCTCTGAAGTGCTGATGGACGAACTGGCGGAAAAGCTCGGCATGGACCCCTTCGAGCTGCGCGCCCTCAACTGCTATAAGGAAGGCGACACCACGCCTACCGGTCAGGTTCCTGAAGTCATGAGCCTGCCTGAAATGTTTAGCAAAATGCGTCCTTACTACGAAGAATCCAAAAAGCGCGTGAAGGAACGCTCCACCGCCGAAGTAAAGCGCGGCGTAGGTATTGCCCTTGGCGTGTACGGCGCGGGCCTTGACGGGCCGGATACTTCCGAAGCCTGGGTGGAACTCAACATGGATGGCAGTGTGACCTTGGGCAACTCCTGGGAAGATCACGGCCAGGGCGCGGACGCCGGTTCGCTGGGCACGGCCCACGAAGCGCTGCGTCCCCTGAATATTGCGCCTGAAAAGATCCACCTTGTCATGAACGACACCAGCAAGACCCCCAACTCCGGGCCTGCTGGCGGCTCACGTTCGCAAGTGGTCACGGGCAACGCCATTCGCGTGGCCTGCGAAATGCTCATCGAGGGCATGCGCAAGCCCGGCGGCGGCTTCTTTACGGCTGACGAAATGAAGGCTGAAGGCCGCCCGTTGCGCTATGAAGGCAAATGGACCGCCCCCGCCAAAGACTGCGATCTCAAGGGACAGGGTTCGCCTTTCGCCTGCTACATGTACGGTCTTTTCCTTACAGAAGTGGCAGTTGAAAAGTCCACGGGAAAAACCACCGTGGAAAAGATTGTCTGCGTGGCCGATATCGGCTCCCTCTGCAACAAGCTTGTGGTGGACGGTCAGATCTACGGCGGTCTTGCTCAGGGCGTTGGCCTGGCCCTTACCGAAGACTATGAAGACCTCAAGAAACACAGCACCATGGGCGGTTCGGGTGTTCCCAGCATCAAGGTGATCCCAGACGATATGGAAATCGTCTATGTGCAGACCCACCGCAAGGATGGCCCCTTCGGCGCATCCGGTGTGGGCGAAATGCCCCTCACCGCTCCGCATGCGGCTATTATCAACGGCATCTACAATGCCTGCGGCGCGCGCATCCGGCACTTGCCCGCGCGTCCCGAAAAGGTCTTGGAGGCCATGCCCAAGTAGGGTAGGTTTATAGTAAAAGAAACCCGGAAGGGGGACCTGCAGAATGGCCCACATTGATGGCGCGGCTGCAAGAGAAATCCTCCTTCCGGGCCCTCACCCGCAAAGATATCTGTTTTTTCAAGGCGCAGGGGCCACTGGCCCGTACTGCGAATTTTCCGGCAGCGGGGTTTTCGGGGGTGCCCTGAAAACCCCGCTGATACGATGTTACGAGAAAAATGATTGCTGGCTTGCCCTGAAAATTTGCAGGCGGGCGGCGGTGAATCGTCTTTTTACGTTCCTCAGTAATTCCAAAATAATGCCAATCTGTTTTCAGTGAGTTTACGCCATGATGGATCAGAAGCGTCTGCACGAGATTGAAGCCCGCTGCACGCAGGAGAGCCCCCCGCGTTGCCGTGAAGCTTGTCCTTTTGATCTGGACGTACGCACGTTTATGGCGCGCATGGCCGAGGGCAAGCCCGGTGAAGCCCGCAAGCTTATGGAGCGCCACCTGCCCCTGCCGGGTATTATGGCGCGCATTTGCGACGCCCCCTGCGAAAACGTCTGTCTGCGGCGCGATCTTGGCGGCAGCGTGGCCATGCATGGGCTTGAGCTTGCCTGTATGCTGGCGGTGGGGCCGCAGGGCCGTCCCTTGCCCTTGCCGCCCAAGCGCTTCAGCATAGCAATTATCGGCGCGGGGCTGGCGGGTCTGGCGGCAGCCTGGGATCTTTCGCGCAAGGCTTACCCTGTAACGGTGTTTCATGACGGAACACCCGGTCAGGCCGTGCTGGAAACCTATCCGCAGCTCGGCAGCCACGGTGATACCGCTTGCCCCAAAGATTTTCTCGCCGAAGATATGGAGCTTCTGACCCGCCAGAAGGTGCAGTTTGTCGAGGTTGCACTGGACCATGCGCTGCTGGACAAGGTGGCGGCGGAATATGCAGGCGTTCTTGTGGATGCTGGCGTTGTTTCGTCTCTGGTTCCTGTTCAGGCCGATATGGATGAAGAAACCTTGCACTGGCGGGATAATATCTGTTGCGCGGGCTGGTGTAGTCAAACGCCCACAGGGCACGCCTTTGCCTCCTCTTCACGGCAGGCCGGGCAGGGGCGGCGCGCAGCCCAGACCCTGGAGCGCGTGACCAGCGGCGTGTCGCTCACCGCCGCGCGCAACAAGGAACAGGGAGCTCTGCATACGGATGTGAAAGGCATCGCACCCGTGCCCCGCGTGGATCCAGCCGAAGCCGTGTATGCTGCCGACGAGGCCGTGGCTGAGGCCGCCCGTTGCCTGCAATGCCAGTGTATGATCTGCGTGCGTGAATGCGTCTATCTGCAAAAATACAAAGGTTATCCGAGGGTGTACGCGAGGCAGGTGCATAACAATGCCTCCATCGTCAAGGGCTTGCATACGGCAAACGCCCTGATCAATGGCTGCGCCCTCTGCGGCCAGTGTGAAGAGCTGTGCCCTGAGAATTTTTCTATGGCCGAGCTCTGCCTCTCCGCACGCGAAGATATGGTGGAAAAAGGCTACATGCCGCCATCGGCCCACGAATTCGCCCTGGAGGATATGGAAAACGCCTCTGGTGCAGAATGCGCCCTTGTCTTGCCCGACACTTCCTTGCCGTCTGGCGCTAATCCGTCATGGCTGTTCTTTCCCGGTTGCCAGCTTGCTGCCTCGCGCGGCGAGCAAGTGGCGCGAGTATACGCCCTGTTGCGCGAGGGCATGGCCGCAAGTGCTGCCCCCGGGGTGGCCCTCATGCTTTCCTGTTGCGGTATCCCGGCCCGGTGGGCGGGGCGGGCCAGCCTTTTTGCCGAACATATGGAAAAATTGCGCCAGGCTTGGGTAGACCTCGGCAAACCTCGGATAATGGCGGCGTGTTCTTCTTGTCTCACTGCCTTGCGCGAAGCCTTGCCTGAGGCGGAAGCGCTGTCGCTTTGGGAGGTTCTGGATCAAATGGGCCTGCCTGACGGGCCGCTGGCTTCTTTGGCTCCGGCAGCGGGTGAAATTGAGAAATCCGGCAGCGGCCAGCATATGAACGGGCAAGGTACGGCCGTCAGACTGCCCGAAGTTTTTTCCATTCAGGATCCCTGCACCGCACGGCACGACAGCGCATGGCTCGCGGCTGTGCGCAGCCTGTCCCGGCGGGCGGGAGCGCGCATTGAAGAGCCGCGCCTCAGCGGGGCCTCCACTGCCTGCTGTGGTTATGGCGGCCTTGTGTGGTGCGCCCAGCCCGAACTTGCTGATGAAATGGCTGTGCACCGCTCCGCAGAGTTGCCCCATGCGGGTCTTGCCTCCTGCATCATGTGCCGCGACAGAATGGCTGCAAGCGGCAAAGAATGCTGGCATTTACTTGATCTGCTTTTTCCTGACTGCGCCAATGCGGGCACTGGTGCGGAAAAAGGCCCGGGCCTGTCGGCCCGCCGTGCCAACCGTGCGGCCCTGCGCCGCCGTCTGCAGCGCGAATGGCTGGGTCAGGATGCACCAGAACCCGGCAAGGGCCGGGTGCTCATGAGCCAGGAAATGTTGACCCGGCTGGAAGAGAAGCACATTCTGCTGGAAGATATTGAAGCGGCGGTGGCTGGAGCCGAAGCCAGCGGTCATCGCTTTGAAAATCTTGAAAACGGTCACATTCTCGGCTCCTGGCGTCCCCGTCAGGTAACATTCTGGGTAGAGTATCAACAGCAGGGCGAAAATTTTATTCTCCACGACGCATGGTGTCACCGCATGGTGGTGCCCGGTTCTGGCGGACACGAAGCCGTGGATGTCATTAACAGCCATCAGTGTTGCACTGACGGGCAGCGCGGTGGCCAGGGAGGGGTTCAGTCATGAGCATGGGACCCAACTATGGACCAGACGGCGGCCAATGGGTGTGCGGGCGTTGCCATGTGCCTCTGGAGCAGGGCAAGGTTCCGGTTTTTTATCTCAACAGCGCCTTTGACGTTACCTTGCCGCGTTGCCCCAAGTGCGGCCTGACGCAGGTGCCCAAATCTCTGGCCGAGGGCAAGATGGTTGAAGTGGAGTCCCTGCTGGAAGACAAATGAGCGCTTTGTGGGAAAGTGAATCATTCCGCCGCGTGGCTGGCAACGTATGGCGGCCTGGGGGTACGGCCCTGACTGCCCGGGCGCTTGGGTTATGCCGCGAGCGTTGTGGTCTTGCGCCCGGCCAACTGGTACTTGATTTGGGCTGCGGCTGCGGGGCCACTTTGGAGCTGCTGCACAAGGCTGGCTATCGTGTCATGGGGTTGGACAGGCAGGTGCAGCCTGAGGCTGTAGTGTTGGCGGGGCAGAGCAACAGCCGGATCATTCAGGCGGATATGGCCCGCCTGCCTCTGGCTGCAAACTGCGCCGAGGGTCTTGTGTGCGAATGCGTGCTCTCGCTGTTGGCGGACCCGGTGGCCTTTCTGCTGCAATGCCTGCGTGTACTGCGTCCCGGCGGGATACTGTTGTTCAGCGATCTCACGCGGCGTGAGCCGGATGTGCGCGTAAACTCCGCCGTCCTTTGCAATACCGGCGGCGGGCTTGGGGCTTGCAAAAAAAAATTGCCTGAAGAACACACGCAAGTTTTTTCTGACCAGCAGGAAAAAGGCTCATCCTGCATGGACGGCGCGCGCCCGGCAGATTTGTGGGCGCAGCACCTGCAGCAGGCCGGATTCAAGATAGTGCATTACGAGGACCATAGCAGGGCGCTGGTAGAACTGGCAGCCCGAATGGTCTGGTATGGAGATTCCGGATCAGAGAACAAAGGGGTTTCGGGCGGCTGCTCCTGCATGGCTTCTGGCGGCGGGCGCAAGTACGGCTATGGGTTGTGGATAGCACAAAAGGAGAAAGCATGAATCCGATGATGATGGAGCTTCTGCCTCTGGTGCACGAGGGCTATTGTTGCAGTCAACTGCTGGTCTTGCTTATGCTTCAGGCCCGCGATCAGGAAAATCCTGATCTGGTGAGGGCTATTAATGGCCTCTGCCACGGCATAGGCCAGTCGGACGGGCCTTGCGGGCTGCTCACGGGCGGCGCTTGCGCTCTGGCGCTGGTGGCGGGCAAAGGGGCGGCCAGCGAAACGCCGCACGCTATGCTTACCCCCCTGCTTAACGACTATGCCACCTGGTTTTATGAACGCACAAATTCTTACGGCGGGCAAAGCTGTAGCCAGATTGCCGCCGGGCTTGGCGCAACGTCGGGCGCACCGGGTGAGGTTCCCAATCCTGTGGCCTGTGGCGACCTACTGGCTGAAAGCTGGGAAAAGATTATTGAACTGGTCCAGAGCTATGATCTGGACATCATGCCAGCATCATGATTTTACGCCGAACCCAGAGTTTATGCCCGGTCTGTCTGCGTCGCCTGGACGCAGTATACGCGCTGGCGCAGAACGATCCAAACTGCGTGGAATTGCGTAAAACATGCCCGGATCACGGCCAGTTCAGCGTGGCTGTATGGCGTACGCTTTCATCGGACGCAACAGAAGTTGCGGGCCAGCCGAAAGCAGGCGGGCCGGGCAACGCGCCTGTGCCCGCGTTCGAGTCCTGGTCGCGGCCCAAAAGTCCTTCCTATCCACTGCATCCGCGTACTGCCATAGATCAGGGCTGCCCGTTTGACTGCGGCCTGTGCCCGGCCCATGCGCAGCATACCTGCACGGGCCTTGTGGAAGTGACCATGCGCTGCAACATGACCTGCCCCATCTGTTACGCAAGCGCGGGTGGAGCAGGGCGGGAGACCGGCGGTGATCCTGACCTTGCCTGCATTGCCAGCCAGATGGACGCGCTCAGGACTGCGTCCGGCCCGTGCAATGTACAGATTTCGGGCGGCGAACCCACTGTGCGCGAAGATCTGCCGCAAATAATCCGCCTTGCGCGCGAACGGGCCTTCGGTCTTGTGCAGGTCAACACCAATGGGCTGCGGCTGGCCGAAGAAGAGGGCTATGCCGCCAAATTGCGGCAAGCCGGGCTGGATTCCGTTTATCTGCAATGGGACGGCGTGAGCGACGAAACGTTCATAACATTGCGGGGCCGCCCATGCATGGAATTCAAGCGCCGTGCCGTGGCAGCCTGCGCCAAAGCCGGACTTGGCGTGGTGCTGGTGGCTACCCTTGTGCGGGGCGTCAATGATGGCGAAGCGGGCGAGCTGTTGCGGCTGGCCCTGCAACTGGGGCCAGCAGTGCGGGGGCTGCATGTACAGCCTGCGGCATTTTTCGGGCGTTACCCCTGGCGTCTGGACGAAGCGCCACGCCTTACCCTGCCAGAGGTTATGGCCTGTTTTACCCGGCAGGTTCCCGAATTTGTGCGCTCAGAACATCTGCATCCGCCGGGCTGCGAAAACGAACTGTGTTCTTTCAGCGCCGTATACCGGCGCGTTGATGCCGCGAACACAGCAAACCAAAGCGTTGAAACCCAAAAAGACGTTCAGCCCACCCTGCAATGGCTGGCGGACGCAGGGCAATCCTGTTGCTCGCCACGCCCTCAGGGTGCTGGCGGTGCGACCCCATCTGCAACAGACGCGACGGGCGCAACAGCCGTAACAGGCGCAAGCGGAACGGCGGCTCAACAAAAGGCTTCACCAGCAGCGTCTCACGAAGCTTCTCTGGCTGCTGCTGGCGTGCCACCATCGGCAGAAGAAGGTGCGCGCAAGGCAAAGCAGTTTGTGGCCCTGCACTGGCGTGGCAATGGCGATACTACATCGGAAGGAACAACAGGAGCGCAAGGTTTTGGCGCTGCCAGTGCGGAAGTGGACGGCTTCAGCCGTTTTTTGAGTCAGGCTGGGGCCGAACGCAGGTTTACGCTGTCTGGCATGGCTTTTCAGGATGCTCTGAGTCTGGATCTTGAGCGCGTGCGGGGCTGCTGCATTCATGTGCTGCGCCGTGACGGGCGCATGATACCCTTTTGCCTGCATAATCTTACGGCCCAAGACGGCACGCGGTTGTATGCCGAGGACGCCTCATGAGCGCGCGTCCTCATCCTGCATCCCGCGTTGCTTCACGCTCCCTTTCTGCCAAGGCTTCCAGGCGGGCATCCGGCTTTGGCAATCCACTGGACAACTGGCTGGCCGAGCAGTGCGGCGCACAGGGCGCGGATGCCGACAGTTTTGTGCGTGCCTTGCGTGAGGCCCGCGTTCGCGCTTTAACGCAGTGTCTGGAGTACGCGGCAACACGCAGCACTTTTTATGGTCACAGGCTTGCCGGATGTGATCTGAGCAGTATCACTCCGGAGAATCTGCACAACCTGCCTTTTACCACGGCGCAGGATCTGGCCCGGTGGGAGGATTTTCTTTGTGTCTCGCGGGGCGCTGTTCAGCGCATGGTGACACTGCACACGTCGGGTACTACTGGCGACCCCAAGCGGCTGGCGTTTACCGGGGACGACCTTGCCCGTACTGTGGATTTTTTCCGTGTAGGTATGTCGCAATTGGTCGGCGCTGGGCAAAAGCTGGCCGTACTGCTGCCGGGAGCCGTACGCCCTGATGGTGTGGCAGATCTTTTGCGCCAGTCGCTGAGTCCGCAGGGGGTGGAAGTGTGCTCGCCGCCGCCGGAATTGCTGGCCTCGGCGGATGCGCCACAGGAAAATCTGGTGGGGGAGGGGGCGGAAGCCTTGCCCGTGGCAGATGCTACGCCGGGAAATGTCTCGCCTGCCCGCGCATCCGGGCAATGTTCGTCTGTACTGGCTCACCCACGTGCAACTTCACCTCTTGATGCGCGTCCAGAGCTGGCCCAATGGCTCGTTGAAGTGCAGCCCCATTGTCTGGTGGCCGCGCCCGGTCAGCTGGAAGGTTTGTTGCGCTATTTTCCCAAAAGCGGCCCGCCCGGGCTTTGCGGTCTGCTCAGCAGCGCAGACCGGCTTGATCCTGTGCTGAGCCATGTGCTGGCTACCGTATGGGATTGCACTGTGCTTGACCATTACGGTCTGACGGAAACAGGCTACGGCGGCGCGGTGGAGTGTGCCGCCCACGATGGCTATCATATGCGCCAGCTCGACATGATTGTGGAAATTGTGGATTTTTGCGGTGATGAACCCTTGCCGCCAGGCGAAGCAGGCGAGGTGGTCATTACCACTTTGGGACGCGAGGCCATGCCGCTCATTCGCTATCGTACGGGCGATGTAGCCAGTATTTTGCCTGGGCCGTGCGCCTGTGGCAGCCCTTTGCCACGCCTTGGCCCGGTGCGGGGCAGGCTTGAACGGTGCGGAGGCCGTGTGCGTGTGGTGCAGATGCCCAAGGGCGGCGGCAACACGCCAGCCAATGGCAATCAAATTGGAGTGGCAGCTCACAAAGGGCCGCACTGCGCCACTGGCGGCTGGGGAGACTGGATGTGAATGCGCGTGTTTTGATACTGGCGGCGGGGCAGGCTTCGCGCATGGGCAAGGTCAAGGCGCTTCTGCCTCTTCCCTCGGGCGAGACTGGGCGCGAGTGCTCGGCTTTGGAGGGTCTGGCGCGCCTTTTCCGCACGGTGGGTATTGAGCATATTTCTGTTGTCACAGGCTGGCATGCGGACAGTGTGGAACAGGCGGCCCAGGATATTGACCTTGCTGCCGTGCGTAATCCCAGGCCGGAAGACGGCATGTTTTCTTCAGTCTGCGCGGGGCTTCGGGCACTGGCTGACGGCAACAGCGCGATGTCCCAAACTCCTGTGCTGGTGCTGCCTGTGGATGTGCCTCTGGTGCGGCCAATGACTATACAGGCCTTGCTTGAAGCTCATGAAGCTGATCCGGAGCATGTTCTTGTGCCTGTCTTTGCGGATGCAGAAGGGCATCCGCCGCTTTTGCCTGCCTGCCATCTGGAGCACATACTGCGGTACGCGCAGTCTAATGGCGAAAACGGCTTGCGGGGCGCGCTGGAAGGGCTGCCAGTGCGTAAAATTCCAGTAGCAGACAAGCTGATGCTGCTGGATATGGACAGGCCAGAAGACTACGAAAATATCAGGCTTTTGGCGCAATGTCGGGATGTACTGCTGCCTGATGAGGCAGAGGAATTGCTACATCTGCGCGATGTGCCTGAAAAGGGGCTGCGTCACGGTCGTGCTGTGGGCACTGTGGCTGCGGCCTTGGCAAAAGCGTTGCAGCGGGCAAAACGTGCTGAAAATACTCATGCAGGCGCAGATAATGCCTCTGCCCTTGCGCCGAGCCTCTCTCCAGATCTTGCACCGGACGTCGCCCTGGCAGGAGGGCTGCTGCACGACATCTGCAAGGGTGAAAAAAGGCATGAAGCCGCCGCCGGACGTTTGTTGCGCAGCTTACACCTGCCTGTCATGGCGCATCTGGTGGAAGATCACCGCGACCTGGCCTTGCCCAATGACCAGCCCATCACTGAACGCGAGCTGATTTTTTTGGCCGATAAATATTGTTACGGCCCAAGCTACGTGCCTGTGCGTCAACGGTTTGAGCAAAAGCTGGAAATCTTTGGCAGCGACGCGGCAGAAGCCATCAAGGGACGCATGGGACGTGCATTGGCTCTGGAGGCCCGGCTTGCCCGTGAACTGGGTTGCGCTGCTAACAGGCAACAGTATGGGCAACAGCTTGCTCAGGCAGCGGATTGCGTGCAGGAAGCTGCTTCTGTTGAGAGCCTGCATTCCCTTTATCCCCTGCATATGGCTCATCCCGCCTGTCCGGCTGACATTGCCCGCAGTGCTTTGGCCGAAATGGCGGTTCAGATCAACGGGAGCGCTTGATTCTTGAAGGTATTGCCAAAATGGGCAAAGACCGCCAACTACCATTGGCAGCAGCAATTTGAGAATAACTACTTGAGAGCATTTCAAAACGAATCTGCTTTATGGCGACGGTTTTGCGGGGCCTGACCAACAGGCACAAGTGAAGCAATGTGGCTTCTTTGTCGATGATGAAAAAAAGCTGTCAAGTCTTGCCCATAATTTGCGGGCCGTGCTACAGAAAAAATGCTGGAGATTTTTAATGAACGGCATGTGGTTTGTGCGCCACGGAGCTTTGCCGCCCAACCCGGAGCGGCGCATCGTGGGGAATCGTGATATCCCTCTCAGCCCTGCCGGGCGGGAGCAGATACGCGTTCTGGCACATGACTTTATGCCCATATTGGCGGGAAGACTGGCGGCAGTGGTGTCCTCGGATCTGGGGCGTTGCCGTGAAACCGCGTCCATTCTTCTGACCGGAAATGAATGGGCCGCCAGCCCGCCCCCGATACATCTTGAGCCAGCCCTGCGCGAGCTGAATTTGGGCCAGTGGCAGGGCCTCACCAAAGCCGAAATTGAACAGCTCTTTCCCGGTCAATACGATGCACGTGGCCGGGACTTCCCCCATTTTTGCCCAGAGGGCGGCGAAAGTTTCGTGCAGTTGCAAAGCCGCGCTCTTGAAGCAGTAGGCCGTTGGCGGCGGCATTACCCCGCGGGCACGCTGCTGGTTGTGGCGCATGCGGGCGTTATTCGCAGCCTGCTGGCCTGCTATATGGCGCTGCCGCTCGACGATGTGCTGCGCATCCCACAGGAATACGCATGCCAGACCTTTGTGCCTGAATGGTAAGACGAACTGGTGAACCTGCGTGCTTTTTGTGATATTTTAGAGCATTTTCATTTTGAAATATTTGCGCGTCTGCGTGAGCAGATGCCCGCATGTTCCATGCAATTGCTGTCACTATCTGCACACCCTTCAGGCAACGGCTGCCGTGAAGGCAGCATAGCTATTTATTTGCGCGGTTAAACGCCGCAGCGATGCAGCGAGCGTGTCTTAACCTTTGAGAATATATATTCTCAAAGCTAATCTGCTCTAGATCAGAACAACGGTACTTGATCAAAAGAGGCGCAGGCGGGTAAATCTCGCCTGCGCCTCTTTTGCTGCCGGGATTTGTTTTCAAATCCTGGCGAGTAGTTAAGGTGTGGAGTGCTTTATCATCAGCGCAACTGCAACTTCACGCCGTCATCATCAAAAACCTGAATACCCAATGAGATATACTTTTCCGCCAATACGGCAGGGGACATATCAAGGGACAAGTGGCGCAATTCTTCATGGCTGAAACTGGTGAGCCAGTGTGCAGCCTCAAGCCCCAGCGGGGCCAGTTGCGCCAGCGGTGTAAAAAGAATCGCCGGGCAGGTTTTGTAGACGTACAGGTTGCCGTTGATGAGCACAAAGGGGAAAAGGCCACAGGCCACGGGCCGCCCTTCGCGGGGCAGTCCGCAACCCTTTGACGTGCAGGACTTGCAGCCGCGGCCATCCATATAGGCAGTGTCGGCGTTGAGCATGCAAAAGTCTTTTTCGATTCTGGCATGCAATTGCCGGGGCAGCAGAGCCATAGGAAAGGGCTCGTTGGAATCCTGAGGGCCACAGCAGTAGCGGCAATCGCCGCAATAGCCGTTTTGCAGCCAGCCATCACGCCAGCGCAAGTTCTTGCGGCGCGGAAAAAGCCCCCGCCATTTTTCAAGATAATCCCAGAATTTTTTACCCACAATTGTCTCCCGGCAGGTCTTCCTGCCTCAGCTCATATGCAAAAGCACCATGCCTGTCATAAGCAGGCCCATACCTGCAAAGGCGCAGGGCCGCAGTTTTTGACTGAAAAACAGCCAACCGCCAAGGGATGTGCCCAGGATGCCGAAGCTGCCCCACATGGCATAGGCCACGGCCAGATCCATATTGCGCACTGCCAGCGACAGACAGTAAAAAGCCAGGCCCACCAGGGCCAGAGAAAAGAAGCCCAGCCAGCGGCGGCGAAACCCGCCGGATTTTGCCAGCAAAAGATTTGCCAGCACGTCCAGAGCCGCGGCCAGTATAACCAACAGCAGGGAAAGACTGAAAAAGGAGCTGACGGCTTGCATTATGCGTCTCCCCCGGCTCTGTGTTGGATCTGCATATCCCTTGCGGCGGAAGTGGGCCGTGCTGCCGGGTGAATGCCTTCGTTTTTGTCTTCCTTTCCGTGCCCGGTGCCGTGGTGAACCAGTAAAGCGCCAGCCAGCACACAGGCAAGGCCAAGGGCGCGCTTCATTGTCATGCTTTCACCAAGCAGGGCCACGCTGCACAATGTAATGAGGGTCAGCCCAAGCCCTTCCCAAAAGGCAAATGCCACGCCCACAGGCAGGCCCGTGGTGGCCTTGGCCAACATATAGTACGACAGGCCGATGGCCAGCCACATGAGCGCGAGCCCCAGCAGGGCAGCGTGGGCAAAACTCCAGCCCTGTGCCATCTTCATGACTGTGGTTCCAGCTACTTCAAAAACAATGGCTCCCATAAGGCAAAACCAGTGATAAGGTTTGGTCACAAGCATTGTGTCCTCGCAAATTGGGCAAAATTGAAAATTTTTGATTAGATTCTCAGGTGAATATCTGGGCCGGCGGTCTGCGCTGCGTTTCACCCGAGATCGAAAACAGAAAAAAGCGCTGCCGCCTGTTGGGGCATCACGCCAAGGGAAGTTTTGCCTGCGAGGAATTAGAGAAAGGAACGCCAGTAGCGCTCTTCAGGGTAGCCGCAAAAAGAGCGGCCTTGGTTATGCTGGTGATGAAAAACTGACTTCATAGTTATAGTATATGTACTGCCAGATTGCTTGGCAAGAGAGCGCCCTGTCAGGGCCTTACGCGGCAGGTGTGTTGAGATCCATAACATGATGTGATTACAGTTAAAAATAGAAGAGGCGACACAGCCAGCGCTTGCAGCGAAGCGTGTTAGTCTCGCGAGAGAATTGAAATCCTGTCCGTAGTTGACTGTTTTTGTACAAAAGGAAAACAGCCTTTTTCATAAAAGCTGTGGTCAGTTGCTGAACACTGCTCAAATGAAAAAGGCTGTGTATGTCTGTCGTGATAAAGATTTTTATTATACGTGATATTAGTACGTTGCAGGCGATAGTTTCTAAATAAATGATTTTGAGCCACGGGTAATAAAAAGACCTTTTTTACGAAGGGAGCGTACTCTTACAGTACATCGCTGGAGTAAAAAATGACCTTTTGACGCAGCCAGTTAGACAAAGAATTATTTAGAAACAGCCCCTGATCATTCTAACGTCGCCGATGGAAGCGTGCTGCCATGCAATAAATAGTGTCTACGCTACGAAAAAATGTGTGCCCATAGAGCTGAAAAAGGCATAATGAGAAAAAGCGAAGGCAACATGCTTAAAATGGGGAATTGTGTGATGCCGCATGTGCGCAACCCTGTTGCCAGCATGATGAAACCGCCGCAACCGGAAAAATCGCTAATCAAAGAAGGGGTAGTATATTGACTGAGAAATCCGGCGAGCAGCACCACAGCAGCCTGAATAGTAAACTGAGGTATGGCCAGAGCACCGATGACGCCGCCAACGTTGGCAGCAATAAACATTGCTGTAGGTAAATCCAGCAGTGACTTGATCAATAGCATGGACATATCGCCGGATATTCCTTCCTGCATAGATCCAAAGAAACCTAAGCCACTCGCACAAAAGACCACCAGAAAAATTGAAAACTGCTCCTGAACGAACTCAAGAGGTGCACGGGAACTGGTGCCAACCTTGCTAAACAACCGGGCTGCCTTATGTGCAAGCCAGGTGACAGCATATTCTACTCTTAAAAGTTCGCCGATTAAAGATCCAACAAGTAATGCGCAGACAACTGGAGGAAGGCTTTGTGTTTTTCCAATCATGAAAATACCCATGCCTGTATTGATGCACCCAAAAACAAGTATCAGCTTCTTCCTGAATGCTTCTCCCATTCTGTCGCCAAAATATGTGCCAACCAAAGCCCCAGTCACGATGCATGCACTGTTTATTACCGGCCCAATCATGGGCACCCCCTTTTCAGTACGACACTGCGCCAAATAGTCTTATTGAGAGGTGTCGTTATGAGATGATTTTTTTATATAAATAAAAATTAGTATGTTACGCAGAGGATAACCTGCTGCGATGCTGGCCTGAAATAAAAGAAGAAGTTCGGCACAGAGGTACCTGAAAAGGCGTCTGTGACGATACTGTTTAGAAAAACCACCCTTGCGAGCGGCCCCCTGTGCATAACTGCGTTTCCCGTCAGAAGTGTATAGTGCTGCCTTGCGGGAAAGTCTAATCAAGCCATATAGGCAGATATTCTTCAATGGTAGTCTTGTTTGTGACGACTTTGGTACGGATGAATGGTGACGGCATGAAGCAAAATTTTTATGGGCTACCAAAAAACAGTAACATCGTAGCAATCTCGTGAGAAAGAACAAAATTATTGGCTAGTAATAATAGAAAAATTTCTCCAATCGCTAGTGCAAATGAAAAAACATCGCCGCCTGAAAATTATATAAGTTGGTAGCAGCTATAATCTTGAATTAATCGTGTTCATTCAGCTCGGCCAGGTTTTAAAGTTGGCCCTGAGCAAACCGGAAAGTGAAGCAGAACGAACTTCACTGATGCTATTGAAACCGCAGGTCGCCGGCCAGAAGAGTCTGACAAAAATTGGGCAAACCTGCAGGCATGGCAGAGCTGAACGGTGTGCTGGTATCGTTCCGCAGCAAGCAAACAGTTTCAAAAGCTGCATTGAAAAAATGGATAGCTCTTTCGTGAAAAAACAGATCGTCTGTCAGCTTGAATGCTATCTGCAATTTTATAAGTTTTTACGCTTGGTGAAAGAAAAATCCCCAGTTTCAAATGAAACTGGGGGTGAATAACATGATGATTTTATAAACTATTTCTGTGCGCCAGCCTGGGCATCTATCCATGCATTGGCTTCTGCAAGGTTAAGTGTTCCCTCATAGAGGGCGCGCCCGCTCACCGCGCCAGCAAGGCTGGTAGTGCGGGTAAGGGGGTAGAGGTTCTGCACATCTTTAAGTGTGGCCACGCCGCCCGCCGCAATGACGGGCACGGTGGAAAGCCGCGCCAGATGCTCCAGGGCCGCTACATTAACGCCACACTGCATGCCATCGCGTTCAATATCGGTGTAGATAACAAAGGCCGCACCGGCTTCAAGCAGGCGGGGCAGGGCCGAATCTACGGTCATTCCCGTATCTTCCACCCATCCACGGCTCTTGAGGCGCCCGCCCTCAGCGTCCAGCGAAACACCGATCTGGCCGGGAAAGGCCTGGCACATTGAGGCAAAAAGCTCGGGCTGTTCAAGCGCGAGAGTGCCAATGATAAGGCGGCTGACCCCGGCTTCAAGATAGGCTTCAGCAGTTTTCATGTCGCGGATGCCGCCGCCAAGTTGCACGGGAATGGCAAGGGCAGTGCAAATATCGCGTACAATGTTGCGGCTTTGGGCCGCGCCATCAAAAGCGCCGTCGAGGTCCACCACGTGCAGCCAGCGGGCGCCGGCTTCTTCCCACGCCTTGGCTGCGTCAACGGGGCTTTCGGCAAAAACCGTGCTCTCGTGGGCGCGGCCCTGCTTGAGGCGCACGGCTTTGCCGTTTTGAATGTCTACCGCGGGAAAAAGAATCATAATCCCAAATCCTTCACAGCCTTGCGCATGCCTTCTACCGTCAGATCCTCAGCACTGACCCACTGGCCCTTACGCTTCAAGAAAGAGCCGACATTGAGCAGGTTTTCAGTCAGACCCAGCTGCTTTTCTTCAAAGACAGAGCGGTCCATTATGCTGCCAGTATCTACGCGCAACAAAAAGAACTCCACCCGCACGTGGGCCGGTTGGGTGACGCCAGCCGTGGAGCCTTCGCGTTCATGCCAATCAAGCACCTGAGGAATGAGCAGCACCTGTGCGCCCTGTTTCTTGCCATATTCGATCCAGCGGGGCAGGGCCTGGGGCTGTTCCGAACTGTGGAACGTTGTCAGGTCTTTGGGCAGGGTGCGCAGGCTGATGAACTTGTATTGCCGATTGGTGTCGGTAGTGAGGACGTGGCGCAGGCGCATGTCCAGAGCCATCAGCATGTCTTCGGGAGTGCGTCCCTGATTTTCAGGAATGCGCCCCATAATAAGCTGGCTGGCGTTGATGGGCTGGGTAAAGGGGGCAACGGTTATGGTATAGGTGCCAGAAAGGTTGCGCGGCACGTCAGCCGTGCTGCGCGGACGTTTGGAGCAGGCACCCAGAGCCAGAACAAGACTCAGTACGATGAGTAGCAGTATATTCAGGCGAGTATGCATCAATCAAGGCCTCCCTTGGTGCTGCGTATGGTTGTGCCGTGGCGCCGCACTGCCTGAGCCAGGGCAAGCCCCAGACCTTTGGCTGCGGATTCCAGCAGATGATGCCCATTCTTGCCATAGCGCATGTCCACATGCAGATTGCAGCGTGCGCCACTTGCAAGGGCTTTGTAGTATTCACGCCAGAGGTCTTTTTCTTCCCCGGCAAGCACAGGGGGCAGCAGTTCATCGCCGCGCCATTCAAGCCAGGGACGACCTGAAAGATCCACTGTCACTTCGGTCAGGGCTTCGTCCATAGGCACCCGCCCGTAACCAACGCGGGCAATGCCAACCCGGTCGCCCAGAGCCTCAAGCAATGCTTTGCCCAGGGTCAGGCCAACGTCTTCGGCTGTGTGGTGGGCGTCCACTTCCATGTCACCTTCGCAAATCAGGGTAAGATCCATGCCTGCCCAGAAAGCGGTGAGGGTCAGCATGTGGTCCAGCAGGCCAAAGCCTGTTCTGACTTCCGTTTTTCCCTGACCGTCAAGGGTCAGTTCTAGACGGATGTCAGTTTCGGCGCTGGTGCGCGTCTGGGTGGACGTGCGCGGAGCTGTGGTCATGCTTCCTCCGAAGGATTGGCTGCCTTGGCTTTTTGCGAGCCTTCAGGCGTTTCATCTGAAGTCGTTTCGCCGTCTTCTTTTTCGTCTTCGTTCTTTTTGGGCTTGCGGCCAAAGGCGGCAGCAACCCATATACTTATTTCATACAATACAAGCATGGGGCAAGCCATGAGCAGCTGTGAAACCACATCCGGCGGCGTAAGAACGGCAGCCACAATAAAAATGCCCAAAACGGCGTAACGCCGCGCTTTGCGCATCATAGCGGCGGTAATGACGCCCATGCGCGCTAAAAAGAAGGCGAAGAGCGGCATTTCAAAGATGATACCAAAAGCCAGAATAAGCTTGAGCACAAAGCTCAAGTAATCGCTGACCTTGGGCATGGCTACAATTTCTTCAGTGGCAAAGCTTACAAAGAAACTGAACGCGTAGGGAAATACTACAAAGTAGCAGAATGCCCCGCCGCACATGAAGAACACAGCCGACATGACCGCTATGGGAATGATGTATTTTTTTTCTTCTTCGTACAGCCCTGGCGCAATAAAGGACCATATCTGATAAAAAATAACCGGGCTGGACACAAATACGCCTGCCACCACAGCAATATACATGCGCGTGAAAAAGCCTTCGGGCAGGGTGGTGTAAATGGCGTGCGAACCCTTGGGCAAAACAGCCAGCAGAGGGTTCACCAGTGCGTCAAAAATGGGATCAACAACGGCCCAGCAAGCAAAAAAGCCCACCGCGATGGCAATACAGCAGCGAACAATACGCACGCGCAGTTCGCCGAGGTGGTCCATAAGGCCCATTGATTTGCCTTGCCCATCCTCGTCGTCCTCTTCATCGTCATCAGTGGGCGCAGGAAGCTGACCCCCCGGTGCTGCGGGAATGGGAAGATCATCCCCCGACGTGCCTGTGGGCGGAAAAGGGCTGGCCGGAGGCAAGGGAGGCTGGCCGCCTGAAGCGGGGGCTGGTGCATTTTCGCCAGAAGCCGCATCACCCGAACCAGAAGATTCTTGCATGTTTGCGTCTTCTGCGGGCTGCGACGCAGGGGATTCCTGCGGCACATCAGATGAAGCATCAGGTGAAACGCCCGTCGGGGTGTCGGGTGATGCGTCTGACAAAGCATCTGGCGAAGCGCTTGTTGATGCGTCTGCTGCTGAGGCTTTTGCTGTTTCTGCTGTGGCATTTTCCGTTACAGCGCCGGAATCCGCTTCAGAGGGTTGTTCGGGCTGCTGTTCGGTAGACGCGGTAGAGGCCGCCAGCTGACTGGCGGCCTCAAGGTCGATATGGTTGATGACAGACAGGGCGGCGGAAGCATCCGCCGACTGATCAGATTCCTGGTGCGTAGCAGTTGTGCTGTCAGTAGATGCCTGTTCAATTGGTGCTTTTTTTTCTTCGGTCATGCCTTGCCGCCGTTGTCAGAAACTGTTGCGGTCTGGGCAAGACGGGCCTCTGCCTCACGGGCTTCAGCTTCAGTTCGGGCAAGGGCTTCGGCCAGCGGACTGCCTTCAGGCGGAACAGGTATGCCTTCAACCGTTGGGGTTGTCGCCCCGGAAGCAGTGGCAGCCTGTGGCTGTTCTGCGGCTGTTGCAGCTTCCGGCGAATTTTGCTCGGCAGCGTGCCCTTCAACAGGAGCATGTGCCGTAGCCTCGTCAGGGTGTACAGCCGTGGTATCCAGCACCGCTTCCGCCGCAGGGGTTTCTTGCGAGGGCGCCGTGCCGTCATCTTGAGCCTTTTGCCCGTCTGCGGCAGCTGACATTGCAGCAGCCTCCGCCGTTTGCGTGGCGGCCTTGGCAGCTTCGGCTTCAGCAGCTTCTCTGGCAGCTTTGGCAGCCTCTTTTTTACGCTTTTTCTGTTCTTCCTCTTCAGCCTCGGCATTGAGGGTGCGCTGGAAGTCGGTGGAAACCCGGCGGAATTCGCCCAAGGCCTTGCCCAGTGTGCGCGATACGTTGGCCATACTCTTGGGACCAAGCACAATCAGGGCCACCACAAGGATGACCAGAAGTTCAGTGCTGCCTATACCGAACATAGGGCTCTCCTATTCCCATTCAATGGTGCTGGGCGGCTTGGAGGACACGTCGTAGACAACGCGGTTGACGCCTTTGACTTCATTGATGATGCGTCCAGACATGCGCTCAATGAGCTCGGCGGGCAAGCGGGCCCAGTCGGCGGTCATTGCGTCCACACTGTCCACCACACGCAGGGCTATGACATGCTCATAGGTGCGGCCATCGCCCATTACGCCCACGGTCTTGAGGGGCAGCAATACGGCAAATCCCTGCCACACTTTGCGATACCAGCCAGATTCACGCAGCTCTTGCTGCACGATCTTGTCTGCCTGACGCAGAATGGCAAGGCGGTCTTCCGTCACTTCGCCAAGCACGCGAATGGCAAGGCCGGGGCCGGGGAAGGGGTGACGCCACACGATGGAGTCAGGCATGCCCAGTTCGGCAGCGACTTTGCGCACTTCGTCCTTGAAGAGCTCACGCAGGGGTTCGATGAGTTTGAGCTTCATCGTATCGGGCAGGCCGCCCACATTGTGGTGGCTTTTGATAACGGCACTGGGGCCCTTGTGCGAAACGGATTCAATAACGTCGGGGTAAAGGGTGCCCTGAGCCAGAAAATCAACTTCAGAAAGTTTTTTGGCTTCTTCGTCAAAAATTTCGATGAAGGTGTGACCAATGATCTTGCGCTTCTTTTCTGGATCTTCCACGCCCTTGAGCTTGGACAGAAAGCGTTCCTGGGCCTGTACGAAATTGAGATTGAGGTCAAAGTGTTCGCGCAGGTAGCTGACCACTTCGTCGCCTTCGCCGAGGCGCAGCAGGCCGTTATCCACAAAGATGCAGTGCAGGCGCTTGCCGATGGCCCTGTGCAGCAGCACGGCCACAACTGTGGAGTCGATGCCGCCGGAAAGGGCACAGACCACATGCTTGTCACCCACCTGCTCGGCCATTTCCTTGACCACACGTTCCACGAAGGACGACATGGTCCAGTCGGGCTTGATGCCCACGACCTTGAACAGGAAATTGTGCAGCATGCGTTCGCCATCTACACTGTGATGCACTTCGGGGTGGAACTGCACCGCGTAGATTTTGCGGCTTTCGTCGGCCATAGCCGCCACTTCAAGGGTGCTGGTGCTGGCCGTGACGGCAAAGCCGGACGGCGGAACCATCACTTTGTCGCCGTGGCTCATCCACACGCGGGTGGGGGAGGTGATGCCTTCCCACAGGGCGCAGGGTGCGGTCAGGTTGAGGTCGGCAGGGCCGTATTCCCGCGTGAGGGATTGGGCCAGCTGGCCGCCAAGGTTTTGAGCCAGCAGCTGCATGCCGTAGCAGATGCCAAGCACGGGTACGCCCAGCTCCAGAAAGCCGGGGTCCAGTACAGGCGCGTCAGCTTCGCCAACACTGGCAGGGCCGCCCGAAAGGATAACGGCCTGGGGCTTCATAGCGGCCACCTGTTCGGCGGTGGTCACGCAGGAGTGAATTTCGGAATATACCCCTGCCTCGCGCACGCGGCGTGCGATAAGCTGGGTAACTTGTGAGCCGTAATCTATAATAATGACCTTGCTGGGCATATCGTCCTCATGATCTGTGTGCGTCCAGTGGGGGCGCACGGTTCCTGTGTGCATAGGCATGCGGCGCTGACGCGCCGCCGGCTAGTTCTCGATACGGTAGTTGGGAGCTTCCTTGGTGATAACCACGTCGTGCACATGACTTTCACGCAGGCCCGCCGGGGATATTTCACAGAAGGTGGTATTTTCGAACAGCTGCTTGAGGCTATGTGCGCCCACATAACCCATGCCGGAGCGCAGGCCGCCCATAAGCTGGTACACGGCTTCCATTACGGGGCCACGGTAAGGCACACGGCCCACAATGCCTTCAGGTACGAGCTTCTTGCTCTTTTCCTGGAAGTAGCGGTCAGAGCTGCCTTCTTTCATAGCGTCAATGGAGCCCATGCCACGGTAGATCTTGTAGGTACGGCCCTGATACAGAATGGTTTCGCCGGGGCTTTCTTCCGTGCCCGCGAAAAGCGAGCCGATCATGACGGAATGCGCGCCCACCACCAGAGCCTTGACGATGTCGCCAGAAAACTTGATGCCGCCATCGGCAATGCAGCAGCGGTCCATTTCACGTGCGGCGCGGCCGCCGTCCATAACGGCAGTTACCTGGGGCACGCCCACGCCCGCCACGATGCGGGTGGTGCAGATGGAGCCGGGTCCAATGCCTACCTTGACGGTGTCGGCTCCGGCTTCAAGAATGGCCTTGGCCCCTTCATAGGTGGCCACGTTGCCCGCTACAAGCTGGCAGTTGGGGAAGGCCGATTTGACCATGCGGATGGCGTTGATGACGTTGACGGAATGCCCGTGGGCAGAGTCGAGCACCAGAACGTCTGCTCCGGCCTCAAGCAGCTGCTCGGCGCGGGCTTCGCAGTCCTTGCCAATGCCGATGGCAGCGCCGACGCGTAGGCGTCCGGCTGTGTCCTTGCAGGCATTGGGGTACTTCTGCACCTTGTCGATGTCCTTCATAGTGATGAGGCCGCGCAAATGGCCTTCTTCATCAACAACAAGCAGTTTTTCAATGCGGTGTTCGTGCAGATGCTGCTTGGCTTCTTCAAGCGAAGTGCCCATCGGCACGGTAACGAGCTTCTGGCTGGTCATGACGTCGGCCACGCGCACAGCGTGCCCGTCTTCGATGAAGCGAACGTCACGGTTGGTGAGAATGCCCACCAGACGGCCATCCGCCACAACGGGCAGGCCCGAAACGCGGAAGTCCGACATGAGATCAAGGGCTTCCTGCACCGTATTGTTGGGTGAAATGGTCACAGGGTCGAGAATCATGCCGCTCTCGCTCTTTTTAACCCTTTCGACCTCCAGGCGCTGCTGGGCCACGGACATATTCTTGTGAATGATGCCGATGCCGCCCATGCGTGCCATAGAAATAGCCATGGCGGATTCCGTCACGGTGTCCATGGCGGCAGAGAGCAGGGGGATGCGCAGAGGGATGGAAGGGGTGAGCCAGGTGGCTATGTCCACGGCGTCAGGGGTGATGTCCGAATAGCCGGGAATGAGCAAAATATCGTCAAAGGTCAGCGCCTTGCCGCGATTGGTGAACATGACTTCCTCGTAATGTGCTGGAATAATTGTTCAAATTGTAGTCTAACAGGGTATCCCCTTGCGGGCCTTATGTCAATGCGGGCCGCGCCTTTGCGGCCTGATCTCCTTATAATAAGGAAACGGCGTCTGCCAGACCACCGATGTTCTGTCTGGCGAAAAAAGACCAGCCTGCCATAGTTTTGAGCGGGTGCATGCGCGTACAGCTTTTAGCTGTGCTTGGCAAGTGTCGGCGTGCCTTTTTCGTCCAAGACTTGAAGTGAGGCGGCAAACATCCTATGAATCTCCAATTCGCCCCCTGTGGGGCCTGTGCGCCGTGCGGCCACCTCGCGTAAAAGCTGCGCGTAATGGGCGACTGCACTGCTTTTTGCCGTCCTGCGGCCCTGTGGAGATTACATGTTCGAGAGCCTTTCAGACAGACTTTCCGGCGTATTCCGCTCATTCAGCGGACGCGGCCAGCTTACCGAAGAAAACGTGCAGGCAGGCCTGCGCGAAGTGCGGCTGGCCTTGCTGGAAGCGGACGTTAACTTCAAGGTTGTCAAAGACTTTGTTGAAAACGTGCGCGAAAAATGTCTTGGCCAGGAAGTGCTTAAAGGAGTAAGTCCTGCACAGCAGGTGGTCAAGATCGTCAATGACGAACTGGTCAACCTGCTTGGCGGCGAAACCGCCGGACTTGACCTTCAGGGCCGCGAACCCGCAGTAATCATGCTTGTGGGCTTGCAGGGTTCGGGTAAAACAACTTCTGCTGGCAAGATAGCAAATATTTTGCGCAAGCAAAAGATGCGCCCCTATCTTGTGCCAGCCGACGTTTACCGCCCCGCAGCCATTGACCAGCTGACCGTGCTTGCCAAGCAGCTGGACATGCCCTGCTATCCCTCCACCGTGGACATGAACCCCGTGGACATAGCCAAGGCCGCCTTGGAAGAGGCGCGGCGCGAGCAGGCAACTGTGCTGCTGCTGGATACGGCGGGGCGTCTGCATGTGGACGAGCCCCTCATGCAGGAGCTTGAAGCCATCAAGGCTGCTGTGCAGCCGCAGGAAATTTTGTTTGTGGCTGACGCCATGACCGGCCAGGATGCCGTGACTGTGGCTGAAAGCTTCAACGAGCGCCTTGGCATCACAGGCGTTGTGCTTACCAAGATGGACGGCGATGCGCGCGGCGGCGCGGCCCTTTCCATCCGTGCGGTGACGGGCGCGCCCGTAAAATTTGTGGGTATGGGCGAAAAACTGTCGGAGATGGAAGTTTTTCATCCTGACCGTATCGCCGGGCGCATCCTGGGCATGGGCGACGTGCTTACTCTGGTGGAGAAAGCACAGAGCACCATCAATGCCGAGGAGGCCGAAGAGCTGGCCCGCAAGATGAAGAAGGCCAGCTTTGACCTTGAAGATTTTCGCACCCAGATGCGCCGCATAAAAAAACTCGGCTCGCTGGATAGCATTCTTAAAATGATTCCCGGGCTTGGCGGCCTGCGTGAAAAATTGTCTGAAGCCAGCGGTGCCATGCCTGAAAAGGAAATGGCACGCACTGAAGCCATCATCAGCTCGATGACTATGGCCGAGCGCCGTAATCCCGACATCCTCAACGGCAGCCGCAGGGCGCGCATAGCCAAGGGCGCGGGTGTCACCGTGGCCCAGGTAAATCAGCTTGTGCGCCAGTTTGAGCAGATGCGCCAGATGATGAAGGGGATGATGGGCGGCAAAGGTGCCAAAATGCCCTCAATGCCCCGCATGCGCGGCATGCCCCCCGGTATGACGCCGCCCGGAGGTATGGGCGGTATGCCTGGCCTTGGTGGTCTGTCCGGAATGGGTGGGATGCCTGGTATGGGCGGTATGCCCGGTATGGAAGGCCTCCCCGGCGGTCGTCCTGGCACCGGCAAATCGGCAGCAGCAAAAAAGCGCAAGAAAAAAGAGCGCCAAAAGCGTAAGAAAAAGTAAATATTTCGCGGCAAGGAGCGCCGTCGTAACGGCAACACCTCTTTGCGCCAGGGCTTTTCTGCCCTTGCCCTTTCCCGGGCGCAACGATAACATAACACCTCAAAGGGAGTTGGACTCATGGCTGTAAAGTTGAAATTGACCCGCCTCGGCAGCAAAAAACACCCCTTCTACCGGGTTGTGGCCGCCACTGACGAAACCCGTCGTGATGGCCGTCCGCTGGAATTCCTGGGCTACTATAACCCCATGAAAAATCCGATCGAAGTCAAGCTTGATGCGGATAAAATCAAGGAATGGCTCGCCCGTGGCGCTGAACCCACGGATACCGTGCGTTCCCTGATCAAGAAACACATGGCCTAGCGCATTCCGCTAAGCTTCCGCCCCGGCGGCAGACGCCCTGCGGCCTCCCAAATATGCTAGCGCATGTTGGGACAGGCCGTTTTGGGCAATATCGGCACTGCGCGCGGCCTTTACTGCTCCGGCTTTTCCGGCGCAGACCCCTTTGGAGGTACTCAATGAAGGCCCTGATCGAATATATTGCCCGGTCCCTGGTAGATCATCCCGACGAAGTGCAGGTCAGCGAAGTGGAAGGCGAACAGACTACCGTTCTGGAACTCAAGGTTGCCAAAGAAGATCTGGGCAAGGTCATTGGCAAGCAGGGGCGCACGGCGCGAGCCATGCGTACCATTCTGAGCGCCGCATCCATCAAGTGCAAAAAGCGCACTGTGCTGGAAATTCTGGAATAGCGCCGGATACTATGGCGGATTCGTGGATTCATATGGGCACTCTTGCGAGGCCCCACGGCATCAAAGGGGAGATCTGCATCGATTGGTATGCAGACTCTCCCCTGCTTTTGACTACCCCTCTCTGGATTCAGGCGGGCGACGCTGAACCGCGTCGCATCCGGCCACTCGCCGTTCGCAGCCACAAGGGGCGTCCCCTGCTTTTGCTGGAGGGCGTTACAGACCGCACCGCTGCCGAAAACTTTCGTGGCTATAAGCTGCTTGCCAAACGCGACTCCCTGCCAGAGCCGGAAGACGATGAAGTCTATCTGGAAGATCTGCTTGGCGGCGATGTGCTACTGCCTGACGGGCAGCGCATTGGCACGCTTGACCACTTCGAGTATCCCGCTGATCTTGAGATGTGGGTCATCATGACGGATGACGGCAAGGAAGTGCTTTTTCCCGCCAGGCCGGAATTCATCGTGGGCTTTGATGTGGATGCTCCGGCAGTGGTTATTGATCCGCCGGAAGGGTTATTGGATATTTATCTCTCGGATAATTCAGAGAAAAAATAGTGGCTGTTGGGGCGGTGTCGCCTTAAGCCGGGATTTTAATGGCTGCTGTTCGCCTGTGGGCGCGGCGGCCTTTTTCTTTTTGATTTTTGGAAGACTCAGCTGTTGCACTTGGGAAGTCTATCGCATGCTTTCGCAGAGGATGGTTCAGCTGTATCCGGTTTGTGTATTATTACCCATTGATTTTGGATGTTTATATGAACATTTTATATCAAGAAAACGTGTCTTTTATGCAGGGCGTGGGCTCTGATGGTACTCGACCAAAAGAAAAGGCGAAATTTGACACAGGAATATCTGGAAAGACTTTGCAACGACACAGTTCAGGAATTACTGCCCTCCGAGGCTTCCTCTGCACCCCCCAGGGACAATCCCGCATGTTTTCAATTTTCACGAAGTAGCTAGGGCTGCACGGCTTCCGCTGCGGGAGCTTCCTCGCTTCGCCCGGTGGTCTCCCTCCGCGCCGCGTAATGCCATTTTGCGTCATGATTGGGTGCGCTGCTCAGGGTTGATATTGACTCACCAAGGAAGACAAACCGTAACTGCTGCGCGCGGTTGCTGTTGATTCAATTACTCGGCCTCCAGACAGTTTGAGAGCAGTTTTTCTTTTGGTTAACTGCCGACAAGGGGACTGAAGGTGTTCCGGGGCATGGGTGGACATGTGTTTGATAGTAATAGTGTGTGTACTGCAAGCTGTAGCTTGTTTTAGCTTGCCACGCCCGCAAGAGGTCTTATCTTTCGGGTTAACACGAGGAACATCATGCCCGAATTGCCAGAAGTAGAAACAGTTGCCAGAACTTTAAGGCCTCATGTGCAGGGATGCATTATCACCAATGCGCAGGTTTTACGCGCCACCAGCCAGCACCCTTTGAGTGTCCCTCTCGAAGATTTGCGTGGATGCCGCATTGTAGAAGTAGGTCGGCGCGGAAAATTGCTGCTTATGCATCTAGACGCCACTCAGGCTGAGAATACAACTGTGCGCGAATATAAAGACCTGCGGCTTGCCGTACATCTGCGTATGACCGGGCGGCTCATGACCTATGCTGCGAGCACTGAGCCCGGCTCCCACACCCGTTGCATACTTGATCTGGATATGCCCCCGGTGGAAGGGCGGGAAGGTAAAGAAGCTCTGTGCGCAGAGGAAACCCCTTCGGCGCAGGCGAAATACGGGCAGGAGCACCGTGAGGATAAGGCTGCTGTTGTGCCTGACGGGCCGCGCCGTTTATTTTTTGACGATGTGCGAGCGTTCGGCCTCATGCTGGCGGGAACTCCCGATATTTTTGAGCGCTGGCCTTTCTGGAGTGGCCTTGGCCCCGAGCCATTGAGCATGACGGAAAAAGATTTTATCCGGGCTGTCTCCGGCAGAAAATCAGCCATTAAGGGGGTACTGCTGGATCAAAAGATCCTGGCGGGGGTCGGCAACATCTATGCAGACGAAAGCTTGTTTGCCGCAGGCATTGATCCGCGCCACAAGGCCGCAGATCTTACTGCAAACGAGGCGAAACGCCTGCTTAAGTGCCTGCAGGACGTGCTGCTTTTGTCCATATCCCAGTGCGGCAGCTCCGTACGTGACTACAGGGACGCCAACGGCGATGCGGGGGCTTTTCAAAATACTTTTGCGGTGTATGGCCGTGGCGGACAGCCATGTAAAAAATGCGGCAGGCCCCTTGAAAAAGCCAAAGTGTCGGGCCGCAGCACGGTTTGTTGCTCCCACTGCCAGCGATAGGGCCGTTTTAAAAAATACTCTGTCTTTATATAAAGTGTTCTGCCAACAGCCAGCGCTGGCAAAACATTGGTACTGATAGTGCCATTGGTATGTTAGAAGCAAATCCAGTCCTCAATGGCATTGTGCCGCGCGGGGGGAGCTTGCCGGGCGAGGCTAAGAAGCTTCCGCAGCAGGGACCGCACAGCCCCCGCCACGCAGGTGATATAAGTGAAAATGATGAGAGCAGATAACCGTTTGTAATGGTTATCTGCTCTTTAAGAATTAGCTTCGCCCGTTCCGGCAAAGTAAGTTAGTGTCAAAGGCAACAAAGATACTTGGGCAGTTATGGCAAAGGCCGCAAAGATGATTCGCTGTTAAGCAAGTTTTTCAGCGTTGAATCTCTAAGGGCGGGCCATTGCCATGCCCAGTTCAAAGGCCTTTTGGCAATCCTTGGGGAATTCTTCATTTTTCCGCTTCAGCTTGGCTTCTTCGGAGAAGCATTCCACCTTGTATTTGCTGTAGTCCATAAACTGATACGTATCATTCACATACAGCACGGAAGGCGGAGTCAGCATTCTGCCCGTAAAGTATTCCATACCGCCAAGATGTTCAGGGTAGTTCATATCCCGCATGGCAGCATCCGTGACGTTCATTGTATAGATAAAGGCCGTTTTCATTTTCTTGGGAGCAATGGATGAATAGGTGGCGTCGTACACGAGATAGGGGAAAAGAAAACGCTCAAAGAACGACCGCATTTCGCCAGTGATGCCTTTGAAGTAGATAGGTGAGCCAAAGATAATGCCGTCGGCGAGAGAAAGTTTTTCCAGCACAGGGGCCAGTTCGTCCTTTACGGCGCATTTGCCGTACGATTTTCCTCCCAGCCGTTTGCACTCAAAACAGCTTATACAGCCTTTGTACGAATAGTCGTAGAGGTGCAGTATTTCGGTCTGCGCATCAGGAAGAACAGCGGACACACCTTCAAGGGCCTTGGCTAACACCGTGGCTGTATTGTGCTTCTTTCTCGGGCTTCCATTAATAGCATAAAATTTCATGGTTTTCTCCTTATAAAAAGTGCCGTTGCGCATTCTTGCGCATATGCGCCGTGCGTTGTATCGACAAACATACTTTAGAAGAAGCACGGGGGAAAAAACAAGTACGCAGTTTTTTCTAACCTGTGACGCGAGATTTTTTCGTGACAGAGAATGCAGAGAACGCGCTTATCTGCCCAGAAAGATTTTTCAAGGAGCAGCAGCTTATGCAGACAAAAGAAGCGGTTGGTTACAGCACGGTTTTACCGCAAGAAAGTGTTTATGAAATTCCCTGTCCCTTGATTTATGCCCTTAATCTCATTGGCGGCAAGTGGAAACTTCCCATTCTCTGGCATCTGGCAGATACAGGCTGTTGCGGTTTCAATGCCCTTGGCCGCGAAGTGACTGGAATCACCAATATGATGCTTGGAAAATGCCTCAAAGAGCTGGAGGCTGACGGTCTGGTCAACAGAACCGAACTTGAAGGCAAGGTGCGCCGTGTGCAATATGCTTTGACGGCACAAGGCTGGCGACTGCTCCCCGCACTGAAAGAGCTTTACCAGTGGGGCAGAGAGCATCTGGAAATTGAAGCAGCAGTCAAGCAGAAGTAGTAATGTCCGGGCAGTTCTTGGGCTGTGCCGTCACGAGCGCTTTTTCAGCTGCTTATGCGTCGAGTTCATCATCTTATTTCAGCTGAGTACCAGTAGAGAATTCTTTTGCATAAAAGGTTTGTTATCCCTGATATAGCAGGAAATTCATTTTGTGGCGACCCGGTCTAGCAAGCTGACGTTGCGGAATTCTTAAGGAAACGCGGGTTTATTCCGTTTGGCTGCGTTGCTTCATTCGTTACTGCTCTTGGAGCCGCCCCGGTTGTCTTCCTTTCTGTCGCCGTTTGCTTCCTCATGGCCTGTTCTCTGAGTCTGAACATATGCGGTAGCGTCCTGCCCTTTGTGCTTAGGCCAGATCAGGCTTACCTGCCCGTCCCGCCCTGTGAACAGCAAAGGTATCGCCGCGTTGTCCAGCCAAGCCCGCACCTTTTTGCCGGGGTAGCCGTAGCGGTTTTCAAAACCGCAGGCTGCAACGGCTATTCTGGGTTGCACCGCCTCATAAAAACCGGGCAAGTAGCTGCTGTCTGAACCGTGGTGGGGCAGCACCAGCACTTCGGCTCGCAGGTCCAGGCCTTGATCCAGCATGTGTTGCAGGCTTTTGCGTTCGGCGTCGCCGGGGATGATAGCCAGCCCTTTGCCGTGCTGGGTCAGCCTCGCCACCAGGGACGCATTATTGCCCTCCCATGCAGTGTCGATGGCGCTGTTTGTAATGGGACTAACCTTGCTGGTGCGAGGCGGGTGCAGAATTTCCAGTTGCAGGCCATTAACCGGATCGCCAAGGCACAGAATGTCTCCTTGAGCAAGAGGCTGGGCCATATGCTCTTGCCGTACCCTGGCCCAGATTTCTCCCCAGCCGTTTCTGGCGTCACTGCTGTTGCGTCCGTTGTCAAACAGGGCGTTTACGTCAAATTGCCGTAGGATATGCACCAAGCCGCCCATATGATCCAGATCGGGATGGCTGTTCAGCACCGCGTTCATGCGTGGCGCATCGTTGTGGAGCAGGACCGGGGCTACAATGTTCTGGCCGGGATCAAACCGTGGCGACGCGCTGCCGCCGCCGTCCAGCATCATGCGCACATGCCCCGGCAGGCGAAGAGTCACTGCCTGACTTTGGCCAACATCCAGCACGTCCAGACGTATTTCAGGCGACAGGCGGTCTGCCAGCCGCAATACGGGACCAGCAAAAAGCAGCAATCCCCCTGCCAGCAAGAGGCGAAGTGCCGCTTTGGGAAGGACAGGGCGTCCGGCCTTGAAAGCCAGTGCCGTAAGCAGGGCGGCAAAGGCGGGAAGGGCCGTCCAGTGCGGTCGCAACATGGATGGAGCCGACAAAAATTCGTCTTCAGCCAGCCATGTCAGCAAATCTACCAGCCACTGACAAGGCAGGGCTGCCATGTCCAGTATCAGACGGGCAGTGGTTTCCATACCCGTTGCCGCGCACAGCAAGCCCAGAACAGAGGCTGGCAATACAAAAAGATCGGCCACAGGCAGCCACGCCACGTTAAGGGGAAACCAGAACCCCGCGTTGCCGAAAAGAAGCATGTTGAGTGGCAGCAGTGCCACCTGCACGCAAAGCGAGACGAGAAAAATACGCAGCAGTGTGCGGCCCCACCAGAACAGGCGGGCACGCAACCCTCTTTCAGAAAAAGTATCCGGTTCCGGCATGAGCTGCCGCAGCCAGGGCAGGCTTAACCCGATGGCGCCCACACACAGGGCAGAGAGTTGCAGCCCTGTGTCGAAAACATTCAATGGAGCAGCCACGGTGATGCACAGAAGCGCCGCGCACAAAGCGTCCAGCGTTGTGCGCGGACGGCCCATAGTGAGCCACAATGCCACTACAAAAAGCATGACCGTCGCCCGCAGCAGAGATGCAGGAGCGTTTCCCAGCCATAAGTAGGCCAGAGCCGGAGGCAGGGACGCCAGTATGACCCACAGCGTTTTTGGGCGGTGCAGGTAAATACCGGGACGCAAACGAGCCAGGGTCAACACGCAGGCCAGACCAAGCATGCCTGCAATAACCAGATGCTGGCCTGAAAGAGCCAGACTGTGTACAAGCGTGGCGGCAGCAAAATTGTTCAGGGTTGCCTGGTCCAGATACTGTCTGTCGCCGAAAAGCAGGGCCAGCAAAATAGCCTTGCCCTGGCTCAGTTCAGAGCCATTAGATGGGGAAGATGTGTCAGCGGAGGCAGTTGGGGAATTTGAGGCGGCAAACGCAGCATCATTGAGAAGAAGCGATGGAGGCGGCATCAGGGGGGGCATCAGGGCCGTCAGAAAATCCGTTCGCAGGATTTCACGCCAATGGGCAGAGCGTCCGGGTTCGCCTTGTAAAAGAGGCGCAACGCGTCCGCCCTGCGTCCACATCCGCCAGTGTACGCCCTGTGCTGCCCACCAGAGTTCCCACGGTGACTGACCAACATTGGCAAACCCTTGCATGGGGATGGGGCGAAGATTGAGGCAGAGAGTTTGTCCTGGCAAGGGCCGCAAAGGCGGTCTTTCCCATGTGAGCGCGGCGAGGCTGGGCAGCGGAGCAGGCACCGGACTCTGTTCAGATGGATTCGCTGTTTGCTCGATCTGCTCCTGGCCGCCGGGGATAATTTTTGCCAGTTCTGCCGCTTCAGGCATCAGGCCAGAGAGCAACAATCGTAACCGCTGGTCAGGCAAGCCCTGGCTGTCAGTGACTGTGCCGCAGACACGCAGGTTTTTGCCCGCCTGCGCCAGCCAGAGTGGTTGTTCCGGGTTGGAAAACCCCTGTTGCCACGGACTGCCGAACAATTGCCACTGCGCGGTCAGCAGCCCGGCAACAGCCAGTATAAAGCAGAAGGCAAGACGGGTTATCCGCCACAGGCGTTTGTCCGCCAGAATCAGAAGAAGAAGGCAAAGAATGGTCTGATGGGGCCATACCGCAGAGGCAATGCCGCCTATCCAGAAGCAAAGGCAGGTCTGCCAGAACAGAGGGGCTTGCAGGGGCGGGTAGCGCATGCCTTTTCGTGCCCGTAAAAAACCGCCGATCGGTTGCCGTTCGGCGGGTCATACATTGGCTGTGTCGGTTGCACCGACGGTATCAGCGCAATTGCCTTACTTCTGCCATCATATTCTGCACTTCTGCCATCAGGTTCTGCCCAGACAGGTGTTGTGCGTTTACTCTGCACAAGATTTTTTGTTCCGCTCGCCGCGGGGATTATCCCTGTAGCGATGTCTTGCTGGTCAGGGACAATACAAGGAGCTTCGTCAGAAGGCGTATGAAAGTTTGGCGCAACGCTGACTGGAACATGTAAACTTTTCCAAAAAACGCTGATTTATTCCGTTTGGCGGCGTTGCTTCACTTTTTTGAAACAGTCGAGGACGGAAGAGTCCAGTCCTGCTTCAAAAAAAGATCGCGCCTTGCCAAACGAAATAACTGCGCGTTTCCAGGAGGCTCTTTAATCAGTGCTTCCCCAAACCTGAAATGCTTTACGACAGTTCGCGGGCCATATCCCGTTCTTCGGCGCGTTTTTTAAGGCTTTCGCGATGGTCGTGCAATTTTTTGCCCCGGCCAATGGCTACTTCGACCTTGACCTTGCCCCGCTTGAGGTACAGGCGAACGGGCACAACCGTCAGGCCTTTCTGGGCCACAAGGCCAGCCAGTTTGGCAATCTCGCGCTGGTGCATCAGCAGTTTCCTGGCGCGGTCCGGCTCTTGCGGGGCGTAGCCCGCATTGGAGTAAGGGGCCACATGTAGCGAGACCAGCCAGGCTTCACCCCGGCGAAAATCTACATAGCTATCGATAAAGTTGACCTTGCCCGCGCGGATACTTTTGACTTCAGGGCCGGTAAGTACAATGCCAGCCTCTGTGAATTCAGAAAGTTCATAGAGGTGGCGGGCCTTTTTATTAACGGCAATAGTGGAAGGTGATGTTTTTTGGCTCATGGCTGGCTGTGTGTCAAAAGGCTGGTGGTGTGAAAGGCCAGTTCCGGCCCAAGAGATTGGTGCAATTGCTCGCGAACCATGCGGCGGGAGGCGGCAACATCTGTGCTCAGGAGCACGCTGTGGGCCAGTTCCATGCAGGTTTCAGCACTGAGCTGGCGGATAAGATGTTTCAAGCCCGGTACAAAGCGTGGAGCCGCAGATATGGTGTCTACCCCCATGCCCAGCAACAAGGCCATGCCCAAGGGGTCCGAGGCCAGTTCGCCGCAGACGGAAACTCCTATGCCTTCGCGGTGTGCCGCGTCAACAATATGCTTGAGCGAGCGCACCACAGCGGGGTGCAGAGGTTCGTTAAGATATGCCACATGGCGGTTGTTACGGTCTATGCCCATAATGTAATGTATGAGGTCATTGGTGCCAATGCTGAAAAAGTCGCATTCTCTGGCAAGAGCATCGCAAACAAGGGCCGCCGCCGGAGTTTCTATCATGACGCCCAGGGGAAGCACTGGCGCGTGCGGCAGGTTTTGCGCGGTCAGTTCCTGATGCATTTCCTGTATGATACGGCGCACCTGCTGCACTTCATCCAGGCCTGAAACCATAGGCAGCATAATGGCCACGTTGCCGTGAACCCCGGCCCGCATCAGTGCCCGCAACTGGGTGCGAAAAAGCCCCTGATGGCGCAGGCAGAACCGTATGCCGCGCAGCCCGAGGGCGGGGTTGGGTTCCTTGAGAGCAGCCTGGGCATGCAGCATTTTATCCGCGCCCACGTCAAGCGTGCGAAAAACAACGCGCTCTGGAGAAATCTTCTGGGCCACAACGGAGTATTCGGCCAGCAGCTCTTCCTCGTCGGGCAGGCGGCCCTTGAGGTAGGCGAATTCCGTACGGTACAGGCCAACGCCGTCTGCTCCACTGCGCGGTATGGCTGCAAGCTCTTCGCTGCTCTCCAGGTTGGCCTGAACCACCACGCGCACGCCGTCGCACATTTCTGCGGGCCAGCGTGCCGTCAGCAAAGTAAGCTCTTCCCACCCGGTGTATTCGAGGCGGCGGGCTTCATACCGGGCCAGATCCGCTTCATCCGGTTCCAGCAGCACGCTGCCGCCAAGACCGTCAATGATGACCAGTTCGTTTTCCCGAGCCACACCAACAAGACCGGTAACACCGGACAAGCAGGGAATGTGCAGGCTGCGTGAAAGAATGGCTGTGTGCGAGGTCGGGCCACCTTCGGTAGTCAGAATGCCCAGAACGCAGTCCAGATTCAATTCCATAACGTCAGCCGGAGAAAGGTCTTCAGCTACCAGCACCGCGGGCTCAGCTGTGCCGGGAGTTTCAGTGGGATCTGCGAACAGCCGTTCGCGCAGGCGCAGCCCTACGGCGCGGATGTCTTGCGCGCGATCACGCAGATAGGGGTCGTCCATTCCCCTGAACAGGGCGCACAGTTCTTCAACAGTCAGGCGCAAAGCCCAGGGCGCGGCAATAAGTTTTTGTTCAATGCGCGCGAGGGTGGCGTTGAGCAGCTTGGCGTCGCGGGCCATTTCCATTTGTGCGGCAATGACATCACGATATTCAGCCAGATCTTCGGGCACGTTTTCCATTGTCGCTTGCAGTGATGCGCGCACGTCTTCGGCGGCAAGCCGCAGGGCGGCCTGCTCGGCCTCCACTTCGAAGGGCGTGATGCGCCGTTCTTCATCCTGCTGCAGCTTGTGCATGAAGCGCACCCGGCCAATGGCTATGCCGGGAGAAACTGGAGATCCAAAAAGTACCGCGCGGGCCATGTTAATCCTGCATGGTGCTGAGAAGGCGGGCCAGGCCACAGAGGGCCTCGCGGGCGTCATGCCCCTGAGCCAGAAGAGTCAGTTCCGCATTGAAGGGCGGAGCGAGAGAAAGAACATCAAGCATGCTTTTGGCGTCAACTTCACCAGTATCGCTGACAAGCTGGATAGCCGCCGAGTAGCGCTGGGCTTCCTGTGCCAGTCGTGCTGCGGGTCTGGCGTGCAGGCCATTGCGCAAATTCAGGCAAAGCCGCAGTGCCAGCCCGCGTGACGTTTCTTCAATGGTTTCTTCCATTTCCTCACCTTTTAGCACCGTCAGGCCAATCAGGGCGGGCGCACCAGCGCCAAATATCTGCCCGAGCCTTGTCAATTCGCTCTTCGCCAATTGCCAGTCCGATATATATTACATACCAATGAGGCCAACGTCCATGAGAATCAGTGCTCCCAGGGTCATGCCCCACAGCAGAATACGCGGCAGGCGAAGCCTTGCCACAAGCCAGGATGCAGCCAATACCGCCAGCGCACCCAGCAGGTAGACATCCCACGGGAAAGGCTTCATGCGGCTCAGGGGCAGATGCCAGATAACCTGGGCCACCAGCGCGGCATTGACCATTTTGAGCCTGTCTACCCAGTTGATGAGATTGAGGCGTTTCAGGCGCACCAGTACGGGCATCCCGTGGCGCAGGCCTGAAAAAAAACTGCCCGCTCTGAAAACCAGCAGGGCAAGAAAAAATCCCACAGCAATAATTCCTGTCAGCCCTACATAACCGGAGAGCAGCAGGGATACGCTCACAAGTGCCCACAAGGGCAGCAAGGTTCCGCTGAAAAATGAATCGCCCAAGGCGGAAAGCGTCGTGGCCAGGGTTTCGCGCACCGAGCTTACGGCAGATTCGGGCAGAGCGCCCTTGGCTATTTCTTCTTCAAGAGAAAGCAGAATGCCCACAAAGAGAGGAATCATGAAAGGGTGGGTATTGCTGTGCCCGCTGTAGCGGGCAAAAGCACGGGCGCGAGCTTCGCCTTCGGGGTAGAGCCAGCACAGGGCAGGGCTCAGCACAAAGAGCAGCCCTATCTGCTGCATGCCTCGGGCTGTAGTGGCTGCATTGATGCAACAGGTGCGGGCAAGGCAGTTGAGTGCTACGAGCGTGGGATACATCTGCGAATCCTGCCCGCTCGCGCCGTGCGAAGGCATTGCCAGTCAGTCTCAAGCCGTGCGGGGCATTTTTTCGCGTGCCCTGCAGCAGCCGGGTCAAATGGCGGCGAATGGCGGCGTTGCGGTGGTTAGAGGTTGCCGGGGCGGTCTGTGGCTGTAAGCAGGGCGTATATTTCTTTGCCGCTCCAGCCGCGCACCATATCCTGAACCCTGCGGGCCACCTGACGGGGTTTGCCCTGGGGGCCGTCTGTTTCCATCTCCTGCTCCAGCAGGGCCATAACTTCGCTTTCAGCGCTGCGGCTCACCTGTTCGGGAGGACCGATAATTACGGTAATTTCACCCAGCAGGTCGTCGGGCAGATCTGCGCTGTTTTCCAGCCGGGTCAGTATAAATTCCTCATGCTCCTTGGTCAATTCACGGCAAACGGCCACTTCGCGAGGGCCAAGCAGGCGGGCAGCCTGCGTGAGGCTTTCTTTCAGGCGGTCTTTGCGCTCAAAAAAAATGAGAGAGCCCGGCACCTGGGCAAAGGCGGCAAAAAGAGCATCGCGGCCGGAAGCGTCTCGCGGTAGAAACCCCAGAAAACTGTGAGGCAAAGGTGGTATGCCCGCTGCGGAAAGCGCCGTGACCGGGGCCGAAGGGCCGGGCAGCGGAGAAACAGCCAGTCCTTCCTTGCGACAGGCGCGTACCAGACGATACCCAGGGTCGGCCAGCAGGGGAGTGCCCGCATCAGAAACAAGAGCTACGTTTTGCCCTTCACGCAGGGCGCGCAGCACGTGCTCCTGCCGTTCGGCTTCGTTATGGTCGTGGAAGCTCAGCAGACGGCGCGCTTCAATGCCGCAATCGCGAAAAAGACGGACTGTGCGGCGCGTATCTTCTGCAAGCACGAGGTCTGCCTCGGTCAATACGGCGCGCGCTCTGGGGGAGAGGTCACCAGGGTTGCCAAGAGGTGTGGCTACTATCCAGAGCCGGGGGGCAGTCGAAGGCATGACAAAAATGCTCCAGGTGCAGGGTAGAGCCATTGCGCAGGGCGCAGATGACATCAAAACGGCAGGGCTGATCCCACGCTTCGTGGGCAGCCAGCCATGCGCGGGCCGCACGGCACAGGGTACGTTGTTTGGACTGGCTCACTGCATAGGCCGGGCCACCGTGCTTGTCACTACCGCGGGTTTTTACTTCAACAAAAACAATCGTGTCGCCGTCACGGCAAACCATGTCCAGTTCCAGACGCACCTGACGCCAGTTGCGGTCAAGCAGGGCATACCCCTTGCGCTTCAGCAGGGCTGCTGCGGCGTCTTCGCCCTCTTTGCCCAGCCGCAGGTGAGAGGCGGTTGCGGTTTTTTTGTCCGTATTGTCGCACTGGCCGCTCTGCTCATGTTGGTCTTTATGGATTTTTTTGTCAAAAAATCCTGAGAACAGGCGACGCAGGTTCACAGCAAACTGCCTTGTTGCGCAGCCGTAGCTTTTTCTTCGCACACGCCCCGGAAGGTCAGCCGATGCTGCGGGCAGGGACCGAGGCGACGCAACGCCTCATAGTGATCCTTGGTGCCGTATCCCTTGTGGATTGCAAATCCGTAACCGGGCCAGCGTTTATCCAGACTGGACATGAGCTTGTCCCTAAAGGTCTTGGCCAGAATGGACGCTGCCGAAATGGCAGGTTCAATGGCGTCACCGTTTATGATGGCACGCTGTGGCGGCAATTCCCC
>NZ_JASGDK010000023.1:0-9676 GCF_047607245.1 Desulfovibrio sp.
ATAATTATTGGGGCTACAGGATTTACTTTAAGACACCAATAATAGTGTTTTGGAACCTGCCCCAGCGTATACATGATTGGCGTAGCAAAAAAAGCCATCTGGGTGATGATGGTTGTCATATTACCCAGATCGCGAAAGAAAAGATTTACGGAGCCAAGAAGTAGGCACATGCCGTAGATTGTTATTAGTGTTATGCCAATCAGTAGAGGAATGCCCCAAAGCCAAATTATGCCGGGCATGAGGCCATCGGCAATCATAAATGCTGCGTAAACGGGCAGTGCAATGCAAAAATGAACCATATTTTGCAGAATCATGACCAAGGGGATGGCCTGCCGTGGAAAAGCTACTTTTTTAATAAGGGTTGGGTTGGCTGCAAATATGTGTGGTCCTTCATTGACACTATTGACAAACCACTGCCAAGGAAACATGGCCGCCAGCAAGGCTACCAGATAGTGATCTACCTGAAAGCGCATGTAGACGCTGAACACCAGATAAAAAATTAGTGCGTAGGCCAAAGGGTTGAGGAGCGACCAGACAAATCCGAGGAGGCTGCCCTTATACCGCACCGTCAATTCTTTATGCAACAGTACCTGGAGTAAATCTCGATACCAGCGCCATTTGGACGGTAAGGTCATGCTCTCTCCCGCACAAGATAGGAAAATTTTCCACGAATACCAACAAACACAAGCTGTTCAGCATCAATTCGCCGCAAGGCCAAGGAAGGAAAGCTTTCCCGCACTGCAGCTTGCACTTGATCCCAGTGTTCAGAGGGGGTCACCAACCGTAACTCCGCAGCGGCATTGCCTTTGACCATTATTTGAAAATCTGAAATTGGGCCACACCGATCCAAGATGTCCTGAATGTAGTGTGTAGGATAGGTGGTATTATCGATGGTGACGGTATCATGAACCCTCCCCGTGAGGTTGACAATCCACCAACCATCAGGACGTTCTTCCAGCGCGCCAAGGTCACCCATGCGATAACGGATGAGCGGCATAGCGTTGTTGCGCAGATTGGTGAACACTAATTCGGAGCATCCCGCCTCTTCGGTGGCGGCAACTTCGGGCCAGACCAGCGAATCCGAAACCAGCATATGCCCGCGCGGCCCAGAGGCAAGCTCTTGGGCCATGACGCCAAATTCACATGCTCCGTAACGGTTGGATACTCTTATCCCCAAGGAACGCTCGATAGTCTCGCGCTGATGGGGGAGTAGCATTTCGCCGGTCGTCACAAATATTTCAAACAACCCCGGTGTCCGTCGGTTATTTTTTTCAAGATATCTGGCCAGCGCGTAAAGGGAAGAGGGGTGCCCCTGCACGACCCTTGCTTTTGCCTTGTGCAGATCTTTCAGCAGTTTTTCTTGCGCCGCATCACCAAAACCATCGGTGTAAATGTTACACCTGTTAAGAACAAAACACTTTTTTTGTTCAAAGCGTAAGGCTTCAGGGGGGATTGAGGCAAAGCGTGTTGAAAGATGCGCCTCCCGATTATAACGGCGTTTTCCACCCCATTCCAGCATGAGAATATTCTGGGCTGCTGTCCAATCCAGTCCTTCCTGGTCATAAAAAATTGATGCGGCAAGCCCGGTGGAACTGCCGGTTTTTTGCTCGCGCACAATGCGCTCGAGATATGGCTCGCTGATCAGTCGCTTGCCCTGCTCACGAAGGATAGCTTTCGTAAGGTAGGGCAAGTCCGAAAAATAGCGCATATCCCGGTTTACGCTCTCAGGGTCAAACCCATGCTGCTGAAAAAGGTCGCGATAATAGGGTACAGTGTTTTTTGCGTGCGCAAGCAATGTAGCCATGCGTCGTGCAGCCAAGAGCTTCCTTTGTGCAAACGGAAGTACGGCTTCGGACCGCAAAACATGGAATTTTGGTGTGATACATCGATTTTGCTTTTTTTCAGCAAGAGGGTACAGAAGATTTGTCACCATTATCCCAAAAAGATCATACAATTTTCTATGCATGCGTCGTGTCTCTACCGACCTGCGGCGTTACTGTTTGCAGCGGAAAAATATCATCCAACACAGCCTCCATTCGTGCGAAACGCGCTTCCCACGAATGGTATCGACAGGCCGCGTCAATGGCATTGGTGTCTTGCCGTTCTCCGGCAAGGGCTTTTATAAGGTTGTCTTCAAACTCATCCGCAGACGCACTTGAAAAGTAGAGGTGTTCAAAATCCTTGAGCGCCGGGAGGCGGGAACCCACAACAGGAAGCCCCGCCGCAAGATATTCAAAAAATTTCATAGGGAACATGGCATCCGTGTAGGCATTGCGTGGTACTGGCAAGGCTGCCACATCACAATGAGCCATAAAATATGGCAATTGTCCGTAAGCCCGTGGCCCAAGAATATGAATATTGTCCATATTAGGCGGTTTGCGACTGTCGGGTTGGCCCTCTCCCACCGGGCCAATAAGCACCCAGTGCATTTGCGGATGTCGCTGGGCCAATGTTTCAATAAGGTCGTAGTCTACCTTATATTCACTTAGCGCTCCGACAAATAGTACTCGTGGGTGTGGAATATTTGCAAGTTCAGGGGGAGGGTGTGGCATGCTCCGGGCTGTTTCAAAAAAAGCCTGATCACAAACATTAGGCTCATAGACAACATGCGGAAATAAGTTTTTCATGCGGTCACGCAAAAAGGGTGATGTTGCAAAACAGACCTTGGCCAAAGTGCCTAGGTGTTTTTCTCCAGCTGAAATGACAGAGTGATCGATACGGGGAGCAGCACCAAGGTCATCCACGCAGTGGTAAACAATGCCACTATTGGGGATGGATTCGCATATGTTGGCAATAATTGGATTATATGTCCAGATAAGAGGGGCGCGCATTTTCAGACGAGCAAGGTGCCATGTGATGGTTGCCTGCAGCAAACGAGCGTTGAGGGCCCGTATTGCCGCTGACCCATGCATAGGCAGTGCGAATGGTGATACGCGCCACAAGTTGGCCGAAACTTGGCGGGCAATGGGGACAGCCTTGCAAAGGCGGCGTGCAATGCGTCCTATATCCTGTTTATGGAGCATGGGCCGTCGCAAGCCAAGAGAATCAACATACAAAACGCGGTAGCCACGCTTGGCGAATAATACAGCCATATGCTGCTTGTTAGTCCAAAAGGGGTTGTCCCAGTCTGCCGTGGAAAAAAGTAAGATATCTCGTTTGGCAGAAGTCTGTGCATAACGTCTGTTCATGGATGCCTTATAAAGCTTTAAGGTTGGCCGATTGTCCGGACAAGAAATAGCAGTTTTTAGCCGCTTTTCCCCCTTTAGACAATTTTCAGTCTATCCGCGCGACAACACCCCCTTGGAGTTGCGCCGACCAGACTGCTGTGATGGTATTCCAGGTTGTAAAGACCGCCCCACTTGTCAATATCCATTCGGACCCCCCCAAGCAGTTTTCATAGGTGTTTAGGCACAGTGCTTTGTGTATGAATCTATTTGAGTGCTTAATAGGCACGTTGCCAGATCTGCGGGTTAGCAGCCCATTAGGATGTGGGGTGTTACCTTGTAACGTTTTGTAAAAATAAAGTTGATAAATTGAATGCCCTCATTTTTTGAGGTTATCAGAAGGCAACTATTTTATCAATATTTCTTTAGAGAAACGAGGCTAAAGTGTTATAAGTCAGGGATTTTAGTGGGGTAGTTAGGAGGGTTAGGATGCAACATAAGCGTGATCGGCCTTATTGAGCACAAACTAATGGGAAGGCAGAATTTTTTATTAGGATGACATTGCGAGAATGGGCACGCGCAGAAATCTAGAGCCGTGTGCTCTCTGCTGCTGCCTGGCCTGCGCGTTGGCAGGCGCATTAAGCTGGACAATAGAAGTGCAAAACGCATGCAAAACCCACTCAATATGGTCGCTAGGCAGGCTGCGTTCCGACTGGATGACAATGGTTTCACAGGATGTTGAAGGTCGAATCCTCCGGTGAAGCTCGTGAGAACGGCTGCTATACAGAAATGCTTTGTGTAGGAGGCGATGACAGCCTACGGATTTTTTTTGGATATGGAAAAATATATTTATAATAGATTGTTGATAGGTCATAAATGAACGTGTAATAAAATATCACTATTTAATATTATCTTTTTTATTTAAAATATAAATCGGCAGTGTAAGTTTAATAAGCAACACTTTCAGCATAGTTGACACTGCAAATAAAATGAAAATAAATTGGGAGCTGTCCTAGAGAATGTAAATCGTCTACGATTCACTCATGAGAAAAAATCGTCTCAGCAAATACAAGCAGGGTAAGCTGATAGAGTTATTTGTAGTTGGTGGGTTCCCTAGTTGGAGTTAACAAAACTACTTGCCAGCTATTATTTGAACTAGTTTCGACTTGATCTGACAGGTCCCCTTGAAGGAGAGGGGAATCTCCGTTTTGACATATGTAACTTCTTCTTCAGTAGGGGGAAATTTCGTTTTAGACTGGTCGCATCGTCCACTGTTGTTGTTCTTACCACGGCTTTCTTCAAGCGATCCGCCAGATTTTACCTTGGCGACCCATTCTCGTAACGCCCTTTTATCTTTTATGCCCAGTTCTTCGGCGAGTTGCTGATAGCTACGCCCACTTTCAAGATAGAGTTATACGGCTCTTCTTTGGAGGTGGGCGTATAAGTGGCCTTCTTTTTCGTTGCCATACGAAATCCGCCTCAAGTTTTTAGCCAAGAGGAACTTTACTACCATGACTACTTGATTGGGGCATATCAATGCCAGGGAGCTTCCCAAAAACAAAGTCTAACGTATGTTCTTCTACTCCGTTCTAGTCGTGATGAGTTTGTCGGATGTTTGTCATTAATTGTGCCGAACCACAACGGCTTTTGCCTCTTCCCCTGTTTCTCTTCTTTTTTGTCAGCTAAGGAATTCTTTTTTGTAAAGGCGAAGAAAAAGCATAAAAGAGGAAGGGCCGATTGGCTGACCACGGCTTGTCGGCGCGCTTAGATCATTTGTAATTTCTAGAATGCTCCAAGGTTGTACATGTATCTGTCCAAGGTTGCCCGTTTTTCGTGTTGCTAGCGTGCTGTATAGCAAGAGACCTTTTGCCCTCATGGGGAAAGTGGTGACCGCCAGATGCCTGATGGCATGAAAGCCAAATGGTTATATTCGCGTACTGCACGGCGGATGATGTCAAACAAGAGCAACGGTCTGTGCCCCATCACTGGCAAAGCCTGGCTCAGATCCGCAGCATCGTCAAAGGCCACAAGTCCGCTTGGGCCACGTGTAACGTGAATCATGTGTCGAGAGTATCCGCATATAATTCAACCTATTATCCATTTTCTGATTTTTAAATAAAAAAACCTGCTTGATTAAGCTAAATAATTTAGTGAGTTGATTGAGTCTGGATAATCCATACTCACACGTGAAATCAACACAACTGAAGGGATTTGTTTAGATACTGGCCCGGTTACTTAGTGGCGGGCATCAATTTTCGCTCGTACAGACGGGCGGCATTGAGCACAACCAGAACGGAACCAGCGTTGTGTACCAGAGCCCCCGTTATGGGGTTGAGCAGGCCCATGACCGACATGCTGATGGCAACAAAATTGATTGCCATCGACAGGGTAATGTTAAATTTGATGGTATTAACCGTGGCATCAGAGAGGCGCTTCAGGTAGGGGATTTTCGCGATATCGTCGCCCATCAGCGCGATGTCGGCTGCGTCAATGGCAATATCGCTGCCCATAGAGCCCATTGCCACGCCAACATCAGCGATCTTCAGCGCTGGTGCGTCATTTATGCCATCGCCAATCATGCATACAACATGGCCTTGCTGCTGCAATATTTTGATGTGTTCGACCTTCTGCGCCGGGAGAAGTTCAGAGTAGACAAGGTCAATTCCGGCCTGTTTTGAAAAATGGCTGGCTGTTTGCGCATGGTCGCCAGTCAAAAGAACAACACCTGTCCCCATATCATGCAGCTTACTTACCATCCCTTGTGCACGAGCCCGTAATGTGTCCGAAAATGCCACGGCACCCGCGCAGACACCGTCAAGGGCGATCAAAATTACCGCCTTGCCCTGCATGCGCAGATTTTTCAGGGCTGCAGCGGCCTTTTCATCAACATGCACACCGTTGTCCTGCAAATAGCCGATGTTCCCGACAAGCAAATCAGTGTCGTCAACACTGGCGCTGATACCCCTGCCGGGCGTCATGATAAAGCCGCCTGCCTTTGCCAGAGAAATGTTTTTGTCTTTGGCATGAGCAACAATGGCTTTGCCAAGCGGGTGCTCTGACAGTGCTTCCACCGAAGCAGCAAGTTGCAACAGGTTGTGCGGCGTTTTTTCAGGCAAGAAGGAAATGATGTCGCTGACAACCAGAGTGCCGTGGGTGAGTGTTCCTGTTTTGTCAAAGGCTATGCGGTCAACCTTGCCCATATTTTCCAGAGCTTCACCGGACTTAATCAAAACACCTTGTCGGGTGGCCTGACCAATGGCGGCCATGATGGATGTGGGAGTGGCCAGCGCCAGAGCGCAAGGGCAAAAAACCACAAGAACGGTAACAGCCCGCACGATGTCGTTTGTGATGGCATACGCGCCAACGGCAATGATCATTGCTATGGGAACAAGCCATGCGGCCCACTTGTCCACAATGCGCTGCATGGGTGCTTTGCTGTTTTCTGCCTCCTGCACCATGCTGACAAGTTTTTGCAAAGAAGAATCCTCACCGATCTTGGTGGCTTCAATATCAATCGCCCCGAATCGGTTGATTGTTCCACTGAATACGCCGTCTCCCACCATTTTATCCACTGGCAGAAACTCTCCGGTCATAGTTGACTGGTCTATGGATGTGTTGCCGATACGGATAGTTCCGTCCACAGGCACGGTTTCACCCGGTAAAATTCGCAACAAGTCGCCGCAGCGGATTTGCTCAACAGCAACCATTACTTCCTCTATGATTTCGCCGTGTCGCGTAAGCTTGCGGCCCTGCAAGGGCATGAGACTGATTAACTCCTTTATGCCTTTTTTCGCCTTTTCTACGGTTCTTTCTTCCAAAATGGCGCCGATAGCCATAATGAACGCGACCTCTCCGGCGGCAAACAGCTCGCCAATATAAATGCACGCAAACATGGCTATGGAGATGAGCAGGGCGGATGTGATGCGCCGCTCAAAAAAGATGCGATACAGAGCGAGATAGACTAAAGGAAACCCGCAAATGAAAACCGTAACCCAGGCCGGGTCTAACGGAACAGAAATGTCCCCCAGCAGGATCACAAGGCTGGCGGCCAGAAAAGCCCCCCCCAGCACGGTCATGCGTAGCCCGGACAGAATATTGAAGAGAGTTTTAAGCATGCAAAGTGCTTCCTTTTTGCGGTAAAAATAGCAGTTATATACCTTGTACCCCTATGGGGTATATGGATTGTCAGAAAAAATATATGTGGCAGCACCACATATATTGGTAAGTCAGACAATTCTTGAAAATTGTTCAATGGCTGATGTCAGCCGCTTCAACACCTCGGCTTCGTTTCCGTTTTTGATGCCATCCAAGACGCAATGCTGCATATGGCCTTCAAGAACTACCTGCCCTGTTTTGTGTAGAGCTGACTTGGCCGCGCCTATCTGAACAAGAACGTCTTCGCAAGGCTTGCCGTTCTCGACCATCTTTATGATGCCTTTGATCTGTCCTTCAATTCGCCGAAGCCGCTTGGTAACAGCGTCGACGTCCATACAGTCGCTCATACTTCCACCCTTACTTTTATGAACACCATACCCCTATGGGGTATGGTGTCAATGGCTGTGGGGGCGCATTTCTGGCATAAGAGGTCTGTCATGTTCAATATCAGGTGAGCAGCGTCGAGGAGTCCAAGTATTTTTTATTAAAGCAGCTTTGAGAACTAGCTATGCCCATGCCACCTGTACAGAGCGAAATGAGGCTTAGGAGCAAGCTCAGCCAGAGTGATATGGCTTGAAACTGCTTTGGCACAAAACGATTACCCAGGCAGATATGCCAAATATAAGGCCAGTGTGTGGTGTCCTGCACGCAGACGGCTTGTGCAGAACTACTTTACTCTTCTGATTACTTATATGCTTGAAAAATTACTAGTTATGATAAATTATGTGAAATTGAAATTCGTTTTTACAAAAAATGTAAAAAATGGTATCAGCCGCATATGTAAATTCTAATTGGGGCCATAAGGAGGCAGGTTGGGGTGATGTCATGAATATGTGCATGGAGCGGGTTTCCGAGTATTTTCCTCGTGAAAAGGGCATGGCTTACCGCCGGGATAAAGAAGGTGCAGCTGGCATTGTTTCTGAAAGAAGCCAGCCGTTCCCGGACATTTTTCTTGAAGTCTTGCCTCACGATATTTTAAAAAATGAGCTACGGGTGCGATTCGCTACGGAGATACCGCCAAGCCAGGCGCGGCTCCTTGTTTTTTCATTATGTCTGGCGGGGCTGGTTACGACACGCATCGAATCTGACCCGCCAGATGTGGTAGCCCAGGGGCAAAATCAGCTTGCAGTGTATCACTATTCTACTGTGCGAGGAGAGTCCGTCTTTCAGCGGGGCGAACTTTCAATGGTCAACATTTGCATAAGTTTTGAGACACTGGAACGGTTGTACGGCAAAAATCCGATGCAACCCTGGCTGCTCAGAACGTCTGACCAGAAGAAACTGCATATTCAGGTGGTAACGGCCCCGCTACTGTTGCTGGAGGCTGGCAGGCGGTTGATCCTGCCCCCTGTCAAAGGACAGGCAAAAGAGATGTACAGGCGAGGAGCGTGCCTTGAATTTCTTGCCCTTGCACTTGAGTCTTTGCAAAAGCTGTCCGGTGTGGCAGCGCCGATGCTTCTCAGCCAACAGGACATGGCACAGTTGACCCTTGTTAAGCACCAGCTTGAGAGTTCTTTTGAACAGCCGCCGTCATTGCAAGAGTTGAGCAAGATGTTCATCCTTAATGAATACAAACTTAAAAAAGGATTCAAACAGCTATTCGGTATGACCATCAGCGGATACGTGCAGTTTTGCCGCGTCAATCATGCTTACAAGCGTTTTCTTGATGGCGAATCCAACGTCAGCCAGTGCGCCTGGGAGGCGGGTTATACCAACGTGAGCCACTTTATCACGGCTTTCCGCAAGCACTATGGGTGCACGCCCGGTAAGTTTATTATCAGGCAGAAAGACATTATTACTCGTCTCAGTATGTCAGGATAGGCCGTTTTTATTCTATATATCCTGAACTTTACTAGCCGTTTTTACAGGTGTGTACAGGCATCTCCCTACCGCTATACGCTCGGGGGGAGATGCCTGTTCTCATATCAGGGCAACTTTTCACCGAGCCAGGCGTTCGTGAGCTGCCGCAAAATGGTCGGAAGCCACAGCAGCGAGAAGCGACAACTCGCCTGCAAGGCAAGTGGCGGCGCAAACCTCTGCCAGTGCAAAAGACTGGCCCTTGCCGGCAAGCTGAAGCATCTTCAACCCTACGGCTTGTGAAGGCAGTTTGGTACCACCGCCCACGGTTCCCACAATGATGTTGGGCAAGGTGAGCGTCACATACAGATTGCCGTTGTCCTCCACCTCCATCCTCGTAACGCCGACGCTGGATTCAGAAACGCAGGCGGCGTCTTGTCCGGTAGCGAGATACAGCGCCGCCAGCCCATTGGAAAAATGAGCCTGAATGCCCATAGCTCCACTCATGATACCGCCCATTGCGGTCATCAACCATACCTGTTGCATATCCTTTGCAGAAA
>NZ_JASGDK010000024.1:0-3247 GCF_047607245.1 Desulfovibrio sp.
CGGGCGGCGGCATTGTCTTCACCACCAGCATTGAGCGTTATATTTCACTCAATGCCTGATCACTGCTGAAACAAAAAATGCTAGAGGCCGGAGTGGTTATCGCCGCTCCGGCCTCTAGCATTTGGAACAGATTTACTTTGAGGCAGTGTGATGCTTAGACGGCGCTGTTTATAGCTCCCACCTCGGCCAGAGTCTTTTCTTCAGCCTAACGAAATAAAAGCTTAGAGGGTGCGGGTGAAGGCCCCTTTTTAAAAAAATCCTTCCCCATAAAGCAATTCAAAATAAAGATACCCTGAAATATTCTTGTGGCGCACTACCGGGCTTCAACCGCCCACTGGGCTTCCACGGGCAACCCGGCCATATGCCTGCGCAGCATGTCCAGCGCATGGCTTGAAGCCAGCCGCCGTGTCCACTCCCGGCCAAGATAACGTCCCTGTGGGCGCAGTTCACGCAGCCATACCTCTTGTCCGTAGCTCAAGGCCACATATACAAGACCCACGGGCTTGCTTTCCGTGCCGCCGCCGGGTCCGGCCACGCCAGTAATGCCAAGGCCATAATCCGCCCCATAGCGCTCGCACACTCCCGCAGCCATACAACGGGCCACTTCCGGGCTTACGGCCCCGTGCTGCAGCAACATTTCTTCAGGCACTCCCAAAAGTTTGGTCTTGGCCTCATTGGCGTAAGTAATCAGGCCATAGCCAAATACTTCCGAAGAGCCGGGCTGATCGGTAATACGCTTGGCCAGCAAGCCGCCAGTGCAGGATTCCGCCGTGGCCAGGGTCTGCCCGCGCTGCCGCAATCCATCCACCACCACGGCCTCCAGACCTGTCACATTAACGCCATAAACCACGTCGCCCAGGCGCGCGCGCACCTCGTCCACCACTGGCATTGCCAGAGCTTCCGCAGCTGCGGCGCTTTGTGCCTTGGCCGTCACGCGCACGAACATTTCTGCATCACTGGCGTAAGGGGCAGCCGTGGGATTATCACCCTCAGTCAGATCGGCAATACGCAACGCCGCAGCGCCCTCGCCGATGCCGAAGGTACGCACCATAAAGGATGCTATGACAGAATCCGCCATCTTCTGCAAAAATGGCATTACGCCGTTTTCGAGCATGGGCAAAAGTTCCGAGGGCGGCCCCGGCAACAGGATAACCCACTGTCCGGTACCCACGGGCACGGCGCAACCGGGGGCAGTGCCCGCATCGTTGGAAAAGGCTATGGAACCGCGCGGCAAGCATGCCTGCTTGAGCTGATTGGCAGATATGGGGCGCTCGCCAAAATATTCCTGCAGGCGGCGCAGGCTGTCTGCATCTTCTTCAAGGGGGCATTCTGTAACGCGGGCCACAGTTTCCTTGGTCATATCATCATCCGTGGGGCCAAGCCCGCCGGTTGTGATGATTATCTGTGCGCGCCCAAGAGCTTCGCGCAGTGCGGATTCAAGCCGTGCGCCATTGTCGCCCACCGTGTGCACCTGTAAAAGGTCCATCCCCAAAGCCGAAAGCGCTCTGGCCACGTGCGTGGCGTCAGTATTGATGGTATGCCCCAGCAGAAGTTCCGTACCCACTGAAATGATTTCCGCCCTCATGCGGCCTCCTTGCATCCTCACGGATTCTCCGCCTCAAAAAGGCGGCAGGGCACGAATACTAGCGCTTGGCCGCCTGCCCTGCAACTGTACCCCTGCTTTGCACTGGGCACGGCTCCGCTCGAACTTGCTGTAATTCCGGTTTTGACAAAGCGCATCTGTAATTGTAGTGCCCATAACGGGTATTGACAAAGGCAATCGCCTGCGACATGGTATTACATACCAAATCAATAAGAAAATAAACTACGGCACAGCCAGCCGTTTCAAAACAAAGAATAGCGCGGTCTGCCGCGAGAGGTAAACCACAATGAATCACGAAAAAGGCCTGCGGTTTGAAACCCTGCAAGTGCACGCCGGGCAGGAGAAGCCTGATTCGGCAAGCGGCGCCAGAGCGGTGCCTATTTACCAGACAACATCCTATGTATTTGACGACTGTGCTCACGCCGAGGCCCGGTTCAACCTGACTGACCCCGGCAATATTTACAGCCGCCTGACCAATCCCACGCAGGATGCCCTTGAACAGCGTGTGGCAGCGCTTGAAGGAGGCGTGGCGGCTCTTGCCACAGCCAGCGGCGCAGCCGCCGTCAGCTATGCCCTGCAAAACCTGGCCCGGGCCGGAGACCATATTGTTGCTGCCAAAACCCTGTACGGGGGCACCTACAATCTGCTTGCCCACACGCTCAAGAGCTGGGGTGTTGATACAACCTTTGTAGACCCAGCCCATATGGACTGCTTCGCAGAAGCCATAAAGCCGGAAACCCGCGCCATATTTGTAGAGAGCATGGGCAATCCGCACAGCAACATTGTGGATATGGAAGCCCTCGCGGCCCTTGCTCACCGGCACGGCATTCCTCTGGTGGTAGACAACACCTTTGCTACTCCCTGGCTTATGCGCCCCATTGAATACGGCGCGGATATCGTCGTGCACTCAGCCACAAAATTTATGGGCGGGCACGGTGCGGCTTTGGGCGGAGTTATTGTGGACAGCGGCCACTTTGACTGGGCCGCGTCTGGAAGATTTTCCTACATGAGTGAGCCGGATCCGAGTTATCACGGATTGAGCTTCACCAAGGCCGTCGGGGCGGCGGCCTATATTGTGCGGGCACGGGCCATCCTGCTGCGCGATCTTGGCGCGGCGATGGCCCCCCTGCACGCTTTTCTGATCCTTCAGGGACTCGAAACCCTGTCGTTGCGCGTGGAACGCCATGTGCAGAATGCCCTGGCCGTAGTGCAGCACCTGCATAAGCACCCCAAGGTGGAGGCAGTCAACCACCCGAGCCTGCCCAACAGCCCCAGCCACGCGCTGTACAAGCGTTACTTCCCCAACGGGGGCGGCAGCATCTTCACCATTGAAGTCAAGGGCGGCGCGGACGAGGCCAGAGCCTTCATTGACAAGCTTCGCGTTTTCTCCCTGCTGGCCAATGTGGCTGACGCCAAATCACTTGTGATCCACCCCGCGTCCACAACCCATTCGCAAATGACGGAAGAAGAGCTGGCGCTTACGGGCATTTGGCCCAACACTGTGCGCCTGTCTATTGGCATTGAACATATCGACGACATACTGGCTGATCTGGATCAGGCATTGGACTCCCTGTAGCAAGTAAACAAAGCCTCCTCACACAAGCCCTCATGACATAGCGCGTGGGGGCTTATTTATGCGTTGCC
>NZ_JASGDK010000025.1:0-20031 GCF_047607245.1 Desulfovibrio sp.
CCCGAACTGCAAAAGGCCAATCCGGCTGCTTTTGTGGAGATTAATGAAGAAGATGCGGCCAGGTCGGGAATAAAGCATGGCGATAATGTGATTCTCGAAACGCGGCGCGACGCGATGGAGCTGCCTGCACGGGTCAGCGATGTTTGCCGCCCCGGTCTTGTTGCTGTGCCATTTTTTGACCCCAAAAAACTGGTGAACAAGCTGTTTCTGGACGCTACCGACCCGGCGTCACGCGAGCCGGAGTATAAAATCTGCGCTGCGCGCATCCGTAAGGTATAGGGGGGCATATGGCTATTGCCGGAATTGTGGTCAGCTCCTTGCGTGAACACCTGAAGCCGCTTTGCAGCGAGCTGCGGGCGACCCGAGGCGTGCTGGAAGTACAGGAAGTGCCGGGGACGGACAAGCTGGCCGTTGTGTTGGAAAGCCCTTCCCGAACCTTGCAGGGGTATCTGGAATATGTGAGCGGGCTTCCTCATGTGCTGGCGCTGGATGTGGCCTTCATCAACTATGAAGATGATATGGACAGTCAGGGGCACATACCTTGCCCGCCACATCGGCCCAGAGCGCATGGGACGTCACCAATGATGAGTGGTATTGGTGAGGAGGGGCTTCAATGAGCGTATTTCTTCCGCCGCTGCGGCCGCCGGGAGCGGCGGCGGAAGGAGAATTTTTGCGCTTGTGCGTGCGCTGCGGGCAGTGCGTAACAGCCTGCCCGCACAAGAGTCTGGAACTTATGGGCGGCATTGGGCGTTCACGCCGAACGCCGCGTGTTTTGCCACGTGAAACGCCGTGCTATCTCTGTATGAAGTGCCCGCCTGTCTGCCCGTCCGGCGCATTGAACCCCGCCACCACTGATATGGCGCGTGCCGGAATGGGGCGGGCTTATATACTGAAAGACCGTTGCCATAACTATACAAATGGCGTCATGTGCATGACCTGTTATGACAGGTGCCCTTTGCGCGGTTCTGCTGTGGTTCTTTCAGGCGGCCTGACGCCAGCCATAACAAAGAGCTGCGTTGGCTGCGGCATCTGTGAGTATGTTTGTCCCGTGCAGGCGGTGGAGGTATGGCCTTCTTCTTCACATGGCAAGCCACTTTCCGCGGTGCCAACGCTGGACGCTCCCCGGAGCGGCATATGAAATTCTACACTTTGGCGCGCCGTTGCGTCCAACTGGCTGTGCTTGCATTGTTCTGTTCCCTGCCCTGGATCAATGAGGCAGGACTGCGGCAAATCAGAGGCAGTCTTTTTTCTCTGGATTTTTTTGGGGTTTCATTTGCCGATCCCGTGGCCGCTTTGCAGGTGGCCGCAGGGGGAGAACTGATCGCTGGGCCATTGCTGTGGGGGGCGGCCTGTTCCCTGATTCTGGCATTGGTCTTGGGGCGGGTATTTTGTTCCTGGGTGTGCCCTTACGGATTTTTGTCCGAACTGGTTCACAGATGGGCCGTCCGCGTAGCCACGGGCAGTGCCGTGGCGAGGCATAAAAGTATTTCCAAACATCAGGGCAAGGTCTTCGCTGCCAAGGTATTTGTGCTTCTGGCTGGTTTATTATTGGTTATTTCATTGGAATATCCGGTTGTTAATGTGCTGGGTATGCCCGGCGAAATTTCTCTTGTTCCTGTGCTGGCGTGGCAGGGCGCGGGAGCGTCGGTGCTGCTGACAGCCCTTGTTCTGCCGGTGGTGGCGCTGGTGCTTGAGATGGCAAGCGGCAGGCGGCTATGGTGCCGCTACGTCTGCCCGCAATCTGTGCTTCTTGGAGCAGCAGCCTGGTGTTTGCCTGCGAGAGCGCCGGGCCTGCGCATAGTATGGAAAGGTTCACAATGCGATTGCCGGGGAGAGGTCCCCTGCAGGGCCGCATGTTCGCTGCAACTCACCCCCCGGCGAACAGGCGGGCCAGGCAGGCGGGATTGCACCGCTTGCGGCGATTGCCTTCGGGCTTGCGAAAGCCGTGGAGGCGCGCTGCGGTGGAATATTTTTCCACAACAACCGGAAAAGAAAAAAGAATGACCGCCGTTTTCAGACGATCTTTGTGATGTTGTATCTGCACTAAAAAATTGCTGAAAACAGGTGTACCGAACGGCAGCTCTCGCATGCACATGTTTAAATATTTCACGAACTAGAATTCGTCTTACAGGCAATCAGTCAAAAAAAGAAGGCCGTTCCAGTTGGAACGGCCTTCTTGAATAGTTACGGCAAAAGCAGCTGTCACAGCGTCTGCAATTAGACTTCGGGACGCAGCAGGGGGAAGAGAATGACCTCGCGAATGGAGGCGCAGTCCGTCAGCAGCATGACCAGACGGTCAATGCCCACGCCCTGTCCGGCAGCCGGGGGCATGCCGTATTCAAGAGCGCGCAGGTAATCTTCGTCCATGCTGTGAGCTTCATCATCACCAGCTTCTTTTTCACGAACCTGATCCTCAAAGCGCAGGCGCTGGTCAACAGGATCGTTGAGTTCGGAAAAGGCGTTGGACAGTTCGCGTCCGGTGATGAAAAGTTCAAAGCGGTCCGTCAGGCCGGGATTCTGGTCGTTGCGGCGCGACAGCGGCGAAATTTCCGTGGGGTAGTGGTAGATGAAGTGCGGCTGAATCAGCTTGCCTTCAACATCAAGGTCAAAAAGCTTGGCGTGCAGCTTTTGCAGGCTTTCGCTGTCAGCGGCCTTTTCACCGCGTTGGCGGATGTAGTTCTGTACGCGGCTGTAGTCACTATAGAAATCCGGCTGATGCCCGCCAATGATGGTGAGGGAATCGTAGAAGCTCATGCGCGTCCACTTGCCGGGCGTGAGGTCGATCATCTCGCCCTGATAGGGAACCACAGTCGTGCCGCACGCGCTTTGAGCGAGGTGGGCAAAGAGCTCTTCAGTAAGGTCCATGAGGTTTTCAAACGTGGCATAGGCCCAGTAAAATTCACACATGGTGAATTCGGGGTTGTGCCTCGTGTCGATGCCCTCGTTGCGGAAGTTGCGGTTAAGTTCGAAAACTTTTTCAAAGCCGCCCACCAGCAAACGCTTGAGATACAGCTCCGGCGCGATGCGCATGAAGAGGCCGATATCCAGAGCGTTGTGGTGCGTCTTGAACGGGCGGGCCGTAGCGCCGCCAGCCAGGGGCTGCATCATGGGTGTTTCCACTTCCATGAAGCCACGGTCTTCCATAAAGCGGCGGAATTCGCGCACAATAAGGCTGCGCTTTAAAAATATTTCGCGGGCGCGTGGCGTGACTATAAGGTCAACATAGCGCTGGCGGTAGCGCGTTTCCATATCCTTGAGCCCGTGGTATTTTTCGGGCAGAGGACGCAGCGAACGCGTGATGAGCTTGATTTTACGGCAGGCAATGGTCAATTCGCCTGTTTTGGTGCGGAACAAGTGGCCGGAAACGCCGACGATATCGCCGATATCCAGTTTTTTCACCAGATTGTGCGTTGCTTCGTCCAGGTGTTCGCGGGTGGCGTAGCACTGAACGCGGCCTGTCTGGTCCATAATATGAAAGAAGGCCACCTTGCCGAAAGAGCGCAGTGAAACGATACGCCCGGCAAGAGCGACAACATCTTCCTGGTTTTCGAGGGCTTCGCCTTCCAGATCGCCGAACTTGTCCAGTACCCAGGAGATGGAGTGCTCTTTTCGAAAATCATTGGGAAAGAGGGGCACGCCCGCATCCAGCAGGTCGCATGATTTGACCACACGGTTCTTCACAACTTCATTAAGCCCTTCACGGGCGGCGAAGCTTTCCAACATGGGCATGAAATAGCCCGCGTGCTGCGACTTGGTGCCTAGCTTGACGGTAGGCTTTTTATTTTTCTTTTCCCGATTTTCCACTGAAAAACTCCTGAGATGCCTAGTCTTAAAGGATTGTAAGGGTATGCCATTCGTTCAAAGGCGTCAAGGACGGCGTGGCAAAGCTTTTCAGCATCCTCCAGGGCCTGTTCCCGCTTGAAGTTCGCAGAGGTTGCGTATATAGCAGTGCTTTCTGTGACAATATTCCGTCGGCACAGCCTACGATGCATTTCCGTAAGGATTACCTCATGCACAAGTACACAGCCTCCTTTCTGGGGCGCGACTGCCCAGGTGTGGTGGCCGCCGTCAGCCGTATTCTTGAAGAAAACGGCTGCAATATCGAAGAAGTGACTCAGACCATACTTTCTGGTGAGTTCGCCGCCATTTTTGTGGTGGCAGCCCCTGACGGAGCGGATGCTGAAAGCCTGCGCCAAAGACTGAGCGCCAGCCTTGCTGAAGCCAAGGTGGATTTGTCGGTGCTGGTACGCCCGGCTATCAAGGGGCAGTGGGGCCAAAGCCTGCACTGTGAACCCTTTGTGGTCACTGCCGACGGCCCGGACAAGCCCGGCCTTATCGCGGCCATGAGCCGCGTGTTCGCCCGGCATGACGTAAATATTGAAAACCTCAAGGCCATACTGGGCGAAGACGGCACCAATCAGGCGCTCTTTGTTTTTGAAGTAATGGTTCCAGATTCCGTGGATCTTGGCCGCCTGCGCCGTGAACTCTCCTGCGAAGGGCAGAGCCGCGATTTGCGTGTGAGCGTGCAGCACCGCGATATTTTTGAGGCTGTTCATCGCGTTAGTTCCTTCTAGGACATTGAAACTTTTTTAAAGTTAAAATGTCCTGATCAGAAGGCCGCGCCTTTACCGGCGTACTGGCACGAAGACCATATAGCGAAGGGCGCAATGTTTGCCGTGCTTACGCCGCTCAAGGCGGTAGCCCAGCTTTAAATTGCGCATGGTGTCGCCCGGCGCGACGCTAAGCAAAATTAGCTTTGAAATGCCGTGCATTCCAAAGTTGGCATTCTGCCGGAAAAGCTGTTTTTGGCAGAGTGCGCGCCGCGATGCGGCGGTCGGCCCGATGTGCTCTCCGTTGAGCACGTTGCTGTTCTAACAGTGACTGCCCGGGCAGAAACAGGATAACTGCGCAAGAATCTCCCGCTGGCCGCAGGCAAGGCCCTTGCCCGCGGCATCCGGGGAACCTGCTCGCGCAGGGCCGCTGTTTCAGAACCATTGCCAGACAGCGACTGCAACCATACAGGATTTTATCATGCTTTCCGAACGCGAAGTTACAAGCACTCTGAACATGCTCCGCAACGAGCACCTTGACGTGCGCACGGTTACTCTGGGCGTGAGCCTGTTTGATTGCGTAAGCCACGATCTGGATCTTTTTACTGCCAATGTGCGTGCAAAGTTGCGCCGTTACGCTGCCCAGCTTGTAGCTGTTTGCGACGAAGTGGGCGACAAGTACGGTATACCCGTGGTGAACAAGCGCATCAGCGTCAGCCCCATCGCCGTAGTGGCCGCGCCCTTTGGCCCGGACGGCATGGTGCGCGTGTGCAAGGCGCTTGATGAGGCGGCCAAGGAAGCGGGCGTTGACTTTCTGGGCGGGTTTACCGCTCTGGTGGAAAAAGGCTTTGCCAAAGGCGACCGCGCACTGATTGAAGCCCTGCCTGAAGCCCTTTCGCAAACGGATCGCATCTGCTCGTCCATCAACGTGGCTTCATCGCGCAGCGGCATCAATATGGACGCTGTGGCCCTTATGGGTAAGCAGATTCTCAAGGTTGCCGAAGCCACGGCTGACCGTGGCGGCATTGGTTGCGCCAAATTGGTGGTATTTGCCAATATTCCGCAGGATGTGCCCTTTATGGCTGGCGCTTACCTTGGCGTGGGCGAGCCTGATGTGGTCATCAATGTGGGCGTTTCCGGGCCCGGCGTCGTGAAGAAGGCTCTGGACCGCGCCCGCGAGGCCGGACGCAACGAAAAGGGCGGTGCCCTCACGCTGCTGGACATGGCCGAAGTCATCAAGCGCACAGCGTACAAAGTGACGCGCGTGGGCGAAATGATCGGAACCGAAGTGGCAACCCGTCTGGGTATCCCCTTTGGTGTGGCTGACCTTTCCCTCGCTCCCACCCCGGCTGTGGGAGACTCTGTGGGCGAAATTTTTCAGAGCCTGGGGCTTTCAAGCATTGGCGCTCCCGGTACCACTGCGGTGCTTGCCATGCTTAATGATGCGGTGAAAAAGGGTGGGGCTTTTGCTTCATCCTCTGTGGGCGGGCTTTCCGGCGCGTTCATTCCTGTGTCTGAAGATTCCAGTATTGAAGCGGCGGCCACAGCTGGCATACTCAGCCTTGAAAAACTTGAGGCTATGACCAGCGTCTGCTCCGTGGGATTGGACATGATCGCCATTCCCGGCGATACCCCGGCGGCCACCATCTCCGGCATCATTGCTGACGAAATGGCCATTGGCATGATCAATCACAAAACCACGGCCGTGCGGCTGATTCCCGTGCCCGGCAAGGGCGTTGGCGATGAGGTGTCTTTTGGCGGGCTGCTTGGCAAGGCTGCCATAATGCCCGTGCCCGGAGGCAACGCCGAAGACTTTATTTCCTTGGGTGGCCGCATCCCTGCGCCGATCCACAGCCTGAAAAACTAGTTTGCCAACCGTGGTTTCACGGCAGCACGATGAATGAAAAAGTCCCGCGAAAGCGGGACTTTTTCATTATAGTAGCAAATTGGCCCAGTCCGTAGATCTGATCGCCATTGTAAAGCTATACCGTGGCGTGAATAGCCGCGGGGGGCGATGGGTTTGACCTGCTACAAGATATTTGTCATAGATTTATAGTTCGGAACCAGTAACCGTTAGCGAAAATAAGGTTCCGCGCCATGCAATGCAGTAATAAAGGAGCTTCCTATGCGCAAAGTGAAAATCCTGACGGCGGTCATTCTGGCCTTGTTCGTATCGGCGTGCAATTCTGGTCCTGAGTGCGATTCCAGAGAAGGTAAGGATTACGTCAAAAAGGTCATGCAGGCCTATTCTCAAGAAATTGGCATAAAGGATATGGGCATTGACATTGAAGGATTTAAAACCATCAGCGCCAATAAGGATTCCTGCAAATGTGTGGCGACCGTTGTTATGGGAAAAGCGCGTACAGACGGTGAACCTCAGGTGAAATATGCTGTTGAATTTGAGATGCCGGTCAAGGCTAACCAGAGTTACTATATTGAGCTCATAAACTAGCCGTGTCTGTCAACCCGCGCTTTCCGTTTGCCTGTACGGAAAGCGCGGGTTGGTATTGGCTGGCTGTGTTGCCTGGTTTTTTAGCATCCGAGCTGTTGGCCGCAGGCCATTCTCAACTGCCGTAAGTCTATGTGCAAGTTCGCCGCTTGCGTTCACAGCCGTGTTAACATCAGGCTTTTAAAAAGATTTTTTGAATGATGTTGATGATGCTTGCAATGCCGCTGCTCCTGCCTTGGCCACCGCAGTATCATCCATAACGCTTCCACCGCTCACGCCAATGGCCCCGACTATGACGCCATCGCGCTCCAGCAATTCGCCGCCGCCGAAAATCACGAGTCCGTCATTGGTCGCCTCAATGCCGAAAAGTTCTTTGCCAGGTTGAGCGGATGTCCCCAGTTCAGACGTGGGCATGTTGAAAAAGCGGGCAGTTATGGCCTTCTTTTTCGCAATGTCTATGCTGCCAAGGAAGGCCCCGTCCTCGCGTGCAAAGATCTTGAGATTTCCCCCTGCGTCCACAAGGGCAATGTTCATTGGAATTCCAATGCTTTTTGCTTTGTGCAGCGCTGCGGTGAGAATGGTTTGAGCTTCTTCCAGCGTCAGGTCGCCGGGAAGATGGGTTTTGACGGGCGCGGAATGGGCCGTGCCCAGGCCCAGAATCAGAACCAGCGTGAGTGAGAGAATAAGCGCGCGCATAAAGGGCTCCAGAGCTGCAAGGTTGTGGCCGCTCAGCGGCCAATTTACAACAAACATACAGTGGTGCTAATAAGCGGGCAAGGGATAAAGTGTTTTTGTCCTGCAATGCTGGAGTGCCGCTAATACGAAATGCGAAGCAGATCTTCAGAAAGCATATATTCACGAGATGTTTTTACAATAAAAGAGGTGTTACATGGTCAGAAATATGATAAAAATTACATGCATGTTTGTTTGCACAATAATAGTGGCAACATTTGCGCAGGCAGCACGGGCAGAGAGTATTTGTGGCAATAAAATCGCTCAGCTGGAAAAACAGCTGGCCATTGCCAAACAGCACAACAATACAGGCAAGGTGGCTGGCCTTGAACGCGCTTTGGAAAACGTGCGTACGTGGTGCACGGATGAAAACGAACTGGCCGAAGCTGAAGTGAAGGTATTTGAAAAGCAGGAAAAGGTTGTGGAGCGGCAGGATGAGTTGGACAAGGCCGTTGCCAAGGGTGACGCGCAGAAAAAGATTGAGAAGCGCAAGCAGAAGCTGGCAGAAGCGCAGGGCGAACTGCGTGAAGCGGAAAAGGTCCGCGACGCGCTGAAGCAAACTCCCTAGTGCCGCAGCCTGACTGAATGACAAAGCCCACGTGTATAGCGTGGGCTTTGTCATTTTTGGCTGTCTGCTGTTACAGGCAGGAAAAGTTTTTGCAGTGGCCAGATGTGGAATCCGGTTTTGTGGCAGCCTGTCTGGCGTGTGCCGCCCTCCCGAATTTTTTGGCAGTCTCTTAGCGCAGACTAGCCGGAAATACTTCACATTTCAAAACTGTCACTCTGTCAAAAAATATAATTCCGGCTGTGATCTCGCCGCTTTGCGGCGCGAGGCACTCATATGCAGCATTAGGGATGGCCTGCTATCGTATGAGAGGCATCAGAAAATATTGCCACACAAGAGTGAGCAGCAGCAGGCTGAGCGAAACCATCAGAAAGCGGCGTACTGCGGCAGGGCCGACACGAATGGCCAGACGGCTGCCAAGCCAGTTGCCCAGGCAGCAGGCTACTGCCATAGGCAGCGCCAGACTCCAGACAACCACGCCATTTATCATAAAGACCATCAGCCCCGCAAAATTGGACGCCAGATTAAGCACCTTGGACGTTGCCGATGCCTCCATCAGGCCCATGCGCAAAATCCAGTGGAAAGCGAGAATCAGAAAACTGCCAGTGCCAGGGCCGAAAAAGCCATCATACGCGCCGATAAGAAGGCAGACCATTGGCGTCAGCAGCCAGAGGCGCGGGCCATACAGGGTCATATCTTCAGCTGTGCCAGCTCTTTCCTTGCGGGGCATGAGCGTTGCGCACATACCTACGGGCAGAAGGCCAACAAGAATTTTGCCCAGCAGGGCTGGCTCCATATGCAGCGCCAGACGGGCTCCGGCCCATGAGCCCAAAAGAGAAAACGCCAACCCGGTCATAGCCACACGCCAGAGCACAAGGCGGCTGCGAGCGAAGTTGCCCAGGGCTACGCAAGTGCCCAGACAGGCGCTGAATTTGTTGGCCCCCAGAGCCATATGCGGCGGCACGCCCGTGAGCAGCAGGGCGGGCATGGTTACAAGGCCGCCCCCACCAGCGATGGCATCGATAAAGCCCCCGGCAAACGCGGCAGCAATGCCTGCCAGCAGGGCGATGAGGCCGAATTCCATATCTACCACTCCTTAAAGATGATCCACGCTGCCAGCACTATAAGGGCAAAGCCCACAACATGATTCCAGCGCAAGGGTTCGTGCAGCCAAAAAGCAGAGAAAAACATGAAAACGGTCAGGGAAATGACCTCTTGAATGGTTTTCAATTCCGCTGCTGAAAAATGCCCGTAACCAATGCGGTTGGCAGGCACTTGCAGTACGTATTCAAAAAAAGCCAGTCCCCAGCTGACCAGAATGACTATGGGCAGGGCCGCACCTTTGTAGCGCAGGTGGCCGTACCACGCAAAAGTCATGAAAACATTGGAGAAGAACAAAAGGCCCACGGTGGCCACGGGAACGGGTACGTTCATATTGCGTCCGCATGCCGGGTTGCGCCGGGCAAAAGGAATGGCACGCCTGCCACGGATGCAGGCAAGGCTGAGGCATATATGCAGGAACATACGGAGTCAAGAAATACTGGGGGCAAGACTGCGCTACAGGGCTGCGGAAAAAGTGAAAGCAGAGATCTGCCCAATGTTGCGGTATTTTTTCAACATCTGGCCGGCCCGGTTCTGTGTTGCTTGGTGCTGGCCTAGGGGACTGTTGCTAAATAATCCTTTTGTCCAACCGGTTGCGTCAGAAGGCCACTTTTTTACTTCCGGCATGTACCGCAAAAGTACACGCCCTTCGTAAAAAAGCCTTTCCCTTACCCTTGGCGCAAAATCATTTATTTGAAACAGCCTCTAATCTTGGCCAGGTTTGGCTCAGCCGTGGCCCAACTGGGGATAACCGGAAGTGTCTGCCTGGAAAACCATATGCCCACAGAGCAGTGTTATGCTGGCCGGGTATGACCCTGAGGGCGCTGCCTGGAACTCTGTTTCAGATCAGGAGGCTACGTCAACAGATTGAGGCAACGATAAAAATCGGATGTGGGGAAGAACCCTTTTGAAAAGGCTCTTCCCCACAAAGGATTTCAAAATGAAATCGGCTTAATGATCCCGAAGCATCTTGACCGAGCAGAACTTGCCGCACATGGCGCATACTTCTTCAGTCTTGTGGTCTTCGCGGCGTTTTTCAAGCATTTGAGGATCAAGGGCAGCCTTTGACATGCCCTCCCAGTCCAGCGCCTTGCGGGCAGCGTTCATAGCTGCTTCACGGGCAACGGCGTGGGGGCGTCCCAAGGCTGTTTCGCCCACCTGGGCCGCCACGCGTGAGGCCATAACGCCCGCCCGCACGTCGGCTTCGTCAGGCAGCGTAAGATGTTCTGCAGGGGTGAGGTAGCAGAGAAAATCCACGCCAGCCTCAACGCCCAAAGCACCGCCAATGGCGCCTGCAATGTGATCATAGCCAGGCGCGCTGTCGCAGCACAGGGGGCCAAGCACGTACAGCGGAGCGTTGTTTGTCAGGCGCTTGATGCCCTGAATCTGGGTGCGCACCTGATTGAGCGGCACATGCCCCGGCCCTTCAATCATGCACTGCACGCCGCGCTCAAGGGCGTATTTGGCCAGACGCCCCAGGTTGATGACTTCTTCCCATTGGGCGGCGTCGCCCGCGTCAACACCCGCGCCGGGGCGCAGACCGTCGCCAAGAGACAGCGTGACGTTGTAGGGGCGGCAGATGTCCAGCAGGCGGTCAAAATATTCCAGCAGGGGATTTTCACGGTTGTTTTCCAGCATCCAGCGGGCCAGCATGGAGCCCCCGCGTGAAACGATGCCAAGAACGCGGTTGTTCTTGACGGCCATTTCAGCCCCACGCCGCGAAAGACCACAATGCACGGTGACAAAGTCCACGCCCTGTGCGGCCTGTTTGGCGATTTCGTCAAAAAGGTCATCGGGGTTCATGCTGGCGATTTCGCGGTCTGCATCAAGTATTTGCTGGCCTACGGCATAGAGTGGTACCGTGCCCAGAGGGCGGGGGCAGGCTGCCAGCATGCCCAGACGCAGGGCGTCGAGATCTCCGGCGATGGAAAGGTCCATCACCGTGTCTGCCCCGGCATCCAGAGCGGCGTGGATTTTACGTTCTTCTGTGTTGGGGCAGTTGTTCAAGGGAGACGTGCCAATGTTGGCGTTGACCTTGACCTTGGCTGGCTGCCCCACAAGAATGGGTTTAAGACCGGCATGCGCCGGATTGCCAAGCAGCACCATTGTGCCTGCTTCAAGGCCAGCGATGATGGTCTCGGGCGTGAGACCTTCCTCGGCAGCCAAAGCGGCAAGATGCGTGTCCAGCAGGCCGCGCAGAGCGGCGTTTTGCGAACAAAGCGTGGTAGACATGTGTGCCTCGCGGGTTGCGACGCAGGGCGCAAAAAAAACCACAAGCGGCAGAAGAGCTTGTGGCTGCGGCTTCCCTCCGGCAGTGCGAACTGCGTCAGGTTCATAGGGTCTGGGTTTTCCCACTCTCAGCCGTGCAGCGGTTGTCCGCACGGATCCCCTAGCTCGGCAATGACTATACCCCTGCCGCATGCGTCTGTAAATAGTGGCTTGCCACGCATGATATATAGCAGTCAAAACGCTGTTGCCATTGAAGCATGGAAGGCACTGTTGCTCATGATTTGGGGCTGACCGTGGTATGGCGAGGTATTTTCGCCGCGCACGCTGTCCGTCAAATGTTGCCTGTCATATATTTATGGAAACGCTGATTTATTTCGTTTGGCTGCGTTGCATCACTTTTTTGCAACAGTCGGGGACGGAAGAGTCCACTCCTGCTTCAAAAAAAGATTGCGCCTTGCCAAGCGAAATAACTGCGCATTTTCAGGAGGCTCGTTAATCAGTGCTTCCTTATCCGCCCGCGATATTTGTCTGGCATTAGCGTTTGGTAGTATCCGCCTGAAGTTGTCCGTTTACGCGATCTGTCGGGCGTTGGCCGTGAATATCGCCAGTCAGCCAGTGCCTTCCGGGCGTTACCAGTCTTGCAATCCCGCCACTCCTGGCTTACATGGGTGGAATGCAGAGGAACCGTTTCTTCAGTCCCCTCACCTGGCCCGTATTGTCATTCCTGGCGGTTATTGTCGTTGGCGCAGCCTTGCTGTATGCCCCCGCAAGCTGGCAGGAAGGGCAGAGCCTCAGTATGATTGACGCGGCCTTTCTTTCTACGTCTGCCGTATGTGTTACGGGGCTTACTCCTGTTGATATAAGCGTTGTGCTCAGTCCTTTTGGCACAACTGTAGTGCTTCTGCTTGTGCAGTTGGGCGGCCTTGGGATCATGACCTATACGAGCATAATCTTTCTGCTCTGGCGTAATCATGTGCCCTTTACCAGCCGTGAGGCCGTAAGCCAGGAACTGCTTGGCGACAATTTCAACCTCAAATCCTTTCTTTTACAGGTACTGGCCCTTGTGTTCAGTATTGAGGCCGTTACCGCAGTTCTGCTCTACTGGCACGATCCTGTATTTTTTTATCCGTTCAGCGCAGTTTTTCATGCGGTCTCTGCCTTCTGCAACGCGGGATTTTCACTCAGCCCCAACAGCCTCATGAATTTTCGGGATGATGTGGTGCTGAACTGCATTATCACGGTCAGTGTTTTTCTGGGCAGCATCGGTTTTGGTGTGCTGCGCGAAGCGCTGGGCATCGCCACCGGAGGCCGCATGGGGGTGCCGGTGCGCAAATTCAGCCGTTTCAGCCGTCTGGTATTGAAGACCAGCGCCTTTCTGATAATTGTGGGCGCAGCTACAGGTTTTGCCATCGAGTTCTGGCGCATTGGCAATGAACATGCCCTTGGCGAAGGATTTGATCTGGCCCTGACCGCGTTCTTTCAGGCAGCGGTGGCGCGCACGGCAGGCTTCAATACTGTAAATATGAACAGCCTCAGTGAAGCCACCCTGCTGATACTTATGGCGCTCATGTTTGTGGGGGGCAGCCCCGGCTCTTGTGCTGGCGGTATCAAGGTGGTGACGTTCCGGGTGCTGGTTGGCTATATTGCGGCACAGTTCAGAGGCGATAGGCAGATTGTTCTGGAAGGCCGGGGTGTGCCAAGAGAGAATGTCACGCGCGCGCTGACCCTGTTCTTTCTTTACTCTATGCTGGTAGGCTTCTCTACATTTTTGCTCAGTATTACGGAATATGGCATACTGCACGGAACAATTTCCGGCGACCCTTCGTTTTTGCGTATTTTGTTTGAAGAAGTATCTGCCCTTGGCACTGTTGGCCTTTCGCTGAACCTTACTCCAGAACTCAGCTCTGAAGGCAAGGGGATTATCATTATTAACATGTTTGCTGGGCGTGTAGGCTTGTTAAGTTTGCTTATGGCTGTACAGAGCCTTCAGCCGCGCAAGGCATATACAGTGGCGGAAGCCCAGCTTCCCATCGGGTAGCCCCGGCGTGCCCCTGGCTGCTTTGGGTGCGCGAGCTCCTGATCTGCGTTGGGAAAAGCCTATATTTTGCCGTAGCGGGCCGTCTGGCGCTTCTTTTTGTTTTTATCATTGATTGAAGACATGATTTTACTGCCGGTCTACGGCGGATTTTGTACAAAAGACGGCTGGATACGGCTTTTAAGGTCTTGTCCGGCATAAAGGCGTTTCCGACAGTGGCGGATGCGTCATAGTGAGAAATATATGGCGGAGAAAAAGCAAGAAATCGGCGTTATCGGTCTGGGCAAGTTCGGGCTGCGCATGGCCACCACTCTGGTTTCTCTGGGGCATACGGTGGTAGGCATAGATATGTCCGACGCGCGGGTTCAGCGGGCCGAAGAGGCGTTGAACTCCGTATACAAGGCCGATGCCACCAATATTGCTGTGTTGCGCTCACTGCATGTGCAGGATCTGGACTGGGTGGTCATCAGTGTGGGGCAGAGCGTTGAGCAGTCCCTCAGCATTACCCTGAATGTGCAGGAATTGGGCGGCCCCAAGATATGGGTCAAGGCTTCCAACGAAGAGCACCGCAAGATATTGCAACGCCTGCGCGTAAACCGTGCTCTTGTGCCAGAAATGGAGGCCGCTGTTATGGCCGCTCACCAGCTTACCTACCCTGGTATGCTGGACCTTATTCCCAAGTATGGCGGTATAGCCATTCAGGAACTGAAGGTGGACGAGTGGCACGGACGAACTCTTATTGATCTTAATCTGATGCAGCGTTTTAATGTTATGGTGCTTGGCATACGCCCCGCGGGAGAACATTCCTTCAACTTCGTGCCCCCCGCCATGACGGTACTGCAAAAAGGCGATACCATTGTGCTGGCAGGGCGGGCCAACTCTATGGGCGACCTCAAGCCCTAGGGGCTGTTCTAAATAGTTCTTTTAGGCAATGCCGTCATGAGGCCGCGCAATATCCGTACGGTGAAGACGGGCGGCAGGCGCACGCGCCGTAGAACAATCATATAACGCGCGATACCCCTGGATTTTCATGCGGGAGAATCAGCTGTTTTCCTGCTCGTCATCGGCTGGTGCGTCCTGTCCGGGCAATGCCCACCAGGGCAAGGTGCGCCATGCGTTGTTGAGGGCTTTCTCCTGCTCCGGCCACTGTGGCGAATAGCGGGCAAGTTCTGCCCTGTACGCTGCAGAGTGGTCCATGTGGCGCAGGTGGCACAGCTCGTGCCAGCACAAGTGTTCCAGAAGCGGCAGGGGAAGCAGTATCGCCCGCCAGTTGAGGCTGATACGCCCAACAGGCTGATCCGGCATTTGCCCAACAAGAGTGCTGCTCTGTTGCATCGCCTCATGAGAATTGTGTTCGCCAGCGCGAACTTCGTCCTTGCCGGAGAACAGACGCCAAATATTTCCTGCCCATCGTCCGGCTCTGCCCCCTGTCTGGGAGGAGGCGCGGTGTACTATACTGCTCTCTGCCGAGGTTCTGCTTTTTCTCCTTCCTTTGTTGCTGTCGGTTCGCCGCGAACGGGCACAACTGCCCCATCGTGAACGCTGATCTCGCACGCTGACTTTTTCAAGCCCAAAACCCCCTTGCCGCGCCAGATTCTCCAGATAGGCTGGCAGCATGGCTTCTGCCATGTGGCGGCACCATTGCCGTAAGGCCTGGGCGCACAGACTTGTGTTGGCCACCGGGCCGAACAGGCGCAGGCTGCCAGAACCTTGTACCAGCAGCAGACGTTGTGTGGCCTGCCGCATGAGCAGGGAAAAGCTGTTTTCGTGGTGGCGAGCCGCAGCCAGTTTGCCAGCAGCGAGGTCTCCTCCGGTTTGTACCGCGAACGTCAATCCGGCCAGGGGCAGTTCAATGGAGCGGGGCAGCTGCTCGCTTGGGGCCAAGGCCTTGTATTTTTTCCATGCTCTTTCGAGCCAGGGCAGAAACTGGGGCAGGCTTTGCTCCAGCAAGGCAGAGGGCATGCCTTCTGGTGCGGTGAGGGTCAGACGCCCGTGGGCGTCAAGAGATATGCGTGTGTGCTTGGCACGTGAAGAAAACCGAACCGTAGCCGTAAGCTTTGTGCCGTCAGACAGTTGCATGAAAACCCTGGCTGGAAGGGTTTGTGCGTTGAGGCGAGAGCGTAGTGAAACCGCTTTTTTTTCAGACATGCATCAAGGCTGCCACAGGTGATCACGCCTGTAAAGATGGTCAGAGAATGACCGTGGCAGGCAAGTTTTTCCCGCCTTTTGCTGGCATAATTTTTGCTGCTTTTTCTGAACGGAGTAGGGAGCAATAATTTCCCGGTGTCCGGCACTGAAGGAGTAATTATGAGCGTGTCCAGCACAAACGGCGTCAGCGGCCTTTCAAGCATTGATGAAATTTGGAGCATCAATAGCGGCAGCACCAAAGCTGGCGGCTCCTCTTCCAAGGGAGATTCCGGCGATACTGTAAGTATTTCCGAAAAAGCCAAGGCGCTTTTTGCGGAAAAGCTGGGCAGATACACCACTTCAACTTCTGACGAATCTGAAAACAATACCTCTTCTCAGGCTTCTGTCGAAGGGCTTTCCGGCGGAGAGTCAGGGGAATCTTCTGACAAGACAAGTGCCGCTGGAGGCGTATCCGAAGCCGGTGGCGGGTCTGGCGGATCCAATACGATTGAGAGTATCAAAAAGCAGATCGAATCTCTCAAAAGCCAGCTGACCAGCCTTGCCAGCCAGGTGAGCGGCGGCGTGACGGATGCTGGGGTTAACAGCAAAATGAATGCCCTCCAAGCCCAGATAGCGGCTCTGGAAGCGCAACTCGCCGCAGCGGAGCAGTCAGCCTAATTTCTTGACAGTAACCGATATCATTTATATGCTTTAAAAAGGGGATGGCAATGGCTGTCCTCTTTTATTTCTCGTCGATTTACAAACTTGAAAAACATGCCCGCATGTTTAAGGAGAGAACGTGATGAAAACGCTGAAGGGTAGCCAGACCGAAAAAAATATTCTTACAGCTTTTGCCGGTGAATCTCAGGCCCGCAACCGTTATGACTTTTTCTCCGCCATTGCCAAAAAAGACGGTTTCGTGCTGGTGCAGGAAATCTTTATTGAAACTGCCGCTCAGGAAAAAGAACACGCCAAGCGCCTGTTCAAGTTTCTTGAAGGTGGCGAGGTAGAAATTCAGGCCGCGTATCCCGCTGGCGTGCTTGCTGGCAGCGAAGCCAACCTGCTGGCTTCAGCCCAGGGCGAAAACTACGAACATACGGAAATGTATCCTTCTATGGCCGCTACCGCCGAAAAAGAAGGTTTTTCGGAAGTGGCCTTTGTTATGCGCCATATCGCCGTAGCCGAAGCCTATCATGAAAAGCGCTTTTTGAAGCTTGCCAGCGACATCAAGGAAGGCCGCATGTTCATGCGTTCTAAGCCCACGGTGTGGCGTTGCCTCAACTGCGGCTGTCTTGTAGACGGCGATCATGCTCCCGATATGTGCCCCGCATGTGCGCACCCCAAGGCTTTCTTTGAAGAGCTGAACTACAGCTTCTAGAGCATTAAACCTTTTCAAAGTCTGTCTGCTCCAGACTGCTTTTGCGGAACAGCTCGCAGCATCTGGAGCGTAACTTTGGCATTACGTTAGAGCTTTGGCACTGGCAAATGGTCCTTTGTCAGAAAAATTACAGCGCCCTGCGTTAATAAACTAGCGCAGGGCGCTGTAATTATATACTTTTTTATTTATTGTTCTGGCAAGAGAATTGCAAGGCTACTGAGTGGTACGTGTCTTTTGACAGAACGACAATTTTGAAATGTGCTGCGTTTCAATGTTAATCTGCTTTATGGCATGCCGTTGCGGCGTTTGGCTGGGCTAGTAAAGAGCCGTGCTGATCTTGCAGCAGCCGTTGCCTGAAGGGCGCACCGATGGCGACAGCGATTGCATGGAACATGCGGAGTTGGTGCGCGCGCTGTCTTCGAGCGTAGTTTACCGTGTCACAACGCTTGAATCTTCTGTAAGATGTTGTCCGCCCCCCCATAAAACGGTTCAGGCAAAGCCTGCGGGCAACAGCTGAAGTTGGGTTTACTGTTCCACAGGGGCGTCTGCTCGAGCAGTTGACGAGCGGTTTCAGCGTAAAATTGCTCTAAGAGAACGTTTTTTTTATGTAATATATGTATTCATATAAAAAAATTATTAAATTATATTGTTAATATTTTTAGCTGGTTAGGATATGTCTTTTGCTGTTAAGGGGTTGAAGCCTCTTGCTTTTATGTTCCAGCTATTGCTAACTGTTTACAGTCCTTATGCTTCAAGTATTATGTTTGAATATTTTCAAAACAGACGTAACCGTCCGCTGTGACATTGCAGTAAAATGTGCAAAAAAGAGATAGCTCGAATAACGTAATGCCAAAGAGCTTGCAGGATACCCTTAATCCGGGTATCTGACTGATCGTCTTAAGGCGTGCCGTTATGAAAATGAGCTTCAGGGCGATAGAGTTCATAATGTGGGCCATTCTGGCCGGTATGCTGACAGAGCGGAGATCTACTTGACGGTGTGGATTTCCAGTTTAGGGAGTGAACCGTGAAACACTATTTATCATACCTTCTGACTTTGGTCCTGCTGGTGCCTGCTGCTGCGACCGCAGCGGAACAGACATATCCGCTTCCCCCGGCAGGGCAGGCCATTACTGTGGAAGATTCCGTTTACGGAGTGCTGCGCACAAACAGGGCTTTGCGCGGTATGCAGGAAAACCGTAACGTGCTTGAGCATGAAGTTGATCGCGCCAAGGCTGGTTTTGGCCCGCGTGTTGACGTTACCGGCCGGGCCGGCGGCAGTGTGCTGAGCGACTCAAGCACCCGTGGCAGAAATCTGGACACACAGATGTGGGGTCTCGCCGGCGTAAGCGCCCAACTTGTGCAGCCCATTTGGGACGGCTTTGCCACCAGATCGCGTGTTCGTACTGCGAAATCAACTCTTGAGTCTGTGAAGTTCCGCGTTTTTGATACCGCCACTTCTATGTCGCTTGACGGTATTATCTCGCACATCGACGTATTGCGCCGCAGAAAAATCCTTTCTTTAGCTGAAATGAACGTTACGCAGCACAAGGCGCTGGTGAATCAGGCGCAGGAAAGGGCCAACCTTGGTGCAGACACTGCGGCAGACGTTACCCAGGCCCGTTCGCGCCTGCAGCGCGCGCTGGCGAGCCTTTCTGAAGCCAAGGCTGCCCTGCTGGATGCTGAAGACCGGTATACGCGCCTTACAGGCCTGCCCGCTACGGGCAAACTGGCTCCTGTGACCATGCCCCCTGAATTGTATCAGGGTCCTGATGCCGTGCTGACGCAGGCAGAGCAGAGCAATCCCAAGCTTGCCGCGTACATGCAGGATATTCGCGCTGCACGCGGCGAACGCGAACTGGCTGATTCGGCCTTTTATCCTACCCTGAACCTTGAGGCTGGCCCCAACTATACAGACAGGGGCGGTGCCAGTGACCGCTGGATATACAGCTTTGACGTTCTTGGCGTCGTGCGCTGGAATATTTTCAACAGCGGAGCCGACCTGGCTGAACGCCGTGCGGCTTCTGCCCGCATTCGCCAGAGCCGTCAGGTGATGTACGACTTCATTGACGAACTCAAGCTGGATATCGAAATGACCTGGACCAACTATCAGGCCGCCCAGGAGCAGTTTTCGCTTTACAGCAAGGCAGTAGAGTACAGCAAGTATACCCGTTCGGCCTATATTGAGCAGTTCCAGATCGGCAAGCGCAGTATTCTGGACGTGCTGGATACCGAAAGTGAACTTTTCAACTCTTCTACCCAGGCTGAAACCGCTCGCGGCAACATTCTGGTAGGAGCATATCGTTTGAGCGCTCTTTCCGGCAACCTTCTGCCGCAGATGTCCATCAATACTGGACCTCTTGCGCAGAATCCGCCCAAGGACGCTGCAGACCCCCGCGAAGAATTCGCTCCCGGCTGGTTCGATTAAGAGGCTGTTATACCCCGGCGTGGTCTGCACGCCGGGGTATGGCATTTAGCCTTGCAGCACAGAATTTCTTCTGTTCCTTCCGCTGATTCGGATAGCCAAAAGGCTTGGCAACCGGGCAGCAGTATTGTATTTTTCATATGGCGGAAGATCGCCTATTTTCAGGTGATTCGGCTATATGCCCGGTAAACGATTCTGTTTTCCGATCCACACTCCCGCCCATCTGCAAGGGGTTTCTGCCCCGGCGCTATAGCAACGGGAATATCATGGAACAACCCAAGAATACCAATTTCACAGAAAATACCTCTGACGAAGCTGCAAGCAGTGGCGGCGTTTCTGCAGGGGGTGTGGGGGCGCCTGAAAACGCTCTTTTAAAAGACCAGCAGGGTGGTTCTGACCAACGGCAAGACCCCGTCTCTTCCGTCCGCGCCAATACTGCGGAC
>NZ_JASGDK010000026.1:0-5831 GCF_047607245.1 Desulfovibrio sp.
CTTTGCGCAGGCCAACCCCATTCCTGAAATCTGGCCGCTGCAACGCGCCGTGGATGCCGGGGCAAAAGTTATCGCCACTGGCCGCTCCGACTGCCCCAACCAAATCAACAATGTGCTGGCGTTTCCCGGTATCTTCCGCGGAGCGCTGGATGTGGCCGCCACAGACATCAATGATGCAATGAAAATCGCGGCAGCCTACGCCATAGCCGAACTGGTCTCGGCTGAGGAACTTTGCCCCGACTTTATCATTCCCTCTACCCTCAATCCCGAAGTGGCACCCCGGGTTGCCGCGGCAACTGCCAAGGCTGCCATTGAGAGCGGCATTGCCCGTAACCCCATAGACCCTGAAATTGTTGCTGAAAACCTGAAGAAGCGTCTGGCCAAGCGCACGATCTAACGTCAGCTCAGGATAGCATCAAGTGTGTATAAATCCGGCGGCTGTCAAGTGCAGCCGCCGGAAAGACACGCTGCCCTGCTTGCCCACATGCATTTTTGAAACATGCCCGCTGCATCTGGTGCTTTAATGCCGGATGCATTTTTTTAATATAAAAAGGCTATTATCTGATTAATCAACCAATAATCGCGACTCTGCATCAGCCATACGGGCAGGATAAAACCCGCTCATTAATGGTGGCCTTTGCCATATTATGTCCAATAAAATATACTTACGTAAAAAATCAGGTTTGACAAGTTAAAAAGGATACCGCGCAACTCATTGACGCTATAACCTATAGCAGATCAGGGAACGACCCACACAGCTATATGGGGTTCACCCTGACACAGTACGTTGGTGCGCCAGAACAGCTGCACACGCATCTGCCCGGCACACTTTATAAAAACAGACCCGCTTCTGTGCAGAAACGGGTCTGTTTTTATATCTCCATAAAAGATGCTGTTCTGTTTAACCGCAAAAACAATTACACAATCGCTGTTTTTCAAAATTTCGTTCAACAGCAGGCAAACCACATACCCAATCTGCGGCAAATTCCACGATCATATCAGGTTGCGTTTCGCAAGGCGAAGCCTGTCAGGCTGAGTACAAACCTGCTTGGCAGCTAAAGAGCTCTAATGGCCGGTTATGGCGTATTTTTTCAATTTATATTGCAGCAAACTCTTTGAAATACCAAGATATTCTGCAGCCTTAACCTGAACAAGTTCGGCACGCACCAAGGCTCGGCGAATAAGAGCGGCTTCAATTTTTTCCAGCGTATCGGCCAAGTCCAGCTGCACGGGCAGAAGGTCAACGGCGCTCTTGAACTGCGATTCTTCATCACGGATCTCGGCGGGCAGATTGTCCACATTGATGACCGAGCCAGGCACCAGAACAAGACAGCTTTCAACCACATTTTCCAGTTGCCGTATATTGCCCGGCCATTCATAGCCCGTCAGGTAGTTGAGGGCTTCAGTGCTGAAGGTTTTGGCAGGCATTGTGTTGTCAGCGCATACCTTTTCCACAAAATGGGCCACCAGCAGGGGGATGTCTTCACGGCGCTCGCGCAGGGGCGGCAGGGGAACCTGAACCACATTGAGCCTGTAGTACAGGTCATCGCGAAACGTTCCTTTCTCCACCATTGCGGCAAGGTCTTTGTTTGTCGCAGCCACCACACGAATGTCGACCTCGATTTCTTCACCACCACCCACGCGTTCAAAGCGCCGCTCCTGAAGCACACGCAACAGCTTGACCTGAAGATCGGGCGTAAGCTCCGCTATTTCATCCAGAAAAAGCGTGCCGCCGTCGGCTTGTTCAAAGCGGCCCCGGCGCATGGCCACTGCCCCGGTGAAAGAGCCTTTTTCGTGGCCGAAAAGTTCGCTCTCGAGCACGCCGGGATTGAGCGCCATGCAGTTAACGGAAACAAAGGGTTTGTCTTTGCGGGGGCTTGTGTAATGGATGGCCCGTGCTACCAGTTCCTTGCCCGTACCGGATTCGCCAGTAATAAGCACTGTGGAGCGGCTGGGCGCGGCCCGTTCAACCATCACGAGCACATCGCGTATGGCGCGGCTGCGCCCCACGATTTTGTGTACGCCGTAGCGGTCTTCCATAACCTCCTGAAGCAGGCGGTACTGGCGGTGGGCGCGGGCCAGCTCCACGGCGTTATGGATGGAGAGCAGAAGCTCGTCGTTGGAAAATGGTTTGGTGATATAATCAAAAGCGCCGTATTTCATAACATCCACAGCGCTTTCAATGGAGCCGAAGGCCGTCATGATAAGCACCGGAATATAGGGCCAGCTTTTCTTTACTCTTTCAAGCACCTGACGCCCGGACACCTTGGGCATCTTCATGTCCGTAACCACCACGTCCACTTCGCTTTCTTCAAGAAAAGCCAGGGCGGTTTCCGGGTCGCTGATGGCGGTGACAGAATAGCCTTCGTCTTCCAGCAGGGTTTGCAGAACCAACAGATAGTTTTTTTCGTCGTCAATAACCAGAATATGCGCTTTTTCACTCATAAGACTATTCCTGTGCCCCGGTATGGGCCTCGGGCAGCAGCACACGTACAAGAGCGCCGCCGTCCGGACCGTTTTCCAGCTGGATCACGCCGCCGTGGCTGGCAATGATGGACTGTACGATGGGCAGACCAAGGCCCGTGCCCCCGTCTTTGGTTGTAAAGAAGGGATCCAGCAGATTGCCCACAATGGCGGCGTCAAAGCCGGGGCCGGAATCGAGAAATTCCAGCCTTACATGGCCCTCGCCGTCGTGGTCACCGCTGATGCGCAGGATACCCGGCCCGTCCATTGCCTGTTGTCCGTTGACAAGGATATTGTAAAAAGCGCGGTACAGCAAATCCTTGTCGCCGTGAACGAAAAGACCTTCCATTGGCTGTCGCTCCACAGCAACTTCACGGCGGGCCATGTCGCCTTCCAGAAAGGCCAGCACCTGATCCAGCACAAGACTTACGTCAACCAGATCCTGCTTGGGCTGACGAGGGCGGGCATAGTCCAGAAAATCGTTCACTGTCTGCGAAAGCCGTACCGACTCATCAAAAATAGCGCCCAGTATGCGGCGTGTGCCAGCGTCTGCCTGGTCTGTACGGCGCTGCAATAGTTCGGCACTGGAGCGGATGATCCCCAGAGGATTTCGAATCTCGTGGGCAATACTGGCTACAACGCGCCCCATACTCACAAAACGTTCGTTACTGTGCAGCTGCTTTTCAAGCTGCCGGTTTTTCTGCATGCGTTCGGCAAGCACACGCTCCGAACGGTGGATAAGCATAATCAGCAGACCGAAAAGAACCACCGAGGACATGAGGCACATGACCACAATGATACCCTGAAATGTCAGCACCTGCTCATAGTCGCCCGTGATGTCCTGCGTCAGCTCCAGAGCGCCCATAATTGGAGCCTCTTGCCCAGGCTGCAATGGTTCGCCCTTCAATGGATAAAGAACACGCAAAACAAACGTGCCCTCCTCCAGAGGCAGCCTGAAGGGGGCCTGCCATTCGGGTATAGTTGAAATAATTTCAGACTTGAGAGCTTTACCCTGCAACACCTCATCCAGATTGGCAGGAGAAAGCCCGGCCCGGCCAACCTCTTCTTTACGTGTGGAATAGGCTACAAGGCGGGAAAAATCATAAATACGCAAGCGCTCTACCGGCAGTCCCTGAATGACGGACTGCACAACCTGCTCAAGCCGTTCGTACTGTGCTGGCTGACGCAAGGCTATGCGCCCATAGCCCATAAGCGTCGGCAAGGCGAAGCGCCGGAATATCTGACTGTTGAGGTTTTCCACCAGCAAACGGGCAAAGCCCTCTTGCCGAGTCAGCAGGGTTTCACGGGCCGAGTTTGAAATAAAGAAAGAAAGCCCCAGACTGGTCAGCAAAATGACGACCAGTGAAAGCCAGGAGAGAGGACGGGCATAGCTCAGCGGCAGGCTGCCCTCGGCGTCGCCTTTTGATCCGGTGGCAGGCCCGCCCTGATTGCTCGGGCTCCAGTCCTGTACGCCGCCAGCGTATGGTCCCGGTACATTGTCCTCGGATTGTGAGTCGCCGTGCGGACTGTGGGAACCAGCGCCTTGATCCTGAACTGGCGCTCCCCGCTTTTTTCTGAAAAACATCTGTTTTCCTTAAAATGCCTGCTCTTGCAAGGGCACGGCCATAAAATTATCCAGATCCGCATGCTCTGTAGCATAGCCCGGCGCGCCAAGCCGCGCATTGGCCAGACGCTTGCCCAGCTCCACAGCGGGCTGGTCAAGGGGATTCACCCCCATAAGCCAGCCGGTGAACAGAGTTGCAGCTTCCAGCAACAGCATGAAGGCTCCCGCGGCCTTGGGGCTGGTATCGTCCATATCCAAATGCACCAGGGGCACTTCGTTCATGCAAAGGGCCATACGCGTTCCAAGGGCCTCGGCTTCAAGCAACGCGCCCAGGGGCTTGCCCCGCAGCCATGCCCATTCCTGCGGCAAATCCTGACCAAAGGCACGGCCTGCGGCCTGCCCTCGGCTGGTAAGGAAAATGCAACCCTTGTTGCGCGGGCCGCTCAAAAACATCTGATTTACGGAATGCTGATCTGTAACACCCGTGGCGGCCACGGGCAGAATGCCCAATCCGTCCTTGCCGAGACTTTCTGCCCACAGTTGCGCAAACCAAGGGCCAAGGGCCGCCCATTGCGGCACATAGCAGAACAGGATGAGCTCGCTGTACTCTTGCAGCTCCAGTGCCCTGGCCCAGCAGGCAAGAGCGTAGGAAGGATGGCTGCCCAGTGAGCGCGGCGCTTCCACCAGGGGCCGGGCCACCTCGGCTGCGCCGTCAAGCAGGGAACGCCAGTCAACGCCCAAAAATCCTGCGGGCAAGAGCCCCACGGCAGAGAGCACCGAATAGCGCCCGCCCAGATGATCGGGAACTTCCAGCGAAGCCAGGCCGTGCGATGTGGCCTCCTGACGCAGGTAACCGGACACAGCATCGGTGACCACCACCATATGGGCCCGCCAGTCTTCGCCCAAAGCGGCCTGAAGCCACTGCCGCACCAGAAAATACTGTGCCAGAGTCTCGATCGTTCCCCCCGACTTGCTGATGCAGACCACAGAAGTATCCGCCGCATCAAGCCCGCCCAAGAGGGCTTCAAACTCTTCCGCACATACGTTGTCAGCTATCCACAGGCACGGTCCGTCATGCCCCGGCCTGTCCTGCCCCGGCGCAAAGGCTCTTTGTATGGCTCGCGCTCCCAGGGCCGACCCCCCTATGCCCAATACAAGCATATGCTTGCGGGTCCGCACCTTTTCCAGAATCGGGGGCAGATCTTTTTCCAGTGCTGCGCGATACGGCATGGACAGAAAAGGCAATATGCCCTGAGCCAGTTCACGTTCAAGCCGGGCGCCCAGTTCTGGGGCTCTGGCCTGAAGAGGAGCGCTATCCGCCGTGTTCAGCCTGTGACTATAGGCCCTGGACCATTCAAGATAATGAGGCATGGGCTTCTCCTTTATGCCTTGCCGTGTTCATGACGGCGCAAGGCTTGAAGCAGTCTCAAAATGAAATTGTTCTGGCGGCTGTGCAAACAGCCCGCCACCATGAAGCCCTGTAGCACAATACAGCCGTTACCCCAAGAACTCGCCTGACCGTTGCTGGCGCTGAAAGCCGGGAACATTACTGTGCATCTGTGCAGGCAAACATTGTGGCGAGCGTCTTCAATCTTTTATAACACCCTGAATTCAACCCGAACCCCTCCAGCGATCATGCGTGTTGCTGGAGGCACTGCAAGTACACCCTTAAAGCAGGCTCAGAGGTTTGGGCGCAAAAAAGCGGCGGCGTACCAGCTTGTAGGTTTGTGGCCGCACACCGAAACGATAGCGCCACAGCACGCAGACCTCGCGCGCTCCGCAGGCCCGCACCTCGCCCCTGTCA
>NZ_JASGDK010000027.1:0-20353 GCF_047607245.1 Desulfovibrio sp.
TGGGGGAGGGACCCTTTTTTAAAAGGGCCCCTCCCCCACAAAGCCGTTCAAACTACATCTGCTGTAGAGCTAGGTGGCGCACACTTCGAGGCAGCACCACAACAGGTATACGATCAGGGCAGCAGTGGGCCACGCGTGCCAAGGGTGTAAAAATTACGCCCCACGCGGCTGGCACCGTTGAGCAGGGTGGTTGTCAGACCCAGATAGTCGGTTTGCGCGTGACTGTTAAGATTTTCAGCATTCAAAGCTGCCCCTGTGGACTGATTGCGCAGGTTCCAGGCGCGCATCTGCTGGTTGTATGAGGCGGCATTGCCTTGCTGTTCCTGAGCCAGGGCGTCCAGTTCGCCTTTTTCCGCAGTATCAAGGTTCAGATCCAGCTGGCTTCCGGCCCCCACTTGCGCGCCTGATGTTGACGCCTGCGCTCTTTGCCCGCCAATGATGCGCGCGGCTTCCTGACGTTTTTTTACCGCGGCTTCATAACCCGCCTGTTTTTCCTGCCGGGCGGCCTCATCTGCCAGAGTGGCGCTTTGTTCGGCCTGCTGCGAACTGCGTTCAGCCAGTTTGGACTGGTATTCGGTCTGCTGGCGGCGGCTTTCAGCCTGTTGAATAGAGCTGACCGTGCCTACGGCGGCTCCGGCCAAAGCCACGGCGGCACTAATGGCAGCGGCAGTACTGGTTGCAATGGCCATCAGCAAAGCTCCTTGTGCCAGATGGTTTCGGTATGGCGTGCGCCAAGGCGGCGGTACAGAGAGTCGCAGGGCCGTGAGGCGGGCGAACTGTATTGCACAAGACCAGCGCCGCGCTGCCTGAGTTCCGCCTCGGCATGACGCAGCAGATTAAGGGCAGTGAAGCCGCCACGAGCTCGCGGGGACAGATACAGCCCGTCCAGTGCCGCCAAAAGCATTCCTTGCCGATGCGGGCAGGAAACAAGGGTAAAGGCCGCATAGCCCGCCAGAGCGCCATCGTGCGTGCGTGCCGCGCTGACGTGCAGCATGCCCAGATTTTCAAGGCAGGCGTACCTCTTTGCGTCCAACCCAAAATTTGTATTTTTGTGCAGGGGGGCTTCTACCTCCTGCCAGTGCGCCGTGGTGAGAAGCCGGGCTTCAGATTCCAGCTTTGTAAAAGATTCTGTGGCAAAAGCCAGCATGGGTTCTCCTTTTTGCTCTAGGTACTGTCTCTAAATAATTCTTTTGCCCAATTGGCTGCGTCAAAAGGCCATTTTTTACTCCAGTCATGTACCATAAAAGTACACTCCTTTCGTAAAAAAGGCCTTTTTCCTTGCTCTTGGGTCAATATCATTTATTTGGAAACAGCACCCAGGAAGACGTTGTAACAGGCTGATCAAAGCAGAGTAATTCTGCGGCAGGGTGATGCCTGGGAGGATCTGCTTCCGGGAATTTCGCTCCAGATCGGGATATTCCCTGTAACAGGCTGAATAAAAATAAATATTTCAGGGAATGGGGAAGGAGATTTTTTGCAAAAGGGTCCCTCACCCACAAAGCATTTCTCTTTGAAATGTTTTGATCAGCTGGGGCACAGCGGGCAGCGGCTTCAGGAAAAGCTTACTTCCAGCACCAGAGAAAGCAGCCGAAAGGGCAGGGGCCTGTCCTGAACCAGCCACAAATTGTCTGACTCCGTCCAGGTGCCGCCGGGGGTAAAGGATACGTCGCCGGAATAGGGCAAAATTGCCTGCCCCCAATACTCCGGCAAAAAAGGCAGATCGTAGAGTTCCTGCCTGCTGGGGCCGTATTTGCCGCCAACACTGCGGTACAGCCGGGCTGTACACATACCGTGGGCACGCTGGCGGCCAAGGGTTGTGCCGGAAGGACCGTCCATCTCAATGGGCAGGGACGCCAGAGCCGAAGCAAAGGGCAGGCCAACCTGCGCCACACTGGCTGCATAGGGTAGCTCAATGCAGCCCTCGCGCACAACGCAGCCTTCCACCGGGCTGCCGTCTGCCAGTACGGCCAGTTCACATCCTTCAAGGTGATCCAACCCGCTTAGCCGGGTTGCAGGTTGCTCGGGGCGCAAGGTCAGGCCGCAGTCTACAAAAAAAGCTTCTTCAATGGGTTCATGATCCTGCCACTGAGGAGCAAGGCGTTCCAGAAAAATACGGTCCTGCCCGTTTATCTGGCGTTCTACCACCAGCATAAGAGCATCGCCATTTTCACCGGAAACAGCGGCTATGGAGAGCACCCGTCCGGCTGTGATCTGTCGCGACCAGCCCCAGATGTCGTGCTCCTTCATATAGGTGAAGGCCAGCAGCAGGCCGTCGTCGCGCAGGCACCAGATTGTGGAGCCGGGCGTCTGCTGATAGGCCCATTGCAAGATGGTATGCCCTTCAAAAAGGTGCGGGGCCATAATGGAAAGGTCATTGCCCGCGTAGCCGTCTTTTTCCAGCGAATAGAAAAGGTCGCGCACGCGTGAGCCGTGCCGTTGCACATGCAGAATGGAGTTGCCGATGATTATGGGCGCAAGGCCCGCGCTGCCCCAGTAGCTTTGCGCCGTGATGCTGATGTTGCCCGGGGTGATGGCTGTGCCGTCGCCTCCCGTAGCCTTGTATTCGCTGCCGGACGTGCCAATGAGCAGATCACCAAAACTGGCCGCCCAGGTAACGGCGTCTATGGAACCAGAGGCAATGAGGTATTCCACAGGGTCATCATTCTGCAAGGGACGGGATTTACGAAAATTTTCAAAGTCTCCCACCCGCGACATGTAGAAAGCCTGCGGATTTTTGGGTGTGGCTGCCAGCACCATGCGCTGCTGATGAAAAGTCACCACGCCCGGATAGTTGCCGTCAGCAAAAGGGTTCCAGTCTTCTTTCGGTGTGTCGGCGGTATCGGCCTGATAGTTCTGATCGCTGAAGGTCAGGCCTGTGGAAACGCCGATAAAACCAAAATAGCCCGCTTCTTCACGGTAAATGTTGTATTCCACCGCGCCTGTGACAGCAGGCCAGGATATGGCGGCGCTGTTGCCCTGCACCCAGTCGGAAGGGTGACGCCCCGTGGTGCATTGCCCGGCAGGCGAAGCAAGGGATTCGCGCCCGTTGGCATCCACAGCCGCCACCTTGTAGCGCAGGGTATAGCTGCCCGCTGTGCCGGAAAACGATACAGTGGGCACAGATGGAGCTTTTATGGATGTGTTGAGGGCCACTGCCTCCAGATGCCAGGAGTACGCGGCATTCCCGTTTGTGGAGCCTGCATTGCCAGAACCGGAGCTGGCCTCTCCGTCCCGGCGTATTACCTTGTGCAGGGGGTGGTTGCTGTGGGCGAGATACACAATGTCCCCCACCTGAGCGTAGGATATGTCCAGCAATTCGTCCGGCGCATAAGGAGTCGCAATGGAAGAAACGTCCTCAAGCCCGTGTTCGCTGGCAATGCGCAGGCTGTGATCGCCCAGAATCAGCACGAAGTTCTGCCTGGCCAGGGCACTGAAGCTGAAAGGAATAAGCACGGAATATCCATCCAGATCCGCCACAAAGCGCGTACCGGGCCGCCGGGCCGCGTCGCCGTGCAGGCCGGGCAGCATGTTTTCCATGCAGGAAAGGCAGTTACGGTACCGCGCCAGATCATAGCGCGCGTACAGGGTGGGCGCGATTTCGCCGCCTGTAAAGTTTTGCAGGGCTGTGCGCATGCGTGCTCCTGTTATATTTGCGGCATTGCAGGCCAGGGAGTGGATGAGCCGCCGCCGTCAAAGGGTGCGCCCTCCTGAGCGGGCAGATCACGCAAAAGCTGGCGGTATGCCTTGATGCACGCAAGCTCTTCCGGGCTGACAGGGTAGTCTGCCAGCAGATATTTGTCCGAGGCGGCAAGGCGGCTGTCGCGTTGTTCACGCAGTCGCAAGGCTCTGGCGGCCACGCCATTGTACTCGGCAAGGCGGGCAGCTTCGGCTGTGGCCTCTTCGGCGGCACGGGCGGCGTCTTCTCTCTCCAACCGTTCTTTTTCTGTCTGCCACAGGGCTACGTAGGGAGCCACTTCATCCGCATAGGCTGTGGCGTCGGAGGCTGACAGCGGCCAGTTGTAATCGTTTTCCCATTCCATATGGCCTTGCAGCCCATCCCACTGGATGGCATGCAGAGCTGGCGGGGCAGGGAAGTCAAAATTCAGGGGCTGACCGTCAACTGCAATAAATTTATCTGCTGGTATCACTGTGACTTTATGCATATTTTTACCTACTGCACCTTCATTACAAAAATTCCAACACAGTACGGCATATAGCTGTCTGCCGTTGCTGTAGACGCTATAATTCCATGTGTATGTGAGCCACTGCCACCGTTGCCGCCAGTAGTTGAACCGTATATGCTTACAACTGCCGTTCTATCATCATAGGCACCAAGGTCTCCACCGGGAGAACTTGGCGCTGTGTAGCCGTGTCCGTGGCTTGGCATCTGGGCAACAGTAATTGTTGTAGCGTTCACGGAGGCGGTCACTGTATGTGAATGTGTTGCGGAACCACCAGTCTGACCTTCCTTAGTGAGCAGGCTCTTGCCCAGTAGAACACGGCCATCGAGGTTCGGCATTGTGCCCCCATTGCCATCTTCGCCCCCATCACACAGTATCCAGCCCTCTCTTGCCTCTGTCTCGCCGGGCATAATGGCCCGCCTTCCGTCACTGCCCCCGAATGTTACGCCCCATACAGGAATGGGGACAAAGGGGGGAAAGGCATCCCAGTATGAGACGTTCAGCGTTCCGTCAGCGCCAATTGCCATGCTCCGGCCCGGTTTGACAGTGCCCGCCTTTTCGGAAGAGGCTACGTCTACGGGCGTGACAGAAATGACTCCATCAGCCGTTACGGCAATACCTTTGCCAATCCTGACCATGCCGAGTTTATCAGCTGCGGCGGGGCCGATATTGCTCAGGTTTTGCGCCCTGTCTGCTTCTGCCCGTGCTCTGTCAGCCTCGGACGCGGCACGGGCAAGCTCGCTGGCAATAGCCGCGCGGGCGTCATCCGCAGCTACCCCGGCGGCGTTTTCGGCCCGGCTAGCCTCAGCTTTGGAACGGTTGGCTTCAGCCCTGGCCCTGTCCGCCTCTGATGCAGCCCTGTCTGCTTCCGTCTCAGCCCTGCTGGCTTGCCTTGCAGACTCCTCAGCCGCGCTTTCTGAAAGTATGGCAGAGGCCGCAGTGGCATCCCGGCTGGCATATATGTCCTGCACAACATCCTGCGGCGATTCGTTGCTTGTGGCTGGCAGAATGACTGCGCGCCGCATCATTTCCAACGTTTGTTGGCGCTCTGCCGCGGCCTGATCCAGCGCGTCTTCAATAACCTGGGGATCAAAGCGCGAGGCGCTGACCAGATTTACCTCCTGCGTAAACGGCATGTCGCGGGTGATGGCCAGCTTCCAGCCAGCGGGCAGGGGGGCGGCATCGTGCAGGCAGACAATTTCGCCGCCGGACGTGCCAATATCCGCCGTCCATCCGGAGGCCTCGGTGGTCGTGCCGTCAGGGGAAGTGAGCATGACAACAAGCTGTGATGCGTCCCACACTCTGAAGCTGAATGGAAAGCGTGTGGCCGCGTCGTTGCCTTCGTAAACGGCCCTGCTGGGACTATATGGCATGGTCATGAATGTATCCTCACTGTTCTTGATGCATCAGTTCTAAAGAAACGCTGATTTATTCCGTTTGGCTGCGTTGCTTCACTTTTTTGAAACAGTCGAGGACAAAAGCGTCCACTTCTGCTTCAAAAAAAGATCGCGCCTTGCCAAACGAAATACCTGCGCGCTTCCAGGAGGCTCTTTAATCAGTGCTTCCCTAACGTGTGGCAAGCCAGGAATCCTCCGCCGGTTTTTCACTGCGTTCCGAAGCTGCGGCCTCACGCGCCGGGGGCAGGCTGACGGTGTAGAGCTGTTCCAGTTCAGTTGCTTTTTGTCCGTTGCCCTTGAGCAGTGGCACGGCAACAAGAGCGGCCAGCTTGCGGGCCAACATGTGGGCGAAAAGGTCGTCAAACAGGCGGCTGTTGCGCACGTCTTCGGTGTACAGAAGCAGGGCGCGCGAAGCATTGGTCAAGAGTAGGGACCCGTCGCCTGCCGCATTGAGCGCGAGGCAGAAAGGCCGGGCAGAAATGCCCTCGTGCCGTACCTCATGCACTTTGAGGCAATTTTCCGGCAGGGCGTATGCAAAACGGTACTCCGGCGCATAGCCTTGGGGCAGTGCCTGCAAGGCCAGCCACGCCCTGCGCTGGGCGAAGCTCCACGGAAAATCCCGCAGCACCTGACGCCGGGCTGAATCCCAGTACAGGCGGCATTGCAGAACTTCGGGCGTACTTTCACGCTCAGAGGCCACGCTGCGTGCGCCCAGAAAACCGAGAGCGCGGTTCCAGATATCTATCTGGCTTATGGTCATGACGCCTCCATATGTGTTGATGAAATGAAAAAGCCTCCGGCGGCCAAGGCAGCCGGAGGCAGAAAGCGGGTTCAGGATTGTGGCGGTATGAGGAGCTGTTTGTGCAGTACGGGCAGACATACGGAGGACTTTGCCTGCCCGTAAGCCCTGCGCGAATTTCAGAGGGATCGTTCAACAAGATACAGGCAACAGTCAGGCAAGCTGTGCATGGTGCCCATAGCCGTGGTTTCTTCATGTGCAAAAAACAAAAAGGGCTGCATTTACGGCATGTGCCGCCAGTCAAGAGCTGTTTAGCTTTGAAAAAACTGAAATGGTCTAACCGGCCATCAGCGCCTTTTCGTAGGGCAAATCTTCCTCACGCAGCAGGGCAGAAAAAATGCGGCCCTGTGTTACGCTTTTGCCGCTCACAGGGGTGAGCGTGAACGTCAGGCGCAGCCAGCTTTTGCGCACCCCCTGAGGCAAAAAGCGATGGTAGGGGCGAGCACCTGCGGCCAAGGCAGGGTTTTCAGCCGTATTGGGCACACTGACGGAAGCTCCGGCCACGGCTGCCCAAGGGCCGCTGGCGGTGTCGGCCTCTTCAAGGCCGATGGTCAGGGACTGTACTTCTTCGGGTTTGAAAGCCTGCGTCACGGAAAAACGCAGGGGCATGGGTTCCATACGGCCCGGAAGCTTGAGCGCGTTGAGGCCCACGGCGGTTCCCGTGGTACTGGCGGTAAGCGGGCCTTCAAACAGAATGGAATTGCGGTCAATAATGGCCATGTAGGTTCCTTGTTCAGTTGAGGTTCGTCTGATTGGGAAGAAGCCACTGTCTTCATACATTTGAGCAAACAGGCACGGCAGTGGCAGCGGCTCCTTCCCTGAAAGAATTTTGTTTAGGAAAACGCTGAGTTATTCCGTTTGGCTGCGTTGCTTCACTTTTTTTGAAACAGTCGAGGACTGAAGAGTCCACTTCTGCTTAAAAAAAAGATCGCGCCTTGCCAAACGACATAACTGTGCGTTTCCAGGAGGCTCCTTAATCAGTGCTTCCCTAGGTCTTTTCGCAAACCGTGCTGTCGACATCCGTACAGCTTTTCATCGTCTACAGCTGCCACAAAGATGGCTGTCAGTTATTTGCGCTGGCAAGCGCCCAGGTTGGCGTGCATTACCCTTTGAAGATGAATGTTCTCAAAGCTGGCCTGTTTTAAACAACGCTTTCGGTGGCCAGCACGGCATCGCACTGACGCACAGGACGGCCGTGCAACACGGGAATCGCCTTGGAATCAAAGAATTCGCCGTACTGCAACTGCACGTTGCCCGCGTCAGAATTTTGCAGTTCCAGAGCTGTGAGCACATCGGAATTGGCGTACCACACGGCCTTCTGGCGCAGGTGCTGGGGCATGCGGTTTTTGGCCTCAATGGTCAGTTTTTGCAGATCAATAAACCCGCTCTGGCCCTTGCGCTTGCCAAGGGCCGCCAGGGGAAGGTTGGCTACGCGCACAACGGCGCGCCAGTCGCGCACGGCCAGACCGCAGCGCCAGTTGTATTTGTCGCCCACCACCTGATATTTGCGGCCATCGGGATCTTGAGCCATATAGGTGTTGAGATCTTCGTGCGAAAGGCCTCCGGTGCTGCTCTTGGGGTAGATGCCGTGCACGGCCTGAGCGCCCCAGGAGATGAGCCAGAGCGACGTGCAGCCGCCTTCGTCGCGTCCGCCCGCGTCCAGCACGTTTTTGGCGTCCTGCGCTGGATAGCGCATGGAAAGGCCGTTGAACTCATCTGGGTTGATGTTGCTGTTGCCGTAAAAGAGGGTGGCGGCCACTTTCTGACGCATGGCCTCGGCAAAGGCCACGCCTTCGCTCATGCGAAAAGCCTTGTCGCGGCTGCCGTAGAGGCGCAGCTCTTCCACATCCAGCTCCATAATGGCCTCAAGGATGCCGCAGCCTTCCTTGACCTGCCCCCATTGAGACTTGGAGGGCGGCGTGCCCTGATAAAGCCTGCGCCAGTAAACTTCAGGCAGGCCTGTACGGATGCGGGTGAGGTGTCCGTCGCTCTGGTTGGATTCCATCCAGAGAACGTCGTCCATAATGTCGTTGGTCTTGTTCATCAGCTCGATGATCTGACCAGCCTTGTCGCCACGGTAAAACTGTTCCATTTCAGCCAGAGAAACCACAAGACCTGCAGAGTTGGACATGAATGCCTCGTATGTAGAAAGGTGGATGTGCAATAAGGGTAAAAGCTGTGCGACAGAAAACAGTAGTGGAGTGCCTGCTGAAAGGATGAGTATTCAGCAAGGGTATTTCTGCACGAAGCAGGATTGTGATGATTGCTGGCCGCCGAGTGCTCTGAACTGCCCGGAATGGGTTGGCGCAGGCGGGGTCATTCAAAAAGAGCACAGGTTTTCAGGCAGGGCAGATCAGACTATTTGCGTGAACTCCAGCCAGCGTACATGCGCTCTTCGAGCGGCGGCATGCTGCTGCCCGGTTCGCCGCGCACCAGACTGTCTTCCATCAAGGCGTCAGCTACCCGGTTGAAAAAGCGCAACACTTCAGGATGATTGCCATAACCGCTTTCTTCCAACAGGCGGCCTATGTGCCTGCCCTGATCAAAACGGTCCAGAGCAAGCTGGGCGCGGGCTACGTTGGCAGCCATGTGAGTGCCGCCAAGCTGCGGGTCTTGCGCCACTTCTTCGCGCCACTGGCTGATCTGCTTTTGCCACTGCGTGTGACGGGCGGCTTCCTGCTGGCGCATATGCTGTTCGATCTGGCGGTGCAGCAGTTCCTGCCCTGTGCCTTGTTCCGCGTCCTGTCCGGTATTTTGATCAGATGTTGCCGAGGTACTTGCGTCACCTTGTACATCCACAGTGCCCTGAACTCCCGTGGTGCCTCTGCTGGTGGCACCGTTCGAACCATCCCGGGTGGGCGAGCCGCCAGAGTTAGCCCAATTGCCGTATCCGCCCGAAGTACCAAGATAGGAGATTGCTCCTGTGGTAGTGCTCGCCGGGGTTACGTTGTGGGCAGGGCTTTCCTGACTGAACCCGGTGCCGAAAGTGTCAGATGTCATGTTCGTCCTCTCTGTTCTGAAGCAGTTGTGACAGGTTGCCGGGGTCAGACCGTTGCACAAGATGCAGCAATGTCATGCCCACATAGCGGCGGCCTTCGGCAAAACCGAGGCGCACTGCGTCAGGAGCGGCTGACGGGCCGCAATTTCCGGCAGCAAGATTCTGGGCGCTGAAACACTGGCAGTGGTGGATGAGCCAGCGCAAAAACAGTCGCCCCTGACGTTGGGACATGAGGCTGCTGACGGCATCGCGCAATTGCCGCTCAGCCTCTTCCATACGCTGACGTGCTTCTCCTTCCTGTTTGTGCGCCTGTTCATAGGGCGCGAATATGTCCATCAGGGGTTCTCCTGCGGCTGGGTATGCCGGATTTCATCTGTGGCATGATCAGGAGAGGGAATGGTTTTGTCCTGCTGGCTGCCTGTGTCATCACTGCCCGCCCCAGTGATGCGGCCCAGCAGGTTCACCAGGCCGTCAAGCACGCTGCCTTGCCTGCCCTGCGGGTCAGTTAGGGGGCTTTGGGCCAGCTGCTGCACAAGGTCTGCCCCCTGTTTCAGGGTATCGGTCAAAGCCGCATTACGCGCAGCTTCTGCTCTGGCGGCACGCAGTTGTTCGCGCTCTTCGGGGGAGCGGGTGAGGCTTACGGGCAGGCCAAGGCTGTCGGCATAATTGTCGAGCAAGTGGTCCACGTTGAGGGTGTCCAGAGCTTCGGGCCAGGCGGTGGAAGCTCTGAGGGTCAGGGCCAGATACTGATCCGCAGCGCTTACGCCCACCAGTTTTTGCGCCTGCGCCAGCAGTGAAACGAATTCCACCTTGAGGCGGCGTCCCGCCAGTTCGGGCGGGCAGGGCGGCAGCATGTCCAGCTCGCGCATGCATTCAAAGGTACGGTCCATAAGCGGGATAAAGAGTTCGTCGTGCAGGCGTTCCAGCACGGGGCCGATGAGCACCAGTTTTTCTTCTTCACGGGCGGCTATTTCGCTTGCAGTGACGCCGCTTCTTCCCTCCAGAATGAGTTTGAAAAGATCGTTGTAGAGGCCAGACCTGATCTGGTTCTGCACAGATTCCATTGCCCGGCGGGCAGTGGACAGATCCGGGTTTACCTGAAGCAGCGGCGTGGCTGCCTGTGGGCTCTGCCCCGGTGCGTTGTCCACATAGTTGATGCCGCCGGGGGTGAGATCCAGCCCCACGGAACGCAGCCCCGCCGAAACACTCATGGGGGGGTCCACAGCCTTGTGAATGGCCTTGAGCGTGGTGATGCCCATTTGCTGCAACATGCGGCAGTCGGGCAGGGCATCCATTGCAGGCGAGCGCCCGTAAACATCATTGCCAGCCACATCCCAGCGCGGGCCAAAACCGGGAAAATGCCTGAAGCCAGATTCCCGTAGCGGGTGTTCGCCGCCGTCGCGTCCTTCCAGCCAATAGACTGAGGCCACGGGCATGTGCATGGCCGCGAGCATGCCGGTCTGGCAGTCCATACGGGGATACACGGCCTGTATGACGCTGCGCCGTTCGTCGGCATTGCGGCTGGCCGCCTCACGCAGGGATTCCGGCAGGGCTGACAGACCAAAGGTTTGCACAATCTGGCGCAGGGTCATGCTTGAGCGGCGAAAAACCGTGTCCACCTTGCGGCTGGCGTCGCAATCCAGCACATACTCGCCAGCGCAGAGCGGCATGAAGCGAAAGCCCTGCTGCGGATCGGCCAATTCAAAGGTAAAAGCCGTGCCAAAGGTCGCCAGTTCCGCGTAGAGCGTATGCATGGCATTGTAAAAGTTACAGCGGTGAAAAACGGCCCGCATGCGTGCGGCCACTTCGTCCAGCCATGCCTGACCGGGACGGCTGCGGGCCAGATCCGCGTCGTCCAGCCCCAGCCGAAACCAGGGCCGGGCCGGACTGGTCAGGCCCCCTTGAAGTCCTGCAGCCAGCGTACGCATGGCAAGTATGCCTGTTGCATCCACAAGGCCGCTGTTGAGCATGGGGCCTTCCTGATCTTCCTGCCCTTGCTGGCGCAAACGGCAGCGTGTGGGCAAAAAGTGGTCGGCAAGGCTCTGCCACGCTGTATCCCAGGGAGCGCGGCGGCGCATAAGCGCCTGATACCTGCGGGCCAGAGCTGGCACGTCTGCACGGATGGCCGGATACTCCCGGGCGCTGCCTGTGCGGTCATTGGCGTCCCCGGCCGGAGACGGCGGCATTGTTGTGCTGTGTGACGGACGCAACATACCTATTGCCCCAGCAGGGTTTTGCGCACGCCGTCCACCCGGTTGAGCGGGCTGGTGTAGACCGAAGCACCGATGCCAGCGGCCTTGCTGGCCTTGTCTTTTTGAGCCTGCCGGGCTGCGGTGGCTGCCTCGGTAACAGGTTTTTGCACCTCCTGTTTGGGAACGGGTGTTACTTCAGGAACACTGGGGGAACTGTAGCCTCCTCCAAATCCCATAACGGCCTCCGTGGTTGTTTGGTGTAAGATTTATTGGTGCACCGTGTGTGGCGCAACACCCTGTGTTTGCTATGTCTTTCAAGCGTTTGTATGTTCAGGATCGAGACGTTCAGCCAGATCACGCGGCGTGCAAAGCACCATCACGCCATCTACATGCTGGTGTTTACGCGCATGCCAGCAGGCTTGCGGCAAGCGGCCCATGACGCGAAAACCGCAGGCCTCGGCCAGATGCCACGCGTGACGGTTGGGCCCGGGGCACAAACCAACGATGGCGGCGCAATCCAGATGGGCGAATGCCCAGGTTAGACCGCCGTGAGCCATAGGAACGGCCAGCCGCGAGGCAGCGCGGAACGTTGTACAGTCGAATTCCCACACCTTGCCCCGACGGGGCGTAAACAGGGCGCAACTCAGCATGGCTCCGGTGTCAGTAATAGTACTGTCAGCAGCATAGCAGCAGAGCAGCAACCCACGGCGAGGAGAGGTAATGCGCCGCCAGTCAGCCATTGTGGGCGCGTTGAATGCGCTCATGGCGCAACCCAGCAGTCCTTCTGCCCGCATACGCAGGAAAATGGCGTCCCGCGCGGCCCGGCTGACGGCAGGAGCATAGTGAAAGAGCATCAGGAACCTCCAAAGACGTCATAATGGGTTTTGGCGCGGCGTTGGCCGCCGTGTGTGTCCTGCGGAGGGCGAAAGCCCGTGGCCGCATAGCGCAGGGCGTCTGCCGCGTGGCTGGTCCAGTCGTGCAAGGGGCCGGAACCAGCTGTTTGTTGCCCCGGCCTCCATTGTCGTCTGTATGCTCGCAGGGCCTTGATGCCTGCGGCGCAAAAGCTGGCGTCAAACCAGCAGCGGGGCAGGCGGCGGCGCACGGCGTCAATGCCGTCCGCCAGACTCAGTGCCGGGGCCAGGGTAAAGCGAATGCCAAGCTGGGCCGCGCTTTCCCATCGGCTCTGTCCCGTGCCCAGTTCCCGCACACGAATATCGTGCGGGGCCAGATGCGTGCCGTAGGTAAAACCCCGGCCAGTGATGCCGCCTTCTGATGCCCCCTCAAGTGCAGGCTGCCCGGCAGGACGTGCTTTCTGGGCCAGAATATGAGCATAGTGGGCAAGCCCTTCGCCCGAGGCTTCGTAGTAGTCCACAAACCGCCAATGGCCCGAAGGCTCCACCTGAAAAAACCATATGGACGTGGCGTCATCCATGCCCAGATCCCAGGCCGTATGCACGGGAAGTTCCGGCGTATGGGGGAGGGGGATGATACGGCCCTCACGGTCTGCCGTGTCCATTAAAGGTGCGTAGTAGGAACCGCGCACGGCGGCGGCAAAGGAGCATTCAAATTCCTGCTGATATTCGGCTTCATCCATACTGAGCCGCGCCGCCGCCAGTTCGCTTTGGGGCAGATATCCCGTCTGCGAGGCCGGAAACCGGAAGCGGGACCATAATCCCTCAGTGTCGGCCCCGGCCTGCTGCCAGACATCGTAAAGCAGGTTGTCCGTGCCTTGCGGTGTGCCGCAAAACAACGCCCGCCCCAGACGGTCAGCCAGCATGGGCCGGAAAACCTGTGTCCAGACCTGACGCGGCATGTCGGCTGGTTCGTCGAGCACAAGATCATCAAGATACAGACCACGCAGAGCCGGAGCGTTTTCAGTACCCAGCAGGCGTATGCGGCCCCCGGTGGGCAGGATGCATACAAGCTCGCTTTCCAGAAAACGCGAACCCGGTATGGCCCCGGCAAAACGCTTGCAGTAATCCCAGGCCACAGCCTTGGCCTGCCCCTGAAATGGCGCGGCATACGCTGCCCGCCAGTCTTCACGGCCAGAAATAAGCGCCTGCCTGATGAGATCGTTGACCGCAGCCACGGTTTTGCCGAAGCGCCTGTGGCAGAGCAGTACGCAAAAGCGCTTGCGTTCCTCATGAAACTGCCATTGCAGGGGGCGCGGGCTGTAGGGAATGACATGCGGCATAAGCGTAAAGCCTCCTGCGTGATCTTGAGCGAATTACCCATGAAAATATGGATCGTTAAGGTTTTAAACGCGCCCCTTACTGCGAACTGCTGCGCTTACTATGGCGAATAAAATAGCTTGCGCTCAATTCCGGGGCCTGCTCGCGCATCCGCCAGAGCGCATCAAGTTGAACTGCAAGGTTGTCTGCCAGACGGCGGGATTGCCCGTCAGGACGCCACACCCTTTTCCAGGTGCGTGCCTTTGCCGGACGATGAGCTGGCGGGCCCGCCCCATACCACCATAATTTTTGGCGGCGCTTCGGGCGCATCTTCTTCACGCAACGAGCGTAAAATGGCGTGCAGCTCTTTTATTTCCTTGACGATGTCTATGCTTTTTCCGGTAACTTCGGCCTCGCCAAGAGTGCTTGTGAGCAGGTCCAGGCGTTGCTCCAGACTGTCCAGAAGGCGAGCGCTTTTTTTGCTCTTTCTGTTGCGTGGTGTCACGGCTGGCATCAGTGGTTTTCACCATTTGCGGCGATGCCGGATTTACGCAAAAAAGCGCTCTGGCTAGCGGGCGGAATGAGGTGCAGGCGGTCTTCCTGCCGCTCCAATCCGTGCTCCAGCCGCTCCAAAAGGCGGTCCAGGCCGGAAATGCGAACATTCAACGCCTGTATTTCACCCCGCAGCGTAGAAAGTTCGTTGTGCAGCCCAGCCAGATCGGCATTGCCCGGCGTAAGGCGCAGGGTTTCTTCCAGAGCGCCGAGACGGCGACCGGTGGCAGCATCACGCCGGGCGTCGCGCTGCACATGCAGCAGGTAATCGTCCTGACGCACAAAGGCGCGGCGCAGGCTCCAGAGCGCCCAGGCAAACAGTCCCTGAACGCCAAGCACCAGCAGTGATGCACCGGATGAAGAAAAAATATCCATTGTCATACATATCTCCATAAAGGCTGTAGGGTACTGCAGTCAGAATCCCAGCCCCAGCATGCCCAGAAGCAGAGCCATCACCTGATCCAGGGCCGATGGCGGCAGATTTTTGGCCCATTGGGCGAAGAACAGCGGCACAATGACCAGCCGGCCCACAACTTCCCAACAGAACAAGAGGGCCAGCACCCAGCCAAGAAAGGAACGCCACAAACGCATGCGGCTGGCTGGGGCACCTGAAACTTCCGCTTCGTTAATACGGCTCTGGGCCTCATTCTGCCGATTGCGGTCGGGTACGATTCTGTCTGCCAATCCGGAAAGCCCGCCAAACAGTTTGCCAAGCAGCATCCACATCAGCTGTCCTCCCTTTCAAGTTCCGCGAGGTATTGGTTCATGGCCTTGACCCTGTTGCGCCAGCCCACAAGAAAAACCTGCATCGAGGGCCTTCGTGCGGCGAGGTCGCGGTAAAACGTGTCGCGCAGGCGCAGAGTCTGGCGCGCTGCAAACCAGTGCTTGCCGCTCTGTTCCAGAGCTTCGGCCAGTTGAGCCGTGCGGGGGCCCATAACGCCGTCTTCAGTAATGGCGGCGTAGGCATCCAATTCCGCGTCGCCCACAGTGTTCATAGCCCTTTGCATCTGGCGCACTGCCCGCGCCGGACCCATATTCACAGCCGCGTCATAAAGGGTCACGGCCAGCGGCAGCGGAAGGCCAGAGCAACCGAGCTTGTCCCAGAAATGTTTTTTGAACAGGGCGGCGGCCTGTGCCTTGGTGCAGGCGCGTATGTCATCGCCGTCCACGTCACCGTCCATATCCATATCAAGGCTGTGATAGCCGCATTTGGGAGTACGCGCGTCGGTGCAGCCGTCACAGCTGCGGGCTTGGCGCAGGCAGTCTTCACGCGCCTGACGAGCCAGATCCTGCACCCAGCGCAGCGATACGCCGTATTTGGTCAGGCCGCCGGGATCCGCGGGGTGGTCAGAAAGGCCGCCTTCCCAGCGGGCGGTGAAGTCGTGAGCTTTTTGAAAAAATGCGGTCATGGCATGGTCTCCCGGGCTGGCTGCTGAAAGCGTTGCGCCGTCGTCATTGGCGGCGTGGGTACAACATGCCAAAAAGAACGCTTGCGGTAAGACTGAACGGGTTCAGCACCGCTATTTGCTTGTATGGCGGGGGGCAGCGCTGTTGTGACGCCCCGTACAGGCGAAAATTGAAATAAAAAAGCCCGCTATTTCGCGGGCATAAAAGTTTTTCTGCTTGTGTAGTTTGTATGTTTTGTATTGTATTACAGGTAGTTAAGCTGATTTTCTTTGTGCGGGCCAATATCCCTGAGCTCTTGTAGCAGGTAGCCTTGCGACGGAGCAGATGTGGTTTTTTTAAGTATTTTCCATACTTGACGGTCAGATATTCCGTGTCGGCGGGCCAGGCTGGCTACGGCTGCTGTACTGCTGGTACCACGCGCTGTATGCCAGGAAAAGGTTTCAATGATTTCTTGCTGGCGCAGTTTCGTGAGCACGGAAGTACAGCGTGGAACGTAAACAGGGGTTCCACCGAAGGCTGCCACCAGTTTGCCTGCGCAGCGTTTTCCCAAACGGCGTAGCAGGGGATGGTGCCGTTCGGCAGGTATGGCTGCGGGCACACGTATGGTCTGTCCTCCATAGGCCTCAAACAACCGCCAAAGATCTTCCATCCGGCCTTTTTCGTGCCCGCCCAGCGCATGCCAGAGTTGCCGTATATTTTCAGGCAAATGCTCTAGCAATTGCTGCCAGCGCTTTTTCTGCTCCGCCTTTTGTAGGGCCTGCCCCCACGAGTGCCGCCCGTCTGCGGACGAGCACGGCTTTCCGGCAAGCAGGGGCCTGCGCGTTGCGCCTACCGTACGGGCGGCGGCACGTATGCGGCCGGTGGCAGCCTGTGTGGAACTATTGGCGCACATGACGAATCTCCTGAATGCTCTGTGCGGTTCCGGCAGGCGCAGGCATGCCTGTAAATTCTGTTGTGGCCTGGCATGCGCTCTGTGGCGATGCGGCGGACGGTATATGGGGCAGATTAACAGCCGGGTCGTCAATGCAGCGCGCAAGAAGGCGCAGGTGGTCGCCCATCAGGCGGAGCACAGGTTTTTGGTCTGGATGGGCAGTATGTTGTAAGATATCCAGCACAGCGCTTAAGTTATCGATAGTATTGTGAAGTTCGGACATGCTATGCTCCCTGAAGTAAATATGATGTGTCGGGGCGTATTGGAGGATTTATAATGTTTTATTTTTTGAATCAAGGGAAAAGTTTTTTATTAAAGGAAAAGATTTAATCGTAAGTATTTCAATAGAATTTTTAGGTATACACATATCAAAACGTAGTTATTTGATGCGCTTTTAAGAGTTTTTAAAAAGAAAAGCTTGTAAAAAATAATAATGGCGAATATAGTCAAAGCGGGTGAATAAAACCCCTTTTCAGAAGTCTTATTTAAAAGAAAAGTTTTAAACCGGTAAGTTCTGCCGATGGAAGCGTCATGAAAGCAACAACAAGGGTGAGCTTGGCCAAAGCTTTTGCGCAGCGGCTGCGCCAGCAGCGTGAAAAGCTTGGTATGCACAAGCAAGATCTGGCCAGCAGGGTGGGGGTAAGCCTTACTACCATTCAGCAGTATGAAAAGGGGCAAATGCCCAAGGGCGAGTTTGCGGTGCGACTGGCTGAAGTGTTGGATTGCTCCCTTGACTGGCTTTTGTCAGGCAAGGAGGCAGAAGACAGCGGCAATCAGGGCGAAGGCGAAGCCAGGCTTGTTATGGTGCCTATGGTGGAGGCCAGACTTTCCGCTGGCACGGGCAGTTTTGAGACTGGCGGGGAAGTGCTGCGGCACTATGCCTTTCGCTGGGATTTTTTGCACCGCAAGGGCAATCCTTCGCAGATGGTGCTTTTGCGTGTTTCCGGCGACAGCATGCAGCCGCAGATCATGCATAATGACGTGGTGCTTATAGACCAAGGGCAGCGCGATCCTGTGCCGGGGCGCATATACGCTGTGGGCGTGGAAGATATGGTGTATCTTAAGGTGGTTAACGCCAGGCCGGGCAGGCTTATTCTTACCAGTTTCAATCCGGACTATGCACCCATAGAAGCTGATACTGGCGAGCAGTTGGCGGATCTTGTGCGCGTTATTGGGCGTGCTGTGTGGGTTGGGCGGGAGCTGGACTAGGCAGGGGGCACGGGAGTCTTTTCAGTTGTTTTTTGCATCGAACTCTCCTTTTATCCCAGCAGAGTATCGTAAACAATGCACTCTCAGCATAAAAGGCTCGCTCTTCTTGCGGTAACAAGAGAACTCATCTCGCGGCGGCACTGCCCAGAGTATCTTAACTTTAAAAAAGCTTAATGGCCTTGACGCTGCACAAGAGTGCAGCGCGCCGCAACGCGATGTGGATTCTGCCGAAAACTATATTTTCCGGCAGAATGACAGCTTTGAAATGAAAGCATCTCAAAGCCAGAATACTCTAGTTTTTGAGCGATGGCCTCGGGGGAGCCTCCGGCGCCGGGCTGGCTTCCTGTTCGTTGGTATTGGCCAGATTACGGTTCCAGGCACGGATGGCCGCAGCTTGCGAAACCGACCACTGCTGTGAAGTCTGTCCGCATGAGCAGACCACTCGCCAGACTTCCTGTCGTCTTCCTGGCGGCAACAGGGATTCCAAATGAACATTAGTGCCGCCACAGGCCAGGCAGGGGCGGATCGTGTGCGGATCAAGCTCTTTCATGTCGTCAATCATAGCAGCTTTGGGTCGCGTTCACAAGAAGAGACGTGTTTGCAATGCCTTGTATGCCGCAGGTTGCAGTGGGGCTTTTATGGCCGGATATCCGCTCAGGACAGGAATTTTTTCTTCTTAACGCTTTGCTGACGCTCCGAAGCGCAGATTCTTTTTGCGAGGCGCGTTACGCGCCCCAGCGCTTATTAAATAAAATTTCTGGAGGAATCATGCGTTATCTTCTCGTTTTGATTATGGCTGCTGCTCTGGCTATTCCCGCTCATGCCGCAGAAAAGGCCGCTCCCGCTGGAGAATCCCAGAGCATCGCCGCTCCCGCGCCGCATAAGGCCAAGCCCCAGCACGAAAAGGGGCAGGGGATGACAAATCTTCATGAGGTGGATACCGTTGCCAAGGCTCTGAAGGCTCCTGATAAAAGCCCCGTTATGATTGTGGGCAATATTGTGGAAAAGGTCGACGGCAAAAAGAACCACTACGTTGTGGATGACGGCACTGGCCGCATGACCGTGGTTATTGGCACAAAAACCCTCAAAGGTATGGAACTGACCCCTGATATGAAGGTGCGTCTTATGGGCAAAATCAAGGTCAAGCAAGGCAAGGCTCCTGTTATGGGCGTCAGGGCTCTGCACCTTGTGAAGTAGTTTGATATATCTGTCCCGTGGCGTGCGGGATGCCTCCTGCCCTGCGGTCCGCCATAAACCGCAGGGCATACAAAGATAAAATCCACAGCATATGTGGTTGCCGTGATGGTTTCAGAGCCGCCAGGCATTAAAATTCTGCCCATACACGTCTTCAAAAAAACGCGCTGAATGACTGATCAGGCACGGTGGTTTGCCGGGGTTCCCCGGCAAACTCGGACCGCTGAGGCGATAATCAGCGCCAGGCCTGCCCGGTGAATTACCTGGCCACACAGCTGCCATCGCGCGTTGCAGGCCATTGCTGCCGCAACATAGCATATGCAGCAGGTGTTGGCACAACGGGCCGCGCCTGCATCTAGAGCAGATTAACTTTGAAGTGTTGTACATTTGAAAGTTATTATTCAGACGAAAGATGCAATTTTGGCTGAATCCACGCCGCGTTGCGGCGCACTGCACTCTAGTGCCGCGTTAGAGCATCTGAATTTTTTCAAGGGTAAAATGCTCTTTCGCCGTAAACTACATGAACAGCTACCGCCGTCAGGCCTTTGGGCTGAAAATATTCAGAAAGGCGGAAGCAAAATATACAGGAGAACATCATGCGTATAGCACTTTCACTGCTGTTGCTGGCCCTTCTGGCCATGCCTGCCCAGGCGGCCTTTCATGGGCCAGGCGCCTCCGAGGGCGGCTTCAAGGGCCCCACGGTGGGGGTTGAGGTCACCACTGTCAAACAGGCGCTGGACAGCAAGGACGATACTCCGGTACTGCTCACCGGTAACATCACTGGCCGCAAGGCTGGCAGCGACGACAAATATCTTTTCAAGGACGCCACGGGTGAAATCGTGGTGGATATAGATAAAAAAGTCTTTGTGGGCCGCACCGTTACCCCGGAAAATACGGTGAAGCTTTCCGGCAAGATAGACAAGGATATGCTGGAATCCGCCAAGGTTGACGTCAAGGTTCTGGAAATTCTGAACTGACTGCGGGGCGTGGCCGGGCATGCGCCCGGTCGCGCCAGAGTGGAGAATGCGTATGCGTGTATTGGCAGTGCTGCTGGTTCTGACCCTCGGTCTTGCCGGAGGATTTTTTCCTGACGTGCGCGCGTCGGCTGCGGGCTTTGAAGGGCCGGGCGTGGCGTCAACCGTTACCCGCGCCGCAGATGTGCTGGGCGCGCAGGACGATGCTCCTTGCGTACTGGAAGGGCACATCCTTGAAAAGCTGCCTCGCCGCAAAAACCGTTATCTGTTTGAAGATCACAGCGGCAGAGTGGTGGTGGAAATCAAGAACGAAGTGTTCGGGCATCTCACAGTGACGCCGCGCGACAA
>NZ_JASGDK010000028.1:0-14588 GCF_047607245.1 Desulfovibrio sp.
AAAATGAGCCTGAATGCCCATAGCTCCACTCATGATACCGCCCATTGCGGTCATCAACCATACCTGTTGCATATCCTTTGCAGAAACATGCAGGTAACGCCGCACAAGCGCATCGGGCAGGGACGCTTCGACCGTAACTTTTTTGCCTCGAACAGACAGCTGTGAAAGCCATGTGGCCTTTTTGTCGCCAGACAGGTTTGCTTCAACATAGCTGCGGACGGGTTTGACAGGAGAATGCTCACGTATCCAGTTTACTACTGCGGCGGCGGCGATGGTGACCATATTCTGTCCGGCGGCCTCGCCTGTGTAAAACTCCAGATTAATGTATACATGGTTGCCTTCGAAGGTGATCCGCATGTCCACAAGCTTGCCGTGTCCAGTTGTCTTGGCTGCTTCAACGCAGAAAGTGTCAAAGTGTTTTACAGCCCACTGGGCGAACGCATGAGCTTCCCGTATGTTGCGGAAAACAAAGCCAGGAGAACGGGGGACCGCAGTATCATGTATCAAGGCGGAGCAACCCCCCGCAGCGGTGATCAGGCGAGACCCCCTGTGGTATGATGCTACAAGGGCGGCTTCCGTGGTGGCCAGGGGAATATAGAAATCACCCTTGGCGAACAGACCGTGTATACGCAGGGGGCCAGCTACGCCCAAAGGTATTTTCAGCGTCCCCACGCAGTTTTCGATGTTTTTTGAATAGGCACCTATACGGTGGCAGGTTTCGTCGTCAGCGAGGCACTGCTGGTCGTCCGTATCAAGAGACGTGTATTTTTTAAGAACGTCCCAGTTCCGGGCCAGCGCGGTAGAAGTAAGAGGTGTGATGTGTCTGACACTTTGGACTTTCGTGTTGTTTGCAGAAATACGAGGTTCTGCTTCATCTGCCGTGAGGCCAGAAAAAAGAGATTCAATCCGTTCAAACCTGCTTTTAGATGTCGGCATATGCTCCTCGGAAATATTGGACGGCGTATGGCCGCGTGTGATTCCTGTTCCATTGAGCGCACGGCATTCCGGAACTGGAATGGCGACAGAATGCCACCACGAAAACAATGCTGCGAGTCAACACGAAACCAAATTTCGGCGTAGTTCGCACAAGAATATTGCTGTTTGCCAGGGTTGTGCGAAATAAGGGTGACGTGGATGCTGCTACGGTTTCAGTCCGCCCGCAGTGCCTGTAATACGTTGGTGCGGGCGGCCTTCCATGCCGGATAGGTCCCCGCCAGGATGCCACAGCAGGTTGAAAGGGCGAAAACACCCAGTGATATGGACAGGCTGAAATAGGGAGGAAGAGCGCCCGATGCTGCCAAAAGCAGGCAGAATGCTAGGGCTGCGCAAACGCCTGCAAAGCCTCCGGCAGCACTCATAAATGCAGCTTCACCCATGAACTGAAGCAATATCTGCCGCCGGGTCGCGCCGGCCACACGACGTAGGCCTATTTCCAGTCTGCGCGACCGGACAAGCAGGGTCATGATGGACAAAATGCCCAGCGTGCCAATAGCAAAAGACAGCCCAGAACCAATGATTCCCAGCGTTCGAACAAGCCGCAGGGCATTGCCCACAAGCTCATCGACCTGATCACCCATAGTTAGTGTGAAATCGCTCTTGCCGGGTGGAAGGCGATGGCGCTCCCGCAGCAGCGTGCTGATGGAATTTTTCAGGGGCTCCAGATCGTTCCTGTCCCGTAGTGAAAGCCATGCTCCTGAAATATGCTCCTGCCTGTCCGTACTTCTGGTGTAGGACGCTATGGGGAGAATAAGCAGCTCGTCCATGCGTAATCCACTGGGGTCCATCCCTTTTTCTTCCATAACGCCTATGACATGCAGACGGCTTTTTCCTACGCGAACAGTTTTACCCAACGCTGCTTCCGGACTGGAAAAAAGCCATTTTGCCAGAAAGTTGCCGAGCACGCAGACCCGCGCACCTTCAAGGGCTTCATCATTATTGAAAAATCGTCCGTATGCTGGCCTGAAGTGGCGCAATTCTGGAAAGGCAGTCGTAGTGCCCAGCATCTGGCAACTACTACGCCGCAATCCGCTGCCTGCCTGACCACTGGCAAGTATGAAAGGAACCCCCTGGATTATGGAAGGAAGCCCATCTACCAAAGCCGCAATATCCGCTTCAGTCAGTGTAGCGGCCTTGGGGGGCGACAAAGAAGCACTTTGCTGCTCTGTGGTTTCTGCGGTTTGCGATATACTGTTCTGGTTGACACCAGAAGTGGTTTCGGAGGGTTCTAAAATTTCTTCAATTTTATTCGTAAGGCGCACAAAATCCACAGGAGCGGCGGCAATAGTCACCAGATTGGCCCCAAGCCCTTCTGCTTCGTTTTTCAGTTTCAGGTTAATGGATTCAAGCACATGAAGAATGCAGGTAAGCAGCATGGCCCCCATAAATACGCCAAGGGTGGCCAGTGTGGTGCGCAGCTTGTGCTGCATCAGCACAGACCAGACCATGCGTATGGCAAGGACGCTTCGGCGCAGGCGGATATAGTTTTTCATGCCTTGCCGATTTCGAGTCGAATGTGTTGCATCATAGGTCATGCGTTTCCCTTGAGGGCCGTTACCGGCGGCAGACCGGCAGCGGCCCTGGCCGGGCGGACGCCGAAGATGCAGCCTATGGCGCAGGCTACAAGCACGCCCGCTGTAAAAACAAAGGGTGAAAGACGAATGTGCAGCAGGTCGAAACGGCTGAGCAGCTCGCCAAAAATTGTCCCAAGCCCGAGTCCCAGCAGCGCTCCGCCGCAGCTCAGCAGCAGCGCTTCCAGCAGAAATTGCCTGAATATGGCTTGGTGCGAAGCTCCCAAGGCTTTTCTGAGGCCGATTTCTTCGCTTCTGTCCGAGACGGCAAGGTAGAACAGGTTCGCTTGGGTAAATCCGCCGACAATCATAGTGACAACAGCCACAAGGCCGAGAAAAATTACAATGCTGCCCTTGACCACATCCACGAACTGCATGATGTCCTGCATGGTTACCAGCAGAAAATCATCGGGAGCGCCTGCTGGCAGATTGTGCAGGTGCCGCAGCAAGGCTCCCATCTGTTCCCGGTATGAGGACATGGCTTCCGGGCTACTGGTTTCCGGAAATGCCACGCGCAGTTGCGTCAGGTATTGGCGTGAAAGATTGAATCGACGGATCATTGTGGTAATGGGTACGGTAACTCTGTCATCAAATTCCACATCACCTGAAACAAGCCCTTGCCGCGACAATACGCCGATGACCGTCAGAGGCACGCCCTCAACAACTACCAGACGCCCCAGAGCACTTTGCCCATCGAAGAGTCTTTCGGCTGTGGCCGCGCCGAGAAAACATACATTTTCGGCATGCTGCAGATCGATTTCAGTAAAATCTCTGCCTTCTGTAAGGTACCAGCCCCACGAAAGGCCGTGCCACGCACCCGAACCGGCAAGCGTATCTACAGTGTGGCGTACTCCACCGCCCTGAACAGCCACGTCGCTTTTCAGCAGCAGGGGGGCAACGCGTGCAACGCCGGGCATGATCTCGCCTATGCGGCGCGCATCTTCCCAGGTGAGGGTCATAGGGCGCTGGTTTATAGCTTGTTCAACAAGGTTGCCGCCAATCACATTGATGGCCGTGGGCCCGAACTTGATGGCAAGTTCCTCGGCCTTGCGCTCCGCCCCCTCCACAGACGCCAGAATTACGGTCAATGCAGCTATGCCCAGGCTGATGGCTCCGGCTATGAACAGGCTGCTGGCCCAACAGGCTCTTATGGAAAGGCATGCCTGTCTGAATATGCGGTATGTCTGGCGCAGGCTCATGCCGTGTGGTGTGGAAAAATTCTGCCGTCACGCATGGCGATGCGGCGTGTGGCCGCGGCGGCAGTTTCTCTGCTGTGGGTTACCATTATGATAGTTGTGCCTGATGCATTGATATTCCCCAGTATATCCAGAATGGCGCGGCTGGTGGCTGTGTCGAGCTGACCTGTGGGTTCGTCGGCAAGAAGAATGGCGGGGCTGTTAAGCAAAGCTCTTGCCAGAGCCACGCGTTGCTGCTGCCCGCCGGAGAGCTGTCCCGGCATATGGTGCATACGGTCTGCAAGGCCAACTTGCTCCAGTAGCAGCTCCGCCCGCTGGCGTAGCTCGCCTCCCGGTTTGTCGCTGTAAACGCCGGGCAGGAGCACATTGTCCAGTGCGGACGCGTAGGGGATAAGAAAAAAACTCTGAAAAACAAAACCGAACAGGCTGTTGCGGAAGGCGCTGGCCGACACATCGTCCAGTACCGTGGCGTCATGCCCCATCAGAAGGTACGAGCCGCCCGTGGTTTGCTCCAGAAGACCAATGATATACAGCAGTGTGGATTTGCCGGACCCGGAGCTGCCCGTAAGGGCGATAAAATCGCCATGTGAAACTTCGAGGCTGATGTCGTGCAGCACTCTGGTTTCAAGGCCGTCCCGCGCAAAGGTCTTGCTCACATGTTCAAGCTTGACGGGCGGGTGCTTCGCTCCTGACGGTGCTGTCGCCGTCGTGCTCATTGCAGCCACTCCTTGGGCAGCGGTGTCGGCAGGTCAAGGCGCGTAGCCACTGTCTGCCCTTGAACCAGCCCCTCGACGACTTCGGTATCGCTGAGCCCGGCAAGGCCCGTGCGTACAGTGACAGGTCGCACGCTGTCGCCGTCGACAACGAATACAACCCGTTTGTCCCCCAGCCACTTGAAGGCAGTATTGGGAACAAGAAGAGCATCGTCCTTTTCAGCGACCAGAATGTTGCACCGCGCAGTCATCTCAGGACGCAGTTGCAGGGCTGTTTCGGGCGCGAGGCGCACGAGGGCGCGGTAGTAAACGATATTGTTGCGTATTTCCGGGCCTGGGTGGATCAGATCCACCATGCCCTCGAACGTCTTGTCGGCAAAAGCCTCGACGGTGAAGGTTACGCGTGAGCCCACGCCGACCTGGCCTATATCGTTTTCATCAACAAACATGCGTAATTCCATACGTCGGGGGTCAAGTACCGTCACCAGATAGGCAACCTGAAACCCGGCAACCAGAGTTTCCCCCTCCTGAGCGGTAATTTCGCTAACAACACCGTCCATTGGGCTTACGATGGTCGCGTATGAAAGTCTGGCATCGGCAGAGATAAGCTCAGCTTCTGATTCGGCTATGGCTTCTTTCAGGTAGGCCGTTCGAAGCCCATATTCCGCTTCAAGCCGCCGTCGGGCGGTCTGGTGCTGCGCAAAAAGCGCCGCAGCCATATCAGCCGCCTGACGGGCCTTTTCCGCATCGTTTTGCGAAACTCCCGATACTTTGGCCAGCGAGGACATACGTTTGAGATTGCGTTGCGTATAATCCCTTTCGGCTTTGGCCGAAGCCATAAGAGCTTCTGTTTCTTTTATTTGCAGCGGGTAGGTCTGTTCGGCGATTTCCAGTTCGGCCCGGAGTTTGCGCAATGTGGCTTCGAGTTTGAGGCATTCTGCCTTTTGTTCGCGAGCGTCCAGTTCTGCGATGATTTGTCCTTTTTTTACCGGATCTCCAAGCTTGACGTTCAGCGTCTGGATGACTCCTGTAAAACGACTGCCCGTTTTAACTTCCGCACCTTCTTCGGGTTTTATTATCCCTGTTACGGAAAACTCCTTGCGCAGCGTGCCTTTGCCGACCATGCCCGTGCCGCGCACCTGAGGTTGGGGCGCAGCTTCAGGGAGCAGCAAAACGCATAGAACAAGCAGCGCCAGCGCCACCGTGATTGCTGTTTTAGGCCGCCGCCGTACACGCAGCTTAGCGGCTATCAGTGCCGTTCGCATTGATGCAAGGCTCGTGTTCATTGACAGTACCTTCATATGGTCAGGCTGGCCGTGCCGGGCAAATTGTCTCCACCTGACGGCAACTGCCAAGTTTTAAGCGTGTTCTGATGCCGCCATAAACGGGCATAGACGCCGTTTTCACGGTCAAGCAGGGCCGTATGGGTTCCACTTTCGCATATCCGGCCCTGCTCAAGCACCAGAATTGCGTCGGCATGCCGTATGGTTTCAAGGCGATGGGCGATAACCAGCAAGGTTTTTCCTGCCAGCAGGGAATTCAGTCCTTCCTGAATGTGCAGCTCATTTTCTGGGTCCAGCGAGGCTGTGGCTTCATCAAGAATGACGACAGGAGCGTTTTTGAGAATAGCCCGTGCAATGGAAATACGTTGTTTTTCTCCGCCGGAAAGCAGCGCACCGCCTTCACCGATACGCGTTTCATACCCGTGCTCCAATTCTTCAATGAAATCGTGACAGCGCGCTTTGCGGGCGGCCTCTACCACTTCTTCAAAAGTGGCTTCAGGACGTGCCATGCGAATGTTGCTACATACTGTGTCGTCAAAAAGGTATACATCCTGAAAGACCACACTGAAGTGAGAGTAAAGCTCTTCTGGCTTCATAGCGCGAATGTCCACGCCGCCAAGGGTGATTCTGCCTTCTTCAACATCCCAGAATCGTAGCAGAAGATGGGCCAGAGTGCTTTTGCCGCTGCCGGAATGGCCCACAAGGGCGGTCACGCTGCCTTCCGGCATGGAAAAAGAGACGTTGTGTATGACCCTGCCATTTCCATAGTCGAAAGAAACATTCTCAAATTTCACGGCATGCCCATTGGCTGACTCGTGCCCAAGTACGGGGAGAGGTTGCGTCTGCATGATGCCGTATAGGCGTTGGGCGGCGCTGATGCCGTGCCGCAGCTCCGGCAGAACCACACCGAGCTGCTGCATGGGCTCCACAAAACGGCAGCCCGCCACCAGAAAAAACATGAAAGCCGGAATGCTCGCCGCACCGGAACCCACAAGGTGAAGCCCGGCCAACATAGTTGCCAGAAAACCCAGATCCAAGGTGCTCGAATAAGCCATAGAAAGAACGCCGTACTGGCCTTCCATTTTCATGCTCAACCGCTGGTACTGCTTCCATCTGTCGTACAGGGGGGTATAGCGCAGACCGGTAAGGTCGGCGGCCTTGAGTTCGCGTATGCCGCCAACGTAGTCCATCAATGAAGCAAAGGCGTCATCCCGGGATTTAAGGTAAGCGTGCCCCTGACTTGCCGTCACCCGGCAAGCCAGCAGCATCAAGGGCAGGGCGCAGATGACCGAAAGCAGGAGCACCCCGGTGATCTGCCAGCTGAAAAACAGCATGATGAGACCGAGAAGCAGTGGAAAAGCCAGACAGGCAATGAGATCAAAGAGGTACATGCCGAAGACGGTTTCCATGCTTTTTATATCATCGATGACCGAAGCGGAAAGCTCACCTGTGTCGCGCGATTTGAAAAAAGCCAGGGAAAGCCCCCGCAGGTGGTTGCAGAGGCGCAGGCGCAGCGAAGAGCTGATGGCGTAAGCGCCAGTAAAGGCGGCCAGCAGGTATCGCAGGTTGAGAACACAGTAGGCCACGGCCAGGCTTGCCAGCAAACATATCCAGACAATCAGGGACAGGGCTCCGTTTTCACTGTCAGGCATAAGCGCCTGAAGAAGAAAGAATGCCACGACGTATGAGGCCTGTTGTGCGCCCATGAGGGCCATATTGAGCGTGCACGCCCGCTTGAGTGAGCCGAGTCCACCAGCGAGGATTGAAAGTATGTTCAGCATATCTGACTGTCCTTCTTTCCGGATGTAATACTCCACGAACGGGCCTTGTGATGCGCGTTCCACATGGCGGCGTACATGCCGTCAGAGGCCAGCAGGCTTTCATGCGTACCACGTTCGGCGATGCATCCCTTGTCCATGACAAGAATCTGATTTGCTCCGGCTATGGTGTGCAGGCGGTGCGCCACAGCCACGACCGTGCACCCCTGCAGCAGGGTGGACAGGGCTGCCTGGATTTCCGCTTCGCTTTCCGCATCGGCATAGGCCGTGGCCTCGTCCAGAATCACGATGGGGGGGCGGCGCAAGGCCATTCTGGCAAGGGCGATACGTTGCTTTTGGCCGCCACTGAGGTGGGTTTCTCCACCGTCGCCAATGCGCGTGCTGAACCCCTTGGGGAGAGCCTTGATGAACTCGTCGCAGCGGGCCGCTGTCGCAGCAGCCGTGATAGCTTCGGGGGTGGCGTCAGGCACACCAAGAGCAATGTTTTCGCTCACTGTGGTGGTGAAAATATGGGGAGCCTGAAATACCGGAGCAACAAGACGCGCCAGTTCCGGTGAGGGAAATTCTGCCAGGGCATGACCGCCGATGCGCACGCTGCCCCCCGAAATTTCTTCCATACCCGCCAGTACGGCTGCCAGAGTGCTTTTGCCTGAGCCGCTCGCGCCTACTATCGCTGTTGTGGTTCCGGGCTCGGCGGTAAAGCTGATATTTTGGAGGATGGTTTTATCGCCAAAACGCACGCAGAGGTTATTCACTTCTATGCGTGCGGTGCTTGCCGCATTTGCGGAAAGCGTGCCGCGTTCTTCAACGGGGGCAGCGAATACGGCACGTATGCGCGTCACACTTTGTCCGGCCTCAGCGGCAATAGCAGCCAGGCGGCTCAGTTTTGTGAGCGGCGACAGTGACACACCGCCCAGCATAAGGAAGAGGGTTACGTCCGCCAGTGAGGCATGCCCTGTGAGGTAGAGGATACTGCCGCCGATGGCCGCCACGGTGAATGGCATGACCGTCAACGATGAAAACATGGCCCAGCGGGGCGCGAAAACTTTGTAGCCCAACACCTGTATTTCTCTGAACGCCTCAATGGCTTCGCGCATTTTTGCAAACGAGTCCACGCCACGGTTAAAAAGTTTGATTACGGGCATGCCCCGTACAAACTCCACCACCGCCGCGTTGAGGTTTTCCAGGGCTTCGTTATAGGTTTTCCAGATATTATTTTTGCCCATGACGGCATAGCTGCCAGCCTGGAGCACCAGACACAACACAAAGAGCGGAATCAGCAACAGCCCAAGTTTCCAATTGATCCAAGTCAGACAAGAAAGCGCTGTCAGAGGTAGCACCAATGCCGATATGGTGTCTGGGATGTGATGGGCGATGAAGCCGTCGACCTGGCCGACATCGGTGGTGAACACTTTTTTCAGGCCGCCTGTGGTCTGCCCGGCATGCCAGTGAAGCGGCAGATCGCCCAGATGTGTCAACAGCCTGTGGCGCAGATCTGTGGAAACATGTAAGGCCGCAAAGTGCGAAAGGGCTATGGAGGAGAGTTGGAAGGCCCAGCGGGCAAAAACGGCCAGCGCTGCGTAGTAGAAAAGCGTTGAGATACTTCCCTGAACGGCGTGCCCCATGAGTTGTTCCATAATTCGCCAGGCCATCAGGAAAGGAATGGGGATAAGCAGGGCGTCCAGAGCGCCGAAGAAAATGGCTCCGCCAAGCATAAGCCGGGAACGTGAAGAAAGGCGGATAAGCTTAGTTGTCTTTTCCATAATATGCGGTCACTCTGTAAGGTAGGTAAATTTCGCCCGCCACGAAGAACCGTGGCGGGCGGGGCGGGCTTCAGCAAACCAGGTCAGAAGGTGTACTGTGCCTGAACGCCTATTTCACGAGGGCGGGCCATCATGCCGACGTTGGAAACTGGTGTGTAGTAGGAGAGGTAGTTCCGGTTGGTGAGGTTATTGCCGTACAGATAAACGCCAAAGCCTTCATATTCGTAACCGATACGGGCATTAAGCAGGGTGATGTCGCCACGCTGTTCTTCGTTGTTTTCACTCCAGTAGAGAGCGCCTGTCTGCAGCACTTCACCGCGGGCAAAGATACCTGTTTCGTGACGGTACTGAAGAGCAAACGAGGCTGTGTAATCGGGAGTGTAGGGAACTTTGTTGCCGGAATAGTCCTTGCCGTTATGGGTGTAATCGTCAAATTTGGCGTTGGTGTAGCCGAAGCTGGCTTCGGCATCCAGACCAGGCAAAAGATGCGCCAGGGCGTCCACTTCGAAACCGTAACTTCTGGCGGAACCGGCGTTGCTGCTCAGATATTGGCCCGATCCTGCGTCGTATTTGAAGACCTGAAGATTATTAAAAGTTGAATAGAAAAGGGCCCCGTTGAGCTGGAGTTTTTTGTCGAACCATTCTGTCTTTGTGCCAAGTTCATAGTTCCAGGCGGTCTGGGAGTCGTATTTCATGTTGAAGCCGGTACTGCTCACATTATTGAAGCCGCCCGGGATGAAGCTGCGGTTGACCCCAGCGTACATCATGACATCGTCAGTAAACTGATAGCTGAGATTAAATTTGGGCAGCAGTTCCATCCACGAATCATCATGCGTTTTATCAACTTTCGCCAGCTGTTGCGTGATGCCGAAATCTGGAAGACTCATAGTGGAATCATTGCGAATGTTGATCTTTTTGTGCGTATACTGACCACGTAAAGCGCCAGTGGCCCGCAGTTTTGAGGTCAGAGGGACGCTCAGTTCGCCAAAGGCGGCATAATCCTGCGTGTATTCGTGGCTGGGCTGGTTTTGATACATGGTGGCTGTGGTGGTGAAGCCGGGTATGCCAGTAGGGTAGTTGTTAGCCTTGGCGTCGGTATACACGCTACGGATGTGCATGTCTGTATATCCGCCAAACACGCCAGCCAGCCAGTTTACGCCATCGGCGCTGTCCGGGGATTTGATGCGCAGTTCCTGTGTGAACTCCTTGCGCTCGTTTTTGCGCCCGGTATCGAAATTTTTTGCGCTGGCCCCCAGAGGGTTCAGCGTCAACGGATTATACACAAACGCCATATCGCAGGCGTAGTCCAAAAACTCGCTACGGAAGGTGGTGATGGATTCCAGGATAAGGGGCTCAAAATTTACTGATGCAGTAAGAGCCATATTAAGAATGTCAGTGTTGAGGTAGTCTCCGTCATTGAGCGGAGAATCCAGCGTTGGGCTGTCGCCCCAGATAGCGTTGGAATAGCCGTCGCGGCGGGCGGTGTAATTTATGTGGAAGTTAAATTCTGTGTCCTTGGTAGGGGTAAAGCGCAGTTGCCCCTTAATGCGCTCTGTACGCTCCCTGTTGCCGTCGGACGTGTCGTCGTGCTCCATAAAACCGTTGGTGGTGTTGTGCTGCCCCGAAACCGAAAAAAAGAGTTTGTCTTCAACAATGGGGCCGCTGACGGTTCCGCCGACCTTGAAGGTATTATAAGAACCGTACTCGGTCTGAATGCCGCCGTGCCATTCATTGCCTGGCTTGCGTGAAATGACGTTGATGACGCCGCCCATGGCGTTTTTGCCGTAGATGGCGCTTTGGGGGCCGCGCAGAACTTCCACGCGTTCCACGTTCATGAGTGGTGCGTCCAGGTTGAAGTATGTGTCCACCGGCACGCCGTCCACATACATGACAATGGGGCTTGTGGCCGTGCCGGGTGATGTGGTCACACCCCGGAAGGACATCAGGCTCGCACCGCCGATAAAGGGGCTGAGATTCAGGTTGGGAACTCTCTGCATAACACGTTCGATGGTGTCCACCTTGGCGTCTTCAAGCTTTTCGCTTGTGAGGACCGAGATGGAAGAAGGCGTTTTCTGTACATCCGTGGCCCGCTTGTCTGCTGTGACAATAACGGTCGGGAGCCGGTAATTCTCTTTTTCCTCAGTGGCCGTGTCTTCGGCCAACGCCCCCCCCGGAACGGCCATAGTCAGGCAAAGGGCCAAGGCTGCAATACCCCGGCGAGTTTGGTTAAGCACATGTTTTGGATGTTTTTGCCCCGCGGATCTGTGGTGCGACATTACTTTTCCTTCCATTGTTAATAGCCAAGCGAACAGCTCATACGCCCGAGTGCGAGGGTTCTGATGCAGAGTCATGAACCCCGGCGCGGGCGTCAGCCCCCCTGTTGCCAAAAAATAGCCTGAGAGCCCTGCGTCCCAGCAACAGGGCTACCAGCGTGATGCCGATCACCAGCGCAAACCACCAGCCAACAACCCCATAGTCAGGAATGAACCGACGCAAGCCAAAAGGCAGGGGCATGCCAGAGAGGGCGTAGCCCAAGGGAAAGGCCAACAGCCAATAGATGCCGCTGGTAATAAGAAAAGGAATCACCGTGTCCTCAATGCCTCGCAACGCCCCATTGAGGCATATCTGCACAGCGTCGACCAACTGGAACAGCGCCGCGACCATCAGAATGCTCGTGGCCAGGCTGATAACGGCGCTGTCACTGGAGTACACCCCGGCCATGCCCTCAGCGCAGAGCCACATTATGATGGTCAATGCCAGTCCGACGCAGCATCCGGTGGCCACGGAAGTGAGGACGACCTCCTGTTCACCTTGGCGGTTGTTTTTTCCCCGTTCATTGGCGACCAGAATACTAGTCGCCATGGCAATGCTGGTAGGAATGGCGAACAGAACCATCATGAAATTGAATGAAATCTGATGGGCAGCAATGGGGACGGCCCCTCCGGTGCTGATACATAACGCAATGACTGACAGGACAAGAAATTCAGAAATAAGGGCAATGCCTATGGGTAAACCCACGGCCGTCAATGTGCCGATGCTCTTCCGGATGGGACGCGCCCACGATGACAGCAGGCGGTGGTGGCGATACGCTGGGGTGATACTCACATAGGCGGCGAAGAGCAGTGTTGAGAGTGCCATGCTGATGCCCGTGGCAAGGCCACTGCCCGCAACGCCCATGCTGGGCATGCCCAGGTTGCCGAACATCAGACCGTAGTTGAGCACGATATTGACCAGAACGGTAATGATGGAAATAACCGTGGCGGGCAGCACATTTTTTTGCCCGTCGCAGTAAAAGCGCATGCCAATGGCGAGGCTGGAAAAAGGCAGCCCCCACACAAGATAGTTCAGGTAAGTTGCGGCTTGCTCGGCCACATCCGGCGTGACGCCAAAAAGCGTCAGATTGGGCGGAACCAGTAGCAGTAGCCCCATTCCGGCCAGTCCCAGAAGCAGGGCGAGCCAGAGCCCCTGGCGTCCCGTGGCAACCAGTTCAGCGTGCCGGCCACCGCCGTGATGTTGCGAAATTACAATCATGACGCCGTATAATGTGCCAGTGATGAACATTTGCACTGGGACCCACACGGCGGCCCCCACGGCTACGCCAGCCTGATACACTGTGCCCAGGCTTCCGGACATGATTGTATCGGCCATGCCAGAAGCCAGATATGCGTACTGCGATAAGAGAATAGGACCCACCAGCAGCAGTAACGCGCGGAAATGGCGGCCAAGTTTCATATGCTTATGAGGCATGAGCGACTCCGGCATGAATCCATTATGGGGCTGCAATATCCCCGGACAGGTAACTCTGAGCACTGTATGGAATACCGTGCCCGGAGTATCCCCGAGGTCGGAGCGATTATACCCTGAATTGAAAATGAAATTTATTTTCTGTAAATTAACGCTTCATAATACAAAAGGACAAGCATCCGGCGATGATGCTTGTCCCAGAAGTGAAGAGTGCCCTGATGAAGGAGGGCAACAGAGGTTAGTGTTTAACGGTGCCATCAAGGGCCGTGAATATGGCGTGCAGCATGGGCCCCGGGTTGTCGGCAAAAAAAACATGCCCGCCGTTGAACTGGGTCAGGGTAACGGGTGTATGGGCATACCCTTGCCAGGGAGTAATGCATTCCTGTGGGATAATGGCATCTTCGTCACCAAACATGACAGCTACAGGAAAATCAAACACAGGCAGACTTTCTGTGTAGCGGTAGGTTTCGTCCATTTTAAAGTCGGCCCGTAATGTGGGGATAAAAAGGGCAAGCAGATCAGGAATGTCGAGCACTGTTTCTGGTGTGAGTTTGAAGCGGCGCAGTGCTTCTGTGAAGGAATCCGAAGGCAGGTCCGCAATCTTGAGAGGTGGTTCAATATGCGGTGCACGGCAGCCGGATACGGCAAGCATAGCCGGGCTTGTCCCCCGGGAGTGGAGCTTGCGAGCCGTTTCAAAGGCGAGACATCCTCCGAAGCAATGGCCGAAAAGAATAAAAGGTTTGTCGGTGTAGGGTGTAAGCAGAGTGCACAGTATGTCGGTAAGCTCGGCAATGTTGGTAATGGATTTTTCCGCCATGCGTTTTTCGCGGCCAGGCAGAGCCACCGGGCATAGTTGCACGTTATGGGGCAAATATTCCTGCCAGCCACGAAACATTGAAACGCCGCCTCCTGCAAAGGGGATGCAGAAAAGGCGCAGTGATGCGTCCGTGTCAGGGGTGATGGGTAACCATTTGGCGTGGTCTAAGGTTGAGAGCATTATAAACTCCGGTTGAGGACGTGGTGGTTCCCAACATTGCGCATTACCACGTCAATATGATGCAGCAGGGCATCGCGGCTTTCGTTGATATAAAAATGACCACCTTCGAAAAGCGTAATGTTGCAAGATGCCGAGGTGACCTCTTCCCACCGTTCCAGCAGGGCAACTGGCGAATCTTCATCATCGCGGCCGCAGCATACGTGGATCGGTGCGGCCACTCGGGGAAGTTGCGGTGAATCAAAGGTCTCAAGCAGGCGAAAATCATCGCGTACCACGGGCAACAGCATCTCAATGATTTCTTTGCTGTTCAGTATCTCTTCCGGGGTTCCGCCAAGACGGCGCATTTCATCAAGCAAGGCAGCGTCAGGCATGGTGTGGAAGCGCTTGCGCGTTGCCTGGGCGTGAGGGGGAAAGCGACCGGAAACAAGGATAGCGGCAGGCATAGGCGTATTGGCGTGCTGTAGCGCACGGGCTGTTTCAAGAGCCATGACGCTGCCCAGGCTATGCCCGAACAATGCGTAGCGGACGTGTGAATGCGGCTCTATGG
>NZ_JASGDK010000029.1:0-3963 GCF_047607245.1 Desulfovibrio sp.
ACCGCGCCCTTGCTGATGAAGAACCTGAGCGCTTTGCCATCATTGATGCCGCGCAGCCGCCTGAAGACGTGGTGCTTCAGTGCCGCTCTGCCATTGAGGCGCACTTGCGCCGCCGTGGCCGGGGACTCGAATAGAAAGCGCATCGCAGTAGCGCGCCCCTGTGAAGCACCCGATGCCGCAGGCCAGACATTCAGCCCCGCACGCTATGACAACTGGCTTCATAACAATTCTGTCACATAACCTGTTTATAATCCGTCTGTTGGGAGAAATACCATGCAAGAATTTTACGATCTCAAAATTGAAGGCACAAAGCTGCATTTCATCCCCCGTCCAGGCGGAGCCGAAGGCTTTGAATTCGCCCTGCCCGAACCTCCTGAAAACCATTCTGCGGCGGGCATTCTGGGCGACCCCGAGCTCATGTACTGCGTGGCCTTCCGCAGGGAAGACGGCCCCGGCGGCCTCTTTGCTATGTATGATGAAAACGGCCTACTGTTCATAGCTGTGGCTGGCAATAATCTGGCCTACTCACTGGGTCTGGCCCAAATGGGCCGTATGGTGACCTATGCCCGCTACGGCGCAGACATCTTTGACGCTCTGGACGAAGGCGATGACTGATCTGCGGGCCGGGCAACGCCCGGCAACGCACTGTTCCCCGCAGGTGGACATAAAGACCGCCTTCCGTGCCGCACAGCGGCTGGGAGTGGTCTTTTTTCCGGCCTTTGACTGGGCCATTTCTGCCACACATCCCGAGCGTGAAGAACGCCTGCTCTATACGCGCGACCAGCTTGTGGAAGAAGGGCTGTTCGATATTCCCGGTATTACGGAATACCGCCCGTCCTTCGCCAGCCACGCGCAGCTTGAGCGTGCCCACTTTTGCCTGCCCACGGCCCGCGCCGTGAGCACAGATTCGCATCTGGCGGCGGCAGGCGGAGCCATACGCGCCGCCCGCCTTGTGCTTGAAGGGCACGAAGACCGCGCCTTTGCCCTTGTGCGCCCGCCGGGGCACCACGCCATGCGTGTGGTGCACGGCAACCGCGGCTTCTGCAATATCAACAATGAAGCCGTCATGGTTGAATACATCCGCGACAACTACCCCCGCCCGGACGGCCGCCCCTTGCGCATCGCCATTGTGGATACAGACGTGCACCACGGCGACGGCACGCAGGACGTGTTCTGGAACGATCCGCATACCCTGTTCATTTCCCTGCATCAGGACGGGCGCACCCTTTACCCCGGCACGGGATTTCTCAAGGAATGCGGCGGCCCCGGCGCTCTTGGCCGTACCATCAACATCCCCCTGCCGCCGGAAACCTCGGACGAAGGCTATCTTTACGCCGTGGAGCACGCGGTACTGCCCATTCTGGAAGACTTCAAGCCGGATTTTGTCATCAACTCCGCCGGGCAGGACAACCACTTCACCGACCCCTTGGCCAACATGAAGCTGTCGGCGCAGGGCTATGCAGCCCTGACCAAACTGCTGAATCCTCATGTGGCGGTGCTTGAAGGCGGTTACTCCATCCGGGGAGCGCTGCCCTACGTGAATCTGGGTATCTGTATGGCACTGGCCGGACTGGACGCGGGCGACATCCGCGAACCGGGCTGGACGCCGGAAGCCACGCGGCAGGCCCCCAAAGTGGGCCAGTACATAGCCCGCCTGTGCGAACAGGTGCGTGACTACTATTTCAACCCGCCGTCAGAACCGTTTGAAGGCCGTGTGGAAGGCCGGGGACAGGACCGCTGGTGGGTAAGGCAAAAACACATATTTTATGATACGGATATGCTCAGTGAGGGGCAGACAGAAGCCTGGCGGCTCTGCCCGGACTGCTCCGGTCTTGGCCGCATTGAAACTGCGTCAGAACGCGTAGCCCGCTCGCTTTGCCTGCTTGTACCGCGCCACGCATGCCCGGCCTGCCGCGCCAGAGGGCAGGAGCTTGCCGCAGAAGCCCGCAAGGCCGGACGCCATGCCCATGTGATGGTGCTGGACGGCGACGCCGCCAACACCGCCGCGGATGCCGAAGACGACCTGCTACGAGTATAAAAGCGGTCACTCCGTTTCAACGGCAGCAACGGCATGCGGCTACCAATGCTGCCTCAGTGCGGTCGCAGATGCAGTCACGAATGCGATATTGGCGCGCCGAATGCGTCATCCGCAGGTCCAAGCATGCTCACGAATTGCTGCAAGCCCTCGCCTGTTCGCAGGCAGGGTCAGACTTTTTGAGTTTTCAGGAGTATTACGGTCTGGCTGTATAAAGGCCGAGCCGGATGCCTATAATCCGGTTGACGAATCCGGTCTTTGCAGGCATATAGCCGGACTTTGCGCCCGCAACGGCAACTGCTGCCAGAGGCGCTTTTTGTGTGATGGGACGTGACCGGGCGGCGAGGCCGCACGGATTTTCTTTTGACCCCCTATCTTGCTGGAGAGGGAAGAGCTATGGCGAATATCCTTATCATCGGCGCGGGCGGCGTCGGGAGCGTGGTTGTCCACAAATGCGCCCAAGTGGCCAAGGAAGGCGGCACTTTTGACAAGATAACCCTTGCCAGCCGCACGGTAGGCCGTTGCGATGCCATCGCAAAGAGCGTGAAGGCGCGTTACGGCGTGGACATTGCCACTGCTCAGGTGGATGCCGACAACGTGCCCGAACTCTGCGCGCTTATCCGCAGCATCAAGCCTGATCTCGTGTGCAACGTGGCCCTGCCCTATCAGGACCTGCACATAATGGACGCCTGCCTTGAATGCGGCGTGCATTATGTCGACACAGCCAACTACGAACCGCTGGACACCGCCAAGTTTGAATACAGCTGGCAGTGGGCCTATGCTGACCGCTTTCGCGAAGCCGGGCTTACCGCCCTGCTCGGTTCCGGCTTTGACCCCGGCGTCACCAACGTATTTGCCGCCTGGGTCATGAAGCACGAGCTGGATGAAGTGCATGTGCTGGACATCATCGACTGCAATGCGGGCGATCACGGCCAGCCTTTTGCCACCAACTTCAATCCTGAAATCAATATCCGCGAAGTGACCGCACCGGGCCGCTACTGGGAACGTGGCGAATGGGTGGAAACCGATCCCCTGTCCTGGTCGATGAACTTTGATTTCCCCCAAGGCATTGGCGGCAAGAAGTGCTTTCTCATGTATCATGAAGAGCTTGAGTCGCTGGTAAAGAACCTCAAGGGGATTCGCCGCGCCCGCTTCTGGATGACGTTCTCTGACAATTATCTCAATCACCTGAAGGTGCTGGGTAATGTGGGCATGACCCGCATTGATCCCGTGAACTTCCAGGGGCAGGACATTGTGCCCATCCAGTTCCTTGCCAAACTTCTGCCCGACCCGGCCTCGCTTGGCCCCCTGACCAAGGGCAAGACCTGCATTGGCGACCTCATGCGCGGCGTCAGCGGAGGCAAGGAAAAAACCGTTTACATCTATAACATCTGCGACCACGAAGAATGCTATGCTGAAGTGGGTTCGCAGGCCATTTCGTACACCACGGGCGTGCCCGCCATGATCGGTTCCAAGATGGTGGCCGAAGGCACATGGCGCAAACCCGGCGTGTGGAATATGGAACAGTTTGATCCTGATCCCTTCCTCAAGGATCTTGGCAAGTATGGCCTGCCCTGGCAGTGCGTGGATGTGACGGGGAAGATATAGGTTCTTCTCAAACTTGGAATGGCCGCGGGGATTCATCTCTGCAAGGTAATTCAAGGCTTGGGAAGACAGGTTTGTTTTTGAAAGGCTGTTTACCCGGATGACGGATAAACAGCCTTTTACTTTGTTTGGGGATTGAGCAAAGCCTGTCCTTTGAAAAAAAGATTTCCGTGCCTGCGGGCACGAGGGCCTTTCAATTTCTTCTATTCGTGCCGCCTGCGCGGCGTGCGGCACGGCGGGGCCGGTTATGGGGCTTCGCCCCCTTCTTGGCCCCCCTTGCATCCCCCCCGAAGCACCCCCTGCTCTACCCCGACCAAAATGTA
>NZ_JASGDK010000030.1:0-8833 GCF_047607245.1 Desulfovibrio sp.
AGCCGATGCTCAGGGCGCAGACAAAAAGAAGCAGAAGAAAGAGGGGAAAGCGCATTGAAACCTCACTTTGTATGAACGTCATGTGGTGCGTCTTGGCTTCGCAAAGTGCCGGATCAGGCCGTGCTCTTCAGCAAATAGGTAATGAAGGGCAGGCTTTGGCGAACAATCAGCAACGCCAGAGCCAGCCAGTTGAGCCACAGCACCTGCAGGCGGGAACGCATAGTAAACAGTATGGCCCAGCAGGCAACGGCCAGGGTCAGCGGCACCAACCCTGTGATCTGCGGCATGAGCCAGTCGGGCAGTCCCTGGCCGCTGAACGAAAATCCAATGAACAGGCCCCAGCGGTCGATGCAGCGGGGTATATAGCCGATCAGCGCCCACAATGCGCACCAGCGGACGGCTTTTTCAAGGTCCACAGCAGCAGGGAAGTTGTCTGGTGTAGAGGCGGAAGAACGTGCGCGCCCCGCGTAGAAGACGCTCAGGGACAAAAGAGCCAATGCGCCCGCCGGGGCAAAGCTGGTGAAGTAATTGTGGGTGGCTGTGCCCAGCACGGCAGAAACCATGCGTCCCCACTCCATACCCTGTGGCGGACCGGAAAAGGACCAGTTGGGCAGGGCATGCGCCGCGAAAAAGCAGACCCCGGCCAGCAGATACAGGAACAATCTGCTGCGCATGGCGGCGCTGTCCAGTTGGTCATGTCTGCCGGACCCTTCAATGGGGGCTGGATTACGGCGTCCCTTGCGCAAGGAGTGCCCTTTGGAGCTTTTGCTGGCCGCGGCGTCTTCATCGGGTAGCCCGGCGGTCAAGGGAGAGCTTTTATCCATATATGCCACAACCCACAGGCAGCACAGGCCACCAATCCAGGCCAGTACAGTGGTTGTGTAGGGCAGCACCGCATCGTCCCACAGGGTGATGCCGTTGAGGGAACCGCTAAGGCTGATGAGGGTGCCTGCAATATCGGTGGCTGTCAGCAGGGGGCCGAGCAGGCCGAGCCCCAGGGCAAGACGCGTGAGGCGCTGTGTGCCCATAATGCACATGCGGGCGTTGCCGCGTCTTCCGGCCAGCAGGGTCAGGGCCATGATGACCGGCAGGGCCGCAGCTGCGCTCATGCCGATACTCAGAATATTAGAGGCCCATTGCCAGTAAAAAAGTCCCAGAGGTATGTTTTGCATGCCGTCTTGTAGCCTGTGAAGCTCGCTGTAGCAATACTGTCACATGCCCTGTCGCCAGGTGGAGCCGTGAATTGCCGCGCCAGCATGCGGGCTGAACTGGCCGAATATACGAAGCAATTTTCATAAATGGTTCTTTCGTTACGGGTATGCCGATTTTGTATTTCAGCATATGTATACTTGTCCGGCAGCGGGGCATGCCCTATAGTGTGCGGGTCTTGTCAAACCCCAAACCAAAAGCGCGGTCTGCCTGCGCACGAGATCCCGTATGACGTTTTTCGCCGTATTTTTGCTGGCCGTGGCCCTGTCTATGGATGCTTTTGCCGTTGCCGTGGCCTCGGGCTGTGCTTTGCAAAGGCCCAGACCCCGTCACTATGTGCGTCTTTCAGCCGCTTTTGGCTTTTTTCAGTTCGCCATGCCTGTTATCGGCTGGTACCTGGGCTTGTCGGTGCGGGAGTATATGGAATCCTGGGACCACTGGATCGCCTTTGTCCTGCTGGGCTGGATAGGCGGCAAGATGGCTTTGTCAGGACTGCGTGCGCTCAGACATCGTGAATCCTGCGCCTGTCCCACTGTGGATCCCACTGCCGGAAGCAATCTTTTGGTGTTGAGCGTTGCCACCAGTATTGACGCCCTGGCTGTGGGGCTTTCTCTGGCCATTTTGGGCACACCCATCTGGGGCGAGGCAGCCCTGATAGGCATTATTTGCGCGGCAATCACGGCTGGCGGCGTATTTTTGGGGAAGACTCTGGCCAATCTTTGCGCGCTCAACGGTTGGGCAGAACTGGTGGGAGGCTTGACGCTGCTTGTTATTGCCTGCAACATTCTGCGTGAGCATCAGGTGTTTTAACATCAAATCCATCCGCTGCGCTTACAGGCTGGTTCACTTGTTCCGCCGAAGCCGCGTGTGGAACAAGGAGGCCTTATGGCTACTGTGAGCGCCAAATACCTTGGTGATCTGCGTATGGAATGCGTGCATAACCAGAGCGGCACCAAGATCATTACCGATGCCCCCAGCGACAATCAGGGCAAAGGAGAATCTTTTTCTCCTACTGATCTGTGTGCCACTGCCGTTGGTGCCTGCGCCATGACCATTATTGGCATTTATGGCAAAAATCACGGTGTGGACGTGACAGGCACTGAAGTGGAAATTACCAAGACTATGAGCGCCAGTCCCCGTCGTATCGGCAAGATTGAGGTTGTTTTTAAAATGCCTGCACGGTCTTATTCCGAAAAGGAAAAGGCCAGCATAGAACGGAGCGCCTATTCCTGCCCCGTGCATCTGTCCCTGCATCCTGACGTCGAACAGATCTTTACCTTTATCTGGCAGGACTAAAGCAACTGCCTTTAAAGGTTTCAGCCTATCAGTGCGCCAACGGCAGTTTATTTGGATAGCCGTTGGCGCACAAATTCCCATTCTCATGCCACCCTCATGCCGCAGGACGCGCTATGCCATCTCCGCCGCTGGTTTCCGTCATTATTCCTACCTACAACTATGCCCGGTTTCTGTCTGAAGCCGTACGTAGTGTCTTGAGCCAAAAGACAGACAATCTTAATGTGGAAATCATCGTGGTGGACGATGGTTCTACGGACGATACGCAGGATGTGGCGAAGACCCTGGGAACGGGCGTCACCTATGTCCGGCAGGATAACCAGGGACTCGCGGCTGCGCGTAACACGGGCCTGAGGGCTGCGCATGGGGATTTTGTAGCTTTTCTCGATGCCGACGACCTGTATACGGAAGATGTGCTGACTAGCCAGATGAAAGTTTTCGCGGAGCAACCCCATCTGGACATGGTCATTTGCCGTTGTGCGGAAAAGCGGGATGAAGAGGATTCTGGCCCCATGCATCTGTGGCCCTTGGTCAACAGTCATTGGGATATACACTCCTGCCATTCCAATTTGGCTCCGGTGCACTGTCACCTGACGCGTATGGACCTTGTGCGGCGGGTGGGCTTTTTTGATACGGCACTCAAGTCGTGCGAAGACCACGATTTTTGGCTGCGCTGTTATGGTATTGGCTGCCAAGCGGGCGTGAATCCTCTTGGACTCGTCATATACAGAAAGCACGGCGACAACATGACGCACAACTCCGAGCGTATGTTTTTTCATGATGCCCTCATGCACTTGAAAGTTCGCAGCATGCTCGACGGCATCCCAAGCTATCCCTCAGACAAGCTTGCCGGTTGGCTGGCACACGCGGCGGCCTGCCTGTTTTCGATGGGTACGATGGCCTTCAACAGAGATATGTCGAACAAGATGCAAGATTTTTTTGTGCAGGCCGTGCACAGGGCTGTGGCTTTGAACAAGGAGGGTGGCGAAGCCGAGGCGCAACTGTTGCGCATCCGCACACATTACGTTGTAAAATGTTTGCTTTCAGCCCTGTCGCTGGAGTCCATCCTTTCGCCACAGGCGGCCAAGGCCGTCATGATTTTGAAGCGTCTCTTCCCCAGAGTGGGACAGCTTGCGCCAAAGGCATTGGAGGCCCGCCTGCACAGTGGTTTTTTGCGGCTTTGCGTCCCTAGCCTCGCGCTCCAGCCGTGCGGGGAGTAAGGATATGCGCACCCGCATTTGCCTTGCCGTTTTTCACGCAAGAGGCTATTGCACTGCGTGAAGTTATTCCGCTTTTGCGCAGAGATAAGGAGACAGTAATGCCAAAGAACGCAGCCCTCATTCTGGCGGCAGGCAAGGGCACCCGCATGCATTCCGACAAGCCCAAGGTTTTGCAGACCATGCTGGGCGAACCCATGCTGGCCTGTGTGCTTGCGGCTTTGCGCCCCGTATTTGCTGAGGATGTGTGGATTGTGACTGGGCACCGGGCCGATATGGTGCAGGCCGCCTTTCCCGAAGTGCCGCATGTTCTTCAGGAACAGCAGCTTGGCACCGGGCACGCTCTCATACAGGCTTTGCCCGCCCTGACCAGGGCTGGCTGCACGCATCTTCTGGTTGTCAACGGTGACGCGCCACTGCTTTCCGAGTCTCTTGTGCGGCAGTTTCTGGCCGAGGCCGTGGGGGCCGATCTGGCTTTTGCCACCATTGAACTGGACAATCCCGGGGCCTATGGCCGGGTAGTCAGGCAGGGAGATGACGTGCGCGCCATTGTTGAGGCCAAGGATTACGATCCGGCGCTCTATGGCCCGCCCACCAACGAAGTCAACGCAGGCATGTATTACTGCGCGCTTGCTGCTGTGGAAAGTCTGCTGCCCCACCTTGGTAACACCAACAAGAGTGGCGAATATTATATCACCGACCTCGTCGGTTTGGCCGTGGCGGAAAAATATAATGTTCTCGGCGTACGTTGCGGGCGTGACGACGGCCTCATGGGTGTGAACTCCCCTCTGGAACTGGAGCGGATGGAAGAAACACTGCGTGCCCGGCGTGTGCGCGACCTGCTGACCTCTGGCGTTATTATTCACGCTGCGGACAGTGTGCGCGTGGGGCTTCTGGCTGAGGTGGAACCCGGTGTGGAACTTACAGGCCCTTGCGAAATTTACGGATGCTCCCGCGTCTTGCGCGGGGCCTCGGTGGCCTCGCATTGTGTGCTGCGCGACAGCGTCGTCAGCAGCGGCGCGCAGATTCGCTCTTTTTCGCATCTTGAGGGTGCGCAAGTGGGCGAAGGGGCCCTTGTGGGGCCTTATGCCAGGCTGCGTCCCGGCGCTGTACTTGAGGCCGAATCTCATGTGGGCAACTTTGTCGAGCTGAAGAAGGCACGCCTGGGGCAGGGCGCCAAGGCCAACCATCTGAGTTACCTCGGAGATGCCGATATTGGCGCTGGCAGCAATATCGGGGCTGGCACCATAACCTGCAATTACGACGGTAAAAACAAACATATCACCAAGATCGGTCAACACGCGTTCATTGGCAGCAACACCGCACTGGTGGCTCCGGTGAGCGTGGGCGATGATGCTCTTGTGGGGGCCGGATCGGTCATCACTATGGACGTGCCTGCCGGTGAGCTTGGTATTGCCAGAGAAAAGCAGAAAAACCTGCCGCGCAGAAAGAATTGACGCGCTGTTTGCATCGCCAGGCAAGGTTGCACGACGTTCCGTCAAAGCTGACGCGCGACATTCATTTGCCTTGCACACGGTTTTCAGGCGAAATTTATGGCAGATATGTGAAAATTGGTTTGCCAAAAGTGCCGCAAAGCCGCCATTGAGGCCCATAAAATCTACCCGCGCCGTCAAGTCAAGAACGGCGCGGTTTTTTTTGGATTTTGCCGCATCCATTCTTGCCAAGGCTCTGGTGCGATGCTATCTATGAAGCATGGAACTTCTGGAACAGCTTGAAACACAAGTTGGGGCTCTTTTGGCCAGGCTTGACCGCCTTAAGGCGGAGAACGCGCGTATTAGCGCTGAGTCTGCCGCTATGGGGGCGGAAAAGGCCGCTCTGGAAGATGAAAACCACAGACTGCGTGAGGCTCTTGAGAATGAAGAACAGCTGCGAGCTCAGGCGCTTACGCGCATTGACGCCGTGCTGCGCAACATTCAGGAGCACGACAGCGTAGAGTAGGTTTTTGTGAATCAGGACGCTATTAACCTTACCGTTCTTGGCTTGAGCATAGCTTTCAAGCCCGGTGCAGATATGGACCGCGTGTATGAAGCTGTGCGGCTTGTCGAAGAACGGTTTGCTGACCAGAAGCTGAGGTTCCACGGAGGGCAGACCAAGGATATTCTGCTGACCTTTATGGCCCTTGGACTGGCGGATGATTTGTTGCAATCGCAGAAAGAGCAGGCTGACGCGCATGAACGCGTCGGAACCCTGCTTTCGAAGATAGAGGAATCTTTTTAGATTCCTTATGCGCTTCCCTGGGGAGCGCGTGATTTATGCCTCGGTGCTAACCTGACAAGATTGTAAAAGGGAGTAGTCTCTGTTCTCTGTGTGCAAGCCCGGCCACGACCGGGACGCCTTAAGAGAACATACAGGCTCCCGACCTGGTTATCCAGGTTCTGTACCGCATGCATGACACGGCTCTCTGGGGAAAGCCGCTTTCAGCAGTAGTTTGGGATTCCAGCTTCCGCTATGGGCCTTCATTCCTTTTGCAACGCCATCCTCATTGCCGCGTCCGCGGCATCCAGCCAGGGTCTCAGCAGCCCCTTTGGGCTCCATTGCTACGTCGGCCTGTATTGGGCTGTCGGTGTTCGCCGGGCTGGTTCTAGGGCTGGTCCCGTATTGATAAAAGAGAGGCTGGATTCATGGACCCATTGTTCATAGTGGCGCTGCTGGCGTCCGTGTTGCTGGGGGCGGCACTGGGCGCGGTGGTGTATAAGCGGTCTACAACCAAGCGCATCGGCGACGCCGATGACCTGGCCAAGCGTATTGTGGCCGAGGCACGCAAAGAGGCGCAGGCGCAGAAAAAAGAAATTTTGCTTCAAGGGCAAGACGACCTGTTCAACCAGAAACGCGAACTTGAAAACGAGTTCAAAGAGCGTGAGCGTGAAGTCAAAACACGCGAACGCAAACTGGAAGAAATGGGTGGCCGCCTTGAAGAAAAGCTGGAAAAAGCCACCGCCAAAGAGCACGAATTGCTCGCTTCTGAAAAGGATCTGGCCCGCAAGGAACGGCAATTGACCGAATCCGAGATGTTTCTGCAAACCCGTATAGAGGAGCAGGAACAGCGCTTGGCGCAGATATCTGGCTTTACCGTTGATGAAGCCAAGGCGCAGCTTTTTACGGAAGTCGAAGCCAAAACGCGGCATGAATCCGCCAAAATGATCCGCCAGATCGAGATGGAAGCCCGCGAAACTGCCGACCGCAAGGCCAAAGAAATTCTTTGCAATGTCATCCAGCGCTATGCGGGCGATTATGTGAACGAGCAGACCGTCACTGCCGTCGCCCTGCCCAGCGAAGACATGAAGGGCCGTATCATTGGCCGCGAAGGCCGCAATATCCGCGCGCTTGAATCCGCCACTGGTGTGGATCTCATCATTGATGACACTCCTGAAACCGTCATTCTTTCCGCTTACAGCCCCTTGAGGCGTCAGGTCGCCAAGATGGCCCTGGAACGTCTTATTCAGGATGGCCGCATTCATCCCGCCCGTATTGAAGATATTGTGCAGAAATGCGAACAGGAACTGGACGCCCAGGTGCGCGAAGTTGGCGAACAGGCCACTTTCGACGCAGGCGTACACGGCATCCATCCCGAAATCGTGCGCCTTCTCGGGCAGCTGCGCTACCGTACCTCTTTTACGCAAAATGTGTTGCAGCACTCGCTGGAAGTGTCCGCCCTGTGCGGCATGATGGCAGCGGAGCTGGGCATGGATGTAAAAAAGGCCAAGCGCGCCGGCTTGCTGCATGACATCGGCAAGGCTGTGGATCATGAAGTAGAAGGCCCCCACGCGCTTATTGGCGCAGACCTGGCCAAGAAGTATAATGAAAGCCAGGAGATCATCCACGCTATCGCCGCCCACCACGAAGACCAGCGCCCGTCCACGGCTTTGGCCGTGCTGGTTCAGGCGGCGGATTCCATTTCAGGCGCACGTCCTGGCGCACGCAAGGAACTGCTTGAAAACTATGTGAAAAGGCTGGAAGATCTGGAAGGCATCGCCACCAGCTTTGACGGCGTCAGCAAGGCTTACGCCATTCAGGCTGGACGTGAGATCCGCGTGATGGTCAATTCTGATCAGGTGGATGACGACACCACCTATGTCCTGTGTAAGGATATAGCTGAAAAAATTGAAAAAAATCTGACATACCCTGGGCAGATCCGCGTCACGGTCATCCGCGAACGGCGGGCTGTAGGCCTTGCCAAGTAGGTTGGCGTAGCGCAGGGCACAGGTCATATAGTATGACACAAGACCCTTTATTATATGTTCTTGATCTGGCGGCCAGCTTTATGCTGGCCGCCGCCGCATCCTGCCGGGCGAGATCGGGCGGGGCACATTTCAGCGGCGCAGCGGTGTTGGCCTGTTTGGCTGGCCTGTCTGCGCCGCTTCTGCGTGAAAGCTTGCTGGGGCATCCGGTGTTGGCCTTGAACCGCGGAGACTATCTTGCTGTTTCTGTTGTTGGAAGCCTGATAGGTGTAGTTGTGGCACGCAGCAGGCATTCGTGGAAAGCTTTTTACTGGCTGGACAGTCTGGGCCTGTCTCTGGTCGCCGGGGTAGCAGCCGTAGCCGGGTTCTTTTCAGGGCTGGGCGTTACAGGCTGCCTCGTGCTGGGGGTACTGTCCGCTCTGGCTGGCGGGGTAGTGCGCGATGTAGCCTTGGGCGACAGTGCGCGTTTTGTGGAAGAAGACCTTTACGCAACTGCCGCGGCGCTGGGAGCAATGCTGGCACTGGCCGCCCTTATGTATGGAGGGGCAGCCCCTTGGCAGAGTGCTCTGGCCGGGTGTGGGCTGGTTCTTGTGCTGCGCGGATTGCGCTTGCGTAGAGGGGATATGGGGCCTATTTGAAGGCAATTGTGGGAAATGTTGTAAAAAAACAAGATTAGCCTTGACTCTTTGAGGTGGTTCTCCTATCTTCTCGTTTCGCGCAACGGCGGTGACTTCAAAACGACACACAAGCGAAACAAAGTTTCGCGAAGTCGAAGAAAGTGATTGACCGGGTTCGAAAAGAGGAGCATAAGTCTCCCTCGCTCATACAAAACTGAATAATGACTTTGACTTGCGATGCCAGGAACTTTTCGGAAAGCGAAAAAAGTGATTGACAGTTTAAGCAAAGGGGAGCATA
>NZ_JASGDK010000031.1:0-3812 GCF_047607245.1 Desulfovibrio sp.
GAAGCGCGGGCCAGTTTTTGCGCAAGCGCCAAGCCTCCCATGTGCCAAGCGCCATACCACTAAACAAGCCTGCAATATGAGCCGCGTAATCTGTATTTTCACCTTCAGTGCCGAGCATGGCCAATATGGCTATGCCTGCTGCTATTGGTAAAATTGCCTTGCGTCTTTGGCTGTGGTGCATGGCCATAAATCCGGCCAATGTCCCCACGCAAGCGAAGAGAGCCGTGGAAAATCCCATACTTGTGACGAGTTTTGGGCGTAAAAGTACGGTTAGCCCATTGCCAATGATACCCCCGGCCATCGTGAGCCATAACGCTCGGCCTATACCTGTGAGGCGGGCAAGCAAAGAAATGAATAGAGAGCCAAAAACCAGGTTACCGCACAAATGAGTAAGTCCGACATGCAGAGTTAGCGCTGTGGCCAGCCGATACCATTGGCCATATATATACACGAGTATGTTATCAAGTATCCCCGCGTCCGCCCAAGTGTTCGGTGGTGGCAAAAACGACGGTGCAGGCCACCAGGCCACACGCCAGCCATGCCAGACTAGCAAAGGCAAGAGAAAAAGAGCTGCAACTGCATAGTGCCGATGCATGTGCATTGGAGTAGAAACAGGCTCTAGTCTGTTATTTTCTTCAGAGAATGCATCTAGCTCCGACAGGGCTATGCCTTCCATAAGCGGAGGAACATAGATCTGTTCTCTGCCAGACAGAGAGGCAGTTCTGTGTGGGATATTGCATGCGTTGAGCACCAGCAGCCAGTCGCGAAAGCGCACGTAGCTGTCTGCTCCGCTGGCTTGGCTAATGTTGCGCCAATACCGCGGCAGACTGTTGGGCCTTCGGCGAATAAGCCAGCGCCCGCTGAGGGAGGGCTTTAAAAAGCGATAAAAAGTGTGCATATAGCAAAAAAGGCCCCGACAGAAGACTGACGGGGCCTCAGATGCAAAAAAACGTGTTAACCCTGCTTGCGCACCAGGGGTTTTGAAACCACACCAGAGCGGATGCAGCGAGTGCAAACCGTGAGGGTTCTCACGCTGCCATCGGCAAACTGATGCCGAACGCGCTGAAGATTGGGGTTAAAGCGACGCTTCGTCTTGATATTGGAATGGCTGACAAGATTGCCAACTTGGGGCTTTTTGCCGCAGAAAATGCATTCCTTGCTCATACTATCCTCCGTATATGCAAAAAAGTTGTTCACTTCACATGCGGCAAAAACAAGGCCCAGCGCCGGAAGATGATCAGCGTAAGAGAGGGCATAACCGCGCGAAGAAGTGCTATAGCTGATGCAGCATCAAAAGGCAAGAAATTTTCTCAAAACTGACATGAAACACAATACAGTCACTCCCTAATCGGCAGTTCCTTCACAAAACGTCACATCCTGGCTGCCGCGGCCACTTGTTTGTTTTCACCGGCCGGGACGATCGTGGTAGCCTTGGATGTAGCCATAATATATATCTCGTGCGGATCCAGAATCAGGATTACAGAGCCATCGCCCATAATTGTGGCTCCTGAAATGCCTTTAAGATCGCCGAGGTAGGCTCCAAGGGGTTTAATCACTATTTCTTGGCGTTCAAGTAACCTGTCGACTACCAAACCGAGCCGGCGATCGTTGTCATGAATGACCACGACGGAAAGCACTTCTGGCAGAGGTTCATCGGTGCGAGGAAGACCAAGCATTTCCGACATTTCAACTATGCCCAGCACTTCTCCGCGCAAGGTGACGGCTTTCCGGCCCTTTACGTCCGTAAGGCGCTGAGCCTCAATTTTTGTCGTTTCAGATACCGCATCCAGAGGTATGGCATACATCTGACCGGAAACATTAACCATAAGAGCGTCAATAATAGCCAAGGTCAGCGGCAGGCTGAGGGTGAAGCGTGTGCCTTTGCCAACTTCGGAGTGGGTGCTGACACTGCCCTTGAGGTTTTTGATATTGGTGCGCACAACGTCCATCCCGACGCCTCGGCCAGAAATATCAGTGATCTGGTCAGCCGAAGAGAAGCCAGGCGCGAAGATAAGTTCCACAGCCTCGCGGTCATCAAGTTGAGCTGCTTCTTCTGCCGTAATTACGCCTTTGCGTACAGCGATTTCGCGCATTTTGACAGGGTCAATTCCTTTGCCATCGTCTTCAATCTCAATGGCCACAGAATTGCCTTTGTGGAAGGCGCGCAACGTTACTTTGCCCTTGGCTGGCTTACCTGCAGCGAGCCGGACGTCCTCGGGTTCTATCCCGTGATCGACAGAGTTACGAATGAGATGAACCAGGGGGTCGCCAATAACTTCAACCACACTTTTATCCAGCTCAGTTTCTTCCCCTTCCATAATCAAGTCCACTTCTTTACCACTTTTGCGCGATAAGTCGCGCACAAGCCTGGGGAAGCGTGAAAAAACTGAAGACACCGGCACCATACGCACTTTCATAATGGTATCTTGCAGGTCGTCAGAAATGCGTGCCATAGCGTACGTTGTTTCGGAAAGACTTTGCGCCACATGGGAGATATCGACATTTTCACTTGTGTCTTCAAGCGAGCGGGCAATAAGAGTATATCGATTGCGGTTGATAATCAGCTCGCCAATAAGGTTCATGAGATGGTCAAGCCGCTCATGATCCACACGTATCGTCGATGAGCTCTTGTGGTTTTCAGCAGCAGGCGCGGCGTTCTTGGCTTGGGGAGCAGGTGCGCGCGCTGGTTGAGCTGTAGTTGCAGTTTGTGGGGCTGGCGCCGCAGCTTTGCTCTGTGTGACAGCGGGAGAGACGGGGGGTACCGTCATCGGCGCAGTTACAACTTTAGGCTCTTCTTGCTCAGCGGCTGCCGCAGGAGCCTGAAGCGAAGAATGATCGACTGTTGTTTCAGGTGCATGATTTTGCGGAGTATCAGTGCTTACTGGTTGGGCTAAGTTGTCCTCTTCGGTATCTTCAGCATTTTTCTCCGAAGTCGAACAAGCATCCGCCGCAACCCTGCCCTCGGCCAAAGCCTGACGGATCATATCCTCAATGATGCTTACTTCCTGACTCAGCAAATCAACCATGAGACCAAAATCGATGTCGCTGCTCCGTCCTTGGTCAACGATGCCTGCAGTGCGTTCAGCATAGGTTTTGATATCAGCAAGCCCCACAAAGGCGCAGGCATTTTTTATTGCTACAAGGCAGCGGAAGAGGGCATCAATGGAATCTTTGTGACTGCCGTCTTTTTTGAGCGTTTCCAGCGCGGCATGGATGATTTCGATCTGTTGCTGAACTGTGACCCGGAAAGCTTCTGTGTCGTCATCTTCGGAGCCAACAGGAATGATAGTTGGGGTAACGACCTCAACAGGGGAAGCCTTTGATTCAGTTTCCACCAAAGACTGCTGCGGTTCATCGGTGGCAGATTCACGTCCTTGTGCTGTCAGCAGCTCAGCGGGCAAAGCAATCGGACCACCTGCCAGGGCAGCCTGCAGTTGTCTGATAACCGTGTCTGTTTCAAAAGGGGTCGCCTGACCAGAGGTGATGTCAATATTATGCACCAAGGCTTCCATCACATCCACAACCAGCAGGAGCAGGTCTATAAGCTCATGCGTTGGCGTGATTTTGTCCTGACGCACATTATTGAGAAGCGTTTCTGCTTCATGGGTAAGCGCATTAAGGTCATTATAGCCAATAATGCCGCTGTTGCCCTTCATATTATGGAAAAACCGGAAGAGATCGTTAACAAGCTCATTCTGGCCTGTGGGATTTTCTTCAAGCTCCAGAAGACCGTTGGTGAGATTTTCAATAATCTCAATGGATTCATCAATGAAATCTTTAAGATGCCCTTCTCCGAAAGCGGTAAGAGCATA
>NZ_JASGDK010000032.1:0-6349 GCF_047607245.1 Desulfovibrio sp.
GAAAGAAACAAAGGATATATGCCCACCACTGAGGCAGAAATGGGAAGCTTTTCCTGATGTGGGCTTTAGAACCGTACGCAACACCACAACATCGAGCAGCGAATGATTTCTTTTTCCCTGCATGCTGCCAGCCACAAAGGCAATATCAGAAAGGTAAATGAAGACAGGGTACTCACTGTTCACTGTGCCAATGGGCCACTGTTGTTAGCGGTGGCAGATGGTATGGGCGGTGTCGACGGTGGTGACATAGCTGCATCCATTGCAGTAAAGGAGCTGGAGCTTGCTGCCAGTCACGAGCTTGATATCTTTACCCTTGAACAAGCAGCCATAAAAGCTCACGAAAAAATTTACCAGCACGCAGCTACACATACAGCCCTTGATGGCATGGGAACAACGCTTACTGCGGCTCTGCTGCATCAAGGCGATCTCTACTGGGTTCATGTGGGAGACAGCAGGCTCTATCGCCTTCGAGCCCAAAAACTTGAGCAACTCACTACCGATCACCGTTTTCTCACCAGCATGATTCAGGCAGGTGATATTACCGTTGAGCAGGCACGAAAACACCCGCTCAAGAATGTGCTTGAGCAGTGCCTGGGAGGACGTGACCTGCAACTCGAACAAGGACGCACTGACTTGATTGCTGGGGACAAGCTACTGCTGTGTACTGACGGCCTCCACGATGAGGTGTCGCTGGATACAATGAAGCATCTTTTGACTATTGATACTGAACCAGAAAATTTGACAGGCAGTTTGTTGCAGACCGCCCTTGATGGTGGCGGTAATGACAATATCAGTCTTATTGTGGCTGTTTGTGAGACAAGCCAGCATAGCTTGCATTTGTCCAGCCAGACGAACCATTAGTCACATAGCGGTGCTGCTTGGCAAGAACAGGCTGCCGCTCAAGAATTGTGACCACCGGTTTGCCAGCTGACTTGATTACACCTCTGTTGCCCTCAGATGTTATTCGCACCTCGAATAGAAGCGGACTCTGCAAAAATGGGAATCAATCACACCTGGATGATGACAAAGACGGCCATGCTGCCTGAACCACAGCCATCTTTGCTATTTCTTATGCGGTGATACTGCGTTGAGATGTTATTTAATATCAAGGAATCCTCTGAGCGTATTAAACTCTTCTACAGATATTTCACCACGAGCCAATCTTGATTTTAATATTTCCAAAGAATCAAGCCTGTCGTAATTTCGTGAATACTTTTTCCTGTTGTGGCTGAGGATAAAAACACCGGAGACAATGATGGCAAGCAGCATGAGTCCCAGTACCCACGCTTCCCAATGAGATAATTTCATGAAGTAGTGTTCGAGCATATTTTTATTCCTTATGGCTACGGACAACAAAGTGTATTGTGCAACTGGTTCATAATAGCCGCGGTATCCCTTTTTACAGAATCCGTGTTTTAACCATTAGCAAATCCCGTTCCAATTTTTTTCATGTAACATACTTTATTTGCAGTGCAATTTATGTTGCCATGTTGAAATAAAAACAATGTACAAAAAAATTACTCAAAAGGAATGAAATGTTGGGTCAAAAAAACCCAAAGGCCAATCTGAAATCACCCTGCAAAAGAGGGCTTAAATGAAATTTTCTTCAACTCTGACCATCCGCCAGCCAGGAAAATACCTTTTTGGGTTTTCACCGTGGCTCCTGGTCGGCGTGTCCTTTATCCTTGGGCTGGCGGTGCTGGTTCTTGCCATCAGAAACTCTGAAAGAGAAAGAACGCACACCATCCAGAGTTATTTTGAGCGGGCAGAAGCCTTAATATGGGCTCTGGAAGCCGGAGCCCGCACAGAAAAAGGGTTGGGCGTTCAGGGTGATCTGCTGCAGGCGCTCATCGAAGAAACGGCTCGGCAGCCCGGTATCGTCTATATGTCTATTGTGGCCCCAAGTGGAAAAATTATGGCTCACAGTAATGTCTCCAACGTAGGCAGTACTGTGCCAGATGGATCTTTGCCGGGGGACCTTGTTACGCGTATTGCCGAATATAAAGATGGGCGCGATGACAGGGGCAAGGTCTTTGAAGTGTACCGTGGTTTTTCCCCCTTATCGCAAGATCATGAGCCCCAGGGCGCACACGCCAAAAAACAGGGAGAAACTCATCGCGAACACCTTGGTTCCCATATGGGCGTCGGGGGAGTCAGCCAGGCAGAATCACTTGAAAAAGGAACCGCAAGTTCTTTCATTTTTGTTGGGTTCGACAAAAATCCCTTTGACGATGCACTTGCCGCCGACCTGATGAATAACCTGCTTGCCGCCTGCCTGGTCGCAGGCCTGGGCTTTGGCGGGTTTATTTCAATGTTCTGGGCCCATAGCCATAAAGTGTCCTGCCGCAAACTGAAAGACACCCAGGCGCTGGCTTCGGAAGTATTGAGAAGCCTACCTCTGGGTCTGGTAACAAGTGACCCGGAAGATAACCTCAGCATGATCAATGCAACTGCCCTGACCATGTTTAAAACCAGCAGAGATGTGGTACAGGGCCAACCTGTTAAAATTCTTTCCGGGCTGGACTGGGATTCAATCACAAGTGCACTTGCGAGAGATAAAAAAATTTTGGAACGGGAGACCGAGCTGATACCCATTGGGGGCAAACGCATTCCTGTGAGCGTCAGCGCTTCTGAGATTCGGGACGATGGTGGCCTGTTTCTGGGATATCTTTATATTCTGCGTGACATTACTGAACTCAAGCGGCTTCAGGGCGAAGCGCAAAAAAACACCCGCCTTACAACGCTCGGCACCCTGGCTGCCGGTGTAGCCCACGAGATAAGAAACCCCTTGAGCTCCATCAAGGGGCTGGCGACCTATATTGCCAGAAAAATGCTGGAAGGAGGGCCGGAAAAAGAAGCGGCCGATACAATGGTTCTGGAGGTGAACAGACTGAACGGGGTTGTGGCAGAACTTCTGGAATTTGCGCGGCCCACAATGATCAAATTTTCTGAAACGGATATTGACGCAGTCATTACGCGTGCTCTGCGGTTGACTGAAGTAGATATTAAAAGTGCAAAAATTACGGTTGAGTACACCGCTCGTAAAGATTTTCCCCTTGTGTTTGCCAGTAGTGAACGACTTACCCAGGCATTGCTGAATCTTTTTTTGAACGCGCTTCAGGCTATGCAGCCAGGAGGTAAGCTTGGCGTCACTGTGAAGCCGTTCTCAAACGAAGAGTACGCTATCGAAGTGTCGGACACCGGGTATGGCATTGCCCCGGACGTGCTGGAATCAATTTTCACGCCATATTTTACAACCAAACCTTCGGGAACAGGCCTCGGCCTGGCGATTGTGCAGCAAATTATTGAAGGGCATGGCGGCACCATATCCGTGACGAGCGAACCGGGCCAGGGTACTTCTTTTACCGTTTGTATTCCTTTGAGGCCACAGGAGGCGTCATGGCAAAAGAAACCATAAATCTGCTGGTGGTGGATGATGACAGCAGTCATAGAAACACGTTGAAGACTCTGCTCGCCGAATGGGGATATGCCATTGCCACCCTTGAAGACGGCGAAGCTGCTGTTGAGGCGTGTAAAAAACAGCCCTTTGACCTGGTGTTGATGGACGTGCGAATGGCAGGCATCAGCGGTATCGCCGCCATGCAGAAAATAAGGGAGTTCAATCCATCCATTCCGATCATAATCATGACCGCCTACTCGGATGTTGACAGTGCCGTAAACGCGCTCAAATCCGGGGCGTATGACTACCTAAGCAAGCCGCTTGATTTCGAAGATCTACGGCTGACGCTGGCAAGAGCCCTGGATCATGCTTCCCTGCGTGATGAGGTCAAAGCGCTCAAAAACACCATAGCCCATACCTTTGTTTCAGACGGATTCATCGGTCAAAGCCCTGTCATGCGGCAGTTGCTTGAAATGTTGTCTTCCGTTGCGCCCTCAGACGCCACAGCGCTTATTACTGGTGAGTCGGGAACGGGAAAAGAGCTGGTGGCAAAAATGCTTCATGCCAACAGCGGGCGACAACGAGGACCATATATTGCGGTAAACTGTGCAGCGTTGAGCGAATCTCTGCTGGAGTCTGAACTGTTCGGTCATGAAAAAGGTGCGTTCACTGGTGCTGAAAAGCGTCGGGAAGGACGTTTTTCAGCCGCAGATAAAGGCACCATATTTCTTGATGAAGTAGGCGATTTGCCAATCAGCATGCAGGCCAAGTTGCTTCGAGCTATTCAGGAACGTGAAATACAGCGTGTAGGTAGCGACGTTCCAATCAAGGTTGATGTGCGTATTCTGGCTGCTACAAACAAGAACCTGGAAGAAGAAGTCGCTGAAGGCCGATTTCGGCAAGACCTGTATTACAGGCTGAATGTGGTTTCGTTGCACCTGCCAGCCCTGAGGAACCGTCGTGAAGACATCCCCCTGCTTGCCAATCTGTTTCTGAAAAAATTTGCGAAGGCAAACGATAAAGCCATTAAGGGTTTTACGCCTGCCGCTATGGACAAACTGGTAAAATACCCCTGGCCCGGCAACGTACGCGAGCTGGAAAATACTGTGGAACGGGCAGTGGTGCTGCTTATGGGGGAATACGTCAGCCAGAGAGAGTTGCCGAAAAGTGTCGCTGATGAAGGCAAAAAAAAGGCATCAGACCGAACTGATTTCGCAGACATGACCCTGGAAGAAATTGAGCGAGTTATCGTGACGCAGTTAGTTGAAAAGGCTGGTGGCAATAAAAGTGAAGCTGCCAGAAAACTTGGAATCACCAGAAAAACACTTGTTTCCAAGATGGGGGGCAGCACTGCGTTTTCTGAATAGAGATGCCGGGCCACGCGCCCGGCATCTCTATTTTCTACATGGCAGCTAATTCCTCTTCAATGGCTTTTTTAAACTCTTGCTCCTGCGGTTTCATATCAATAGCCTGTTGCAGGTACAACCTGGCCTTATCCTTATTCTGGAAACCATATTTATGTATTACCCCAAGGTAGTATAAGGCATGGTAATTTTTGGGATCAAGACGAAGTATCTTTTCATAGTCAAGAATCGCCTCATTGTAGTTACCCGCCCGGGCAAGTGCCGCAGCACGATGATTGAGGGCGTTGACATCCTCTGGCATGAGATCGATGGCCTTAGACCAAAAAAGCGCCGCCCTTTCCCAGTCCTGCTCACGACTGAAAATTTCGGCGAGGTTTTGCAGTGTTGTCACATCCTGAGGATTCTTTTTCAGTTTGGCCATAAGTGCGCCTACTTCCGCCATACTGTCTGATGCGCTTGCGGCGGCGCCTGCCTTCTGGCTGACCGAGGGTAATCCTGCGCCGCCAACAAAGGCCACCATAAAAAGAATAAAAATCCCGAACGCCATAAGACAGATAGTTGGTTTTTGCCACATAGGCACGCTGGCCTGTAGGCAATTCTGAGCATTAGTGGACATGGCTTTCTTCCTTCCGTGATGCACGAACACGCCAGGCAAGAAGAGGCAATATGCTAATAAGAATACTGCCAATCCATACCCAGTTGATCATGGGGTGTATGCTGACTCGCAAGGGCTGAAGCTGACCATCTTTTATATCGTGAATGGTCGCGTAAAATTCTGTGCCCAGGCTGAACAGAGTTGAGACTTCGCTATTGGGATGATCAAAGTTGCGAAACAGGCGCTGCTGAGGCTTGAGTATGCCTATCACTCTATTATTCTTGAGTACTTCAATCTCTGCTTCGTTGATCGTCAACGAGTCGGTTTTTATTTCACGAAGCTTTTTGTATGTAAAAGTGTATCCATTGGCGGAAAAGCTCTCATTGAGTGCCATTGGGCGCTCCCAACCATCTTGAAACGGGCCTGAAACAGCCACGCCAAGAACAATGAGCGCAAAGGCTGCATGGGTTCCATAGCTGGCAAGCACAGGCCGAGACAATGCTTTTTTGCCCAGCGAAAAAGCCAGTATAATCGTGGTGGTAAATACGCTCACCGCTGAAGCCACTCCGGCAACAGCCAAACTTGGTTTGATATCCAGAAGAATGCCACCGACGATGATGCCAAGCCATACTGCCGCAGTCATAAGAGCATTTTGGGGCTTGTTCAGTCCGCCTTGCCAATTCAGCCAGGGCGCAATAGCCATTATCAGTGCCAAAATGACAAAAAGGGGCAAACATACAGTATTATAAAAACTTTGTGATACGACCAGGGGCGTAGTTTCCCAAAACTGACTCAAGACCGGCCAAAGTGTTCCCAGGGTGATGATGGTTCCAAGGCCCAGCAGCAGCCAAACCAGCACAACTGTCATGCCAACTCTGCTCTCGAGAGACGGCAGAGGGGCTGAGGCAGAACGCCCCATTCCCATAATCACCAACATGCTTGCCAGTGAGAAAAAAACTATCCCGAAGAGTAACGGCCCCCCAACAGTCC
>NZ_JASGDK010000033.1:0-19367 GCF_047607245.1 Desulfovibrio sp.
ACAAAAAACAGCTCACGTTCATAGATGAACGTGAGCTGTTTTAATAACATTGTGGCGGAGGGGGAGGGATTTGAACCCCCGGAAGGCTCACACCTTCAACGGTTTTCAAGACCGCCGCGATCAACCGCTCTGCCACCCCTCCGCAGGGTGCGCGCGTTGGCGTTGCACAAGCTAGTAATGTATTCTGCGCTGAAATTCAAGAGAGGGCCGCCACAGTAACCTGAATATTGCGCTCGCGTGCCACGGCAGCCTCTGAATAGTCTGTTTTTAGGCAGCAGTTGTGATGCTGGTCTATACACACCCGTATGTTGCCAACTTCATAATGCCTCGCATGCGCCGCAGCTCTTCACCTGAAGAATAGCAGGGTGGTGAAATTTATATGCCACGCCTGCTTTCACTGTTTTCACTCACGTTTTGCTGACGGACGGATGGGCTCTGGCGGGTGGGCACCTGGAAAATGGACCGTTGCGGCATAAATAAAAAGACGGCGCGTTCTCCTCGTAGTGGGAGAACGCGCCGCAAAAACTCTATGAAGCCATATTTATTTGATGGCGTCCTTCAGGCCCTTGCCGGGCGTGAACTTGGCAACCTTGCTGGCCGGAATGGTGATTTCCTTGCCGGTGCGGGGGTTGCGACCCTTGCGGGCTGCGCGTTCCACAACCTTGAAGCTGCCGAAACCGGTGAAGGTCACGGATTCGCCAGAGGCCAGGGCTTCACGCAGGGAGGCCACAACGGCGTCAAGGGCTTCTTCAGCTTTGGCCTTGGTGGGCAGGCCGGCTTTGGCATGGATTTTTTCAACAAGCTCAGCTTTAGTCATGATGCTTCTCCATAAAGGATTTCGGTTTGTTCCCTGATTGGTGCCATATCGGACCAGACACGGCTGTATGGCCGTAGGGCGGTGGCCCGACGGGCCGATCTCGCATGGGGTAGTCGCTGCTATGCCAACCCGACATAGCGCGCCATGGGGGATTTCGAACGATGACGTGTATTGCGCCGTCAGACTGTTGTTTCATTACGTTAGCGATGTTTTTCTGTCAACGAAAAAGCTTGAAATGCGCGCCGCGCAAGCTTTTTGACCTTACCTGACCCAAAGGGGACGTATCTGCAAGACCTGTGTCGGTGTCAGAAGTTTCCGGGTAGTCTTTTGAAATGTTTGAAAATAAAAGTCAATTATTAAAGGTCTACCAAAGTTACTTCGCTTTCGGTCATGTCCCTGCCCAGAAACAGGCTGCCAGTCCTGATAAAGCGGGCAACATGATCTGTGGTCAAAAACAGGCTGTTTCCGTGGCGGCACGTACTTGTTCCAGCGTCGGCAAGCTGCCCTTCGGGATGCAGCAGGTGCAGGCGGGCCAGTTCTTCCGTCACAAATTCGGCAGTGGTCGCGGCGGAGTCCACAATATGCACCTCCGGGCCCACAACCTTGCGTAAAGCTTTCTGGAGCAGGGGGTAGTGCGTGCAGCCGAGCACCATCGTGTCTGGGCGTATGGCGGCAGAATCTGAATTTGCCCCCACGGGCGTATCAAAAAATCCTTCAAGATAGCGCCGGGCGATATCCTCTACTATGGGGCCGTCCATCCAGCCTTCTTCGGCCAGCGGCACGAAGAGGTTGCAGGCGCGTACCAAAACTGTGGCCTCGGGCCGAATGTGTGCAATCGCCTGCTGGTAGGCCCCGCCGTTAATGGTGGCCTCTGTGGCAAGCACAACAATGCGGCCGTTAATGCTGGCAGCGGCAGCGGCCTGAGCACCGGGTTCCACCACGCCCAGAACGGGCAGGGGGGCAAAGTGCTCGCGCAAAACGGGCAAAGCTGCCGCTGTGGCTGTGTTGCAGGCCACAACCAGCATTTTTACGCCCATATCAACCAGCTTTTGCGCGGCCTTGAGCGTATAGCGAATAATCGTGTCGCGGCCCTTGGTGCCGTAGGGCAGCCGGGCTGTGTCGCCGAGATAGAGCAGGTCTTCACCGGGCAAACGCAGAGCCAGAGCCTTGAGAACGGTGAGGCCGCCCATGCCGGAATCGAAAAGGCCAATGGGCAGCCGGGAATTCGAATTCATGCTGTATCCTTTGAATGGGCCGCCCCAAACAAGGAAAGGCAGCCGCTAGAAACCTTGGCTCAGATACCGTATGGCTGTAAAGAGCAAAATGGCCGCCAGAAGGCACTTTAATGCCGTGGCGGGAACATACTTCTGGCAACGTGCGCCCAAATACATACCGCACATGCCGCCCAGCCCAACCAGTATGCCCATGCGCCAGTCGGGGGCTACGGCCAGACCAGGATAAAAGGGGGCCAGCATAAAATAAAAGCTTACCCCCGCCACCGAAGTTAAAAAAGTGGCAAAAAGCGTTGCTCCGGCCACGGCATAAACCGGAAGCGCAAAAAAAGAAACCAGAAAAGGCGCCATAATAGCGCCGCCGCCAATGCCGTAAATGCCGCCAACAAGGCCCACAACCAGGCTGAGCAGCGCCAGTTGGCGGGTCGAAACCCTGTGCTCCTTTTCCTGAAAAACAAAAACCAGAGAGCGGGTGTTCCACTCCAGCACGTGGCAGCAGCCCATAGCCGTCTGGCGGCATGTGGGTTCTTTATCTGTGACGGCTCCGGGGCGCATGCTTTCGGTCTTGTTGCGCCGGGCTTTCCATGTGGTGATTGCTATGCGGCCGCCGACATACAGCAGCACAAGGCCAGCGAAAACTTTAAAATCTGACGGATCTGGCAGCCAGTTGATGCGGATCAGCGCCCCCAGAAAAACCCCCGGCAATGTTCCTGCGGCCACGGTAAGCGTCAGGGGCCAGACCAGCCGGCCTTCACGCCAGTAGCGCCAGACGCCGGGCGGACAGGCCAGCACGTTAAAAAACTGGTTGGTGGCGCTGACGCTGGGGTTCACGTAGCCCAGCACGCTCATATGGAAGGGAAGCAGAAGAAAAGCGCCAGAGATGCCGCCCATAGACGTAAAAAAAGATATGCCCAGGGCCACGCCAAAGGGCAGCAAAGGATTGCATTCAATACCGGCAGTGGGGAAATACATGATTGCCTCCACATTTTGTCAAAATCAAATTATAAAAAAACAATAAAAAACAATATAATGATCTTCATCATCTTCACGGTTTTAATAATAACCGTGATTTTTGTTTTTGTCACTACAGGCACAGCCCGGTTTTGTGAATTAGGTCCTTCCTGTGTCGCGCTCGCCGTTTTGGGCGCGTTGCCTGCCGCGCGGCAAAAATGTATGCTCGCCACTTATCTGCGCACAAGGCAGTCTGGGGCTCACCGGGGCTGCGCAACAAAGTAAGGAAGCACCATGCTGGCCATTTTGGACTACAAGGCGGGCAATCAGACGAGCGTGCGCCGCGCTCTGGAGCATCTGGGCATACCATGCGTCATAACTGCGGACCCCGCAACGCTCGAACGTGCCGAAGGAGTTATCTTTCCCGGCGTGGGAGCGGCAGGGCAGGCTATGGGCGCTCTGGCGGAATCCGGAATGGACGAGGCCCTGCGTCAGGTTGTGCGCAGGAAGCAACCTCTGCTCGGCATATGCCTTGGCTGTCAGATTCTGCTGCAAAGCAGTGAAGAAAACGACACCACCACCCTTGGCATCGTGCCTGGCGTTTGCCGCCGCTTTGAGGACCACATGCTTCAGGAGGACGGTACTCCCGCTCCTGTGCCGCATATGGGCTGGAACAGCATTGAAGCCGCGGCCCCCAGTGTTCTGCTTGAGGGCATCGAGCCCACGGCGGAATACTACTTTGTTCATAGCTACTATGTTGATCCCGACCCCTCTCTTGTGCTTGCCACCACTACCTACGGGCGCACCTTTTGCTCACTTTATGGGCGCGAAGGCCTTTGGGCCGCTCAGTTTCACCCCGAAAAAAGTGGAAGGCCCGGCCTGAAACTGCTGCGTAATTTTTATGATTACTGTCTGAACTCCCGGGAGGCGCGTCATGCTCAGTAAGCGGGTAATTCCCTGTCTGGATGTGCGCAATGGCCGTCTGACCAAGGGGGTCAAATTTGTGGGCAATGAAGACATCGGCGACCCCGTGGAAAGCGCCCGCCGTTATTATGAAGAAGGCGCGGACGAAATAGTTTTCTACGACATTACGGCTTCGGCAGAGGCTCGCGGTATCTTTCTGGATGTGGTCGAGCGCGTGGCAGAGCAGATATTCATTCCCTTTTCCGTTGGCGGCGGCATTTCCAGTGTGGCCGACATGCGCGCCGTACTGCTGGCAGGGGCCGAAAAGGTCTCCATCAACTCTGCGGCGGTAAAGGACCCTCACCTCATCAGCCAGGGAGCTGACGCCTTTGGTTCGCAGGCTGTAGTGGTGGGTATGGATGTGCTGGCCGTGCCTGTGAGCACTGAAATTCCTTCCGGCTACGAGATTGTTATTCACGGTGGCCGCAAACGCATGGGCCTGGACGCCATTGCCTGGGCGCGGCGCTGTCAGGAGCTGGGCGCAGGCGAACTGTGCGTCAATTCTATTGATGCGGACGGCACCAAGGACGGCTATGAGCTCAAGCTTACCCGCGCCATTGCCGACGCCGTATCCCTGCCTGTTATTGCTTCCGGCGGCGCTGGCGAACCCCGTCACATGCTTGAGGCCGTGACCACGGGCGGGGCTTCTGCGGCCCTTATTGCATCCATTGTGCACTACGGGCAGTATAGTATCCGTCAGTGCAAGGAATACATGGCCGCCCACGGAGCCAAGATGCGTCTGACCTGGTAGGCGCAGGGCCAGAAAGTTTTTGTGGTGCAGGGGCGTGCAAACTCCCTGCACCATTTTTTTAGGGAAACGCTGGTTTATTCCGTTTGGCGGCGCTGCTTCATTTTTTTTGAAACAGTCGAGGACGGAAGAGTCCACCCTTGCTTCAAAAAAAAGTCGCGCCTTGCCAAACAAAATAACTGCGCGTTTCCAGGAGGCTCTTTAATCAGTGCTTCCTTAGCAGCCCCGCAGGACTTTATCCGTTCAGCCCGTCCGTTTTGCTCATTGGGGCAACCCACTGGTTCAGCCCATTGGGGCGTCAATAGGGCAGGCAGGAGTACATCATTATATATGGACAACAAGAGCGAACCCATTAATGCGGCTTGCGCGGTAAAGGCTGCCGCGCAGGAATCGTTGCTGGTTTCTTGCAGCGAAATGCGGCCCGAAGACCTGCCCAAGGAATTGACGCGCATTCTGCGTGATCTGCCGCCGCTTGTTGTGGCGCTTTCTGGCGGTATAGACAGCCGTTTTCTTTGTCATGCAGCGCAACTGTGCGGCTGTGACGTACTGGCTGTTCACGCTCGTGGCCCGCATATTACGGCTGGCGAAAGCGCCGGGGCGCTTTCCTGGGCCGAGCGCCGCGGGCTGCCTTTGCTGGTGGTGGATTTTAACCCCCTGTCTCTGCCCGAAGTGTCCAACAATAGTCAGGAACGCTGCTACGCCTGCAAGGCGGGACTGCTGGCTGCCATTGGCGCGGCTCTGGCGCAGGCCGGGCAGCTGGGGCGTGTCCTTTGCGATGGCAGCAACGCAGACGATCTTAATGCGTTCCGCCCCGGATTGCGCGCGCTCAAGGAGGCGGGGGTGGTTTCGCCCCTTGCGCAGGCAGGCATGAGCAAGGCAACCATCCGTAATGCGGCCCGTGCCACGGGGCTGGACGATCCAGGGCAGCGCGCGCGGCCCTGCCTGCTCACCCGTCTGGCCTATGGTCTTGAACCGCAAAAAGAAACGCTGGCCCGTCTGGCAGCTGCCGAAGAGGAGCTGGCCGCCCTGACACTGGCTGATCATGCCTTTGCAGGCGTGGAGGCAATGCCGGATGCCGCAAGCCCGACAGCTGCGCCAAGCCTGGACACCAAAACCGCGAACGGCGAAAGCACTCCAAAAGCCATGCCGTGCGTGGAAATGGGCAGAGAAAATACTGCTTTCGCTTTGGGCGACCTGCGCCTGCGTCTCACACCGCAACCGGTGCTTCAGGTGGAGAACCTGCCCCCCGAGCTTGTGGGCAAGGTGGAAGAAACTCTTGTGCGGCACGGATTTTTCGGCTGTGAGTTGCGTGTGGGGCAGGGAATCAGCGGTTTCTATGATCGGCAGAAGGGCTGATGCAGCGTTGGCAGGTTAAAAGTGCTTGAGACAGCACCCTGGTTGGTAAGAAGTGACATTTTGCTGTAAGTGCGGCTGGTTGCACGATAACGCTCTGCATGAGGCGCACATAGTGCTAAACTGGCAGAAAAGTGCGCAACCCTCTTGAAGCGCACAGCTTGTCGAAAAAAGGAGGCACGGGTTTTTGGGGCAAAAAGCGCGCCTGTGGCGCATTCTGCCATATGGGGCTGGACTTTGCCGGAGAAAGAGCCTATGAATACCCACTTATATCAATGGGGCTCACCCCGGAGGGAACTATGGCTCACAAGAAAATCGAACGTAAAAAAGAACTTGATCGTCGCCGTCATCGCCGTGCAGAGCGCCTGAAGCAGCGCGTGCGTGAAGCCAAGGCTGCTGCCAAGGCCTAGTTTTTATGAAGGCCCGTAGGGCCGTGTCGCTTTGGTGGGGGCTGCATCGGCAGCAGCCCTCTTGCGTCATGCGCAAGTTCAGGCTGGCTGAAGTGCGCTCGGGCAAATCTGCATACAGGCTCCCGGCCGCCGGATATGGCTTTTGAGTCCGGCGCGGCGGGATGTAGGCATTTGACAAGCGATACATAACTTCCAGCGTGCGGTCGGCGCGGTCTGATCGGGCAGCGCTGCAACCGTCTTTTAGCGTAATCATGCCTATTTACGAATACCAATGTCCCCAGTGTCAGCATCGCTTTGAGGAGTGGGTGAAAAGCCCCTCCGATCAGGGCGAAGAACCCTGCCCCAAATGCGGAACAGCCGCGCCGCGCATCATGTCGCAGACCTCCTTTGTGCTCAAGGGCGGCGGCTGGTATGTTGACGATTATGGCTACCGCAAGGGTATAAAGGAAGAAAGCTCGTCTTCCGCATCTTCCACATCTTCGGAGGCGTCCGCGCCGTCCGGTGCAGCTGAAACGGCCCCCACGCCCGCCAAAGGCGCAGAGGGCACAGCCAGCAGCGCCGTAGCACCTTCCGGGGCAGCAAAGGCACCCGCTGCCGCGCCCGCTCCTGTGGCCGCACCCGCAACCCCGGCCCCCAAGGCCAGCGCCGCCAAACCGACCTCATGAGGCTGTCATGATAGAACGTTACTCCCGCCCGGAAATGGGCAACATCTGGACATTGGAAAACCGCTATCAGGCATGGCTGGACGTTGAAGTGGCCGTGTGCCGGGCCTGGAGCGAAATGGGCCGCATCCCCGCTGAAGCCGTAAAGACTATCAGCGACAAAGCCGCCATCGACGTTGACCGCATTCTTGAAATTGAAGAAGTCACCCGTCATGACGTCATCGCCTTTCTGACCTCGCTTGAAGAAAAAGTGGGGCCGGACGCGCGTTACATTCACCTGGGCTGCACCTCGTCCGACATTGTCGACACAGCCAACGCCCTTTTGCTGGTGCAGGCGGGCGAACTTATCCTCCGCGATATTCGCGCGCTTCTGCAAAGCATTGAAACCCTGGCCCGCAAGCACAAAGGTTTGCTGTGCATGGGGCGCACCCACGGCATCCATGCCGAACCCACCAGCTTTGGCCTCAAAATGGCCGGGTTTTACGCTGAATTTTCTCGTCATCTGGTGCGGGTCGAAGCCGGGCTTGAGAGCGTGCGCGTGGGCAAAATTTCCGGCGCGGTGGGCACCTATGCCTTTCTGTCGCCCGAGCTGGAGCAACGCGCCCTGGCCCATCTGGGGCTTGGCGTTGATCCGCATTCCACCCAGATCATTCAGCGCGACCGCTATGCGCACTTCTTTACCTCGCTGGCAATTCTTGGTGGCGGTATAGAACGCCTTTGCGTTGAACTGCGCCATTTGCAGCGCACCGAAGTGCTGGAAGTGGAAGAAGGCTTTGCCAAGGGGCAGAAAGGTTCCTCGGCCATGCCGCACAAAAAGAATCCCATTTCTGCCGAAAACATGACCGGGCTTTCACGCCTGCTGCGCACCAACGCCTTGGCTGCGCTTGAAAACCAGGCGCTCTGGCACGAACGCGATATCAGCCATTCTTCGGTGGAGCGCGTCATCATGCCCGACTCCACAATTCTGGCAGACTACATCCTTAGCCGCCTCACCCGCCTTTTGGACGGGCTGGTGGTCAAGCCCGAGCGTATGCGCGAAAATATGGACCGTTCTTTTGGCCTGTATTTTTCGCAGCGTGTACTCACGGCCCTTATCGCAACCGAAATGCCGCGCCAGCAGGCTTACGAAGCCGTGCAGCGGCTTGCCATGCAGAGCTGGGAAACCCGCGTGCCTTTCCCCGATCTTGTGCATGGCGATGCCGACATGCGTTCCCGTCTGGGCGAAGCAGCCCTTAATGAGCTTTTTGATCCTTCCTACTACCTGCAGCATGAGGACGAAATTTTCGCCCGAGTGTTCGACAACAAGCCTGTACAGGGCTAGCCGAGGTCATCATGAGCGCCGACCAAGAACAAATGATGGAACTCAAGCGCCGTCTGGCGCGCCTGTTGGTGGAAAAATCTTATCGGGAAGGCGATTTTGTGCTGGCCTCGGGCCGCAGAAGCGACTATTATTTTGACTGTCGTGTCACGGCCTTGCATGCCGAGGGTTCGTGGCTGATCGGCACTCTGTTCAACCATATGCTCAAAGACCTTGACATCAAGGGCGTGGGCGGCATGACCCTGGGTGCGGACCCTCTGGTTTCGTCCACAACGGTCATTTCGCATGAACAGGGCAGACCCCTGAACGGGCTGCTGGTGCGCAAGGAGGCCAAAGGCCACGGCACTGGACAGTATGTTGAGGGACTTGGCAATTTTGAGGCTGGCGACCGTGTCGCCATGCTGGAAGATGTGGTCACCACGGGCGGTTCGCTGCTCAAGGCCTGTCATAGAATAACCGATGCGGAACTGAATATCGTTGCCGTGTGCGCTATTCTGGACAGGGAAGAAGGTGGCCGTGAAAAGCTCCGTGAGGCGGGATATGAACTGCTTGCCCTCTTCACCCGCGCGGAACTGGTGGCCCTTGCGAGCTGACCCTGCCAACATGGCAGGCAACGCTGCAGCTTGTCTGGCTGTCGTGTTTCGCTGTTTCCGAATCGCCTTCCTGCCCGCCTTGCGCGGGCTTACAGGTATTTTGGCGTTGCTTTTGTGCGCCCTTGCGCCCTTGTCCGCCAGTGCCGCCGAATGGCAGCCTTCGTTGTATAATGAAGGCTTGCCTTCGCATTTGGTGGCTGTGGACAAGAACCGCCAGACCTTCATGTTTTTTGAAAAGAAAAGTCCTCTCAAGCTTCGTTTCAGCTATCCTTGCACCACAGGGCAATTGCCCGGCGACAAGCAGGTTCTCAACGACCTGCGCACGCCGGAAGGCATTTATTTTGTAGAGTACAAGATTGCCAGCGGGCTGGATTTCAAAGAGTACGGCGGCATAGCCTACACGCTCAACTATCCCAACCCAGTCGACAAGCTTCGCGGCAAAACAGGCCACGGCATCTGGATTCACAGCAAGGGATTCGGCATTGAACCCCTTTCCACGCGCGGTTGCGTTGCCATTGGCCTCAAGGAAATCGACGAAGTAGGGCCAAGCCTTGTGCCCGGCACGGCGGTAGTGCTGGCAGAAAAGCTGGACGAGAACACCATACTGCAGGCTGACAGCAATTCGGCTCGGGAACTGCGGCGGCTCATGCAGGCGTGGAGCAACGCTTGGGCTGCGCGCTCGGACAAGATGTTCGAGTTTTATGAGCCCGAATCCTACACCAAAGCCATGTCTGAAAGCTTTGCCGCTTTCAAGCTGAACAAGGAACGGCTGTTCAAGGTTCTCAGCTTTATTAAAATTTACAACCGCAAAATCCACGTGCTGGAGGGCCCCGGTTATTGGGTGACCTGGTCCGAGCAGTTTTACGCGGCTTCCAACCTTTCCACCGAAGGCGTGCGCCGTTTGTACTGGCAGCGCGGCAAAGACAAAAAATTTCGTATAGTCGGCATGGAGTGGGCCCCGCGCGATCTTGGCATGCGTGCCGCGTACCAGCGTGGCCAGCTTGTGGCGGAGGCTCCTTTGCAGGTGGCCTCGGACGCTGATTCCGAAGCGCCGCTGCCGCCTCGTCTGGATATGCCTGAAGCTGCTGCCGATGTGGCCGAGGGCTCCACGGCAACTGCTGCCTCGACGGGCAGCGGCAAGCAGGCCGACAAGGCTGCTGCTGAAGCTGCAGTGCCGGGTAAATCCGTGGCATTGAGCGATCCTCTTGTGCCGCGCCGCCTGAATGCTCCGCCCCCGGCGGAGGTGAACTGGGGCGCACGTCCGGCTATGGAAGACTCGGCCAGACAGGCCGCCGAACAGCGCGTTGCCGACGAACAGGTAGCCCGCCAGAAAGCTGAAGAAGAACGTATCGCTCAACAACAGGCCGCCGAGGCCCGTGCGGCTGAAGAGCGCGCGCTTGCTGAAAAAGCCGCTGTTGCCCGCGCTGCCGCCGAAAAGGCCGCTCAGGAAGCCGAAGCCCAAAGGCTTGCGGCGCAGCAGGCTGCCGAAAAGCTTGAGGCCGAAAGGCTCGCCGCAGAAAAACTCGCCGCCGAGAAGCTGGCGCAGGAAAAACTTGCTGCCGAAAAATTGGCACAGGAAAAGCTTGCTGCGGAGAAACTGGCAGCGGAACAGCTTGCCGCGCAGCGCGCCACTCAGGAACAGGAAGCGCAAAAACTTGCCGCCCTTGCCGCACAGGACTTGAGCCTGACGCCCCAAGTGCGGGCTCAGTTGCATCAGGCTTTGAGCGGCTGGGGCGCGGCCCTGGCGTCGCGTTCGCCCTCTTTGGCCAATTTTTACGATCACGCCCGGTATAACCGGGAGCCCGGAACCCCGCGCGGTCAATCGTATAATACCGCATGGCGTGAGCTCGAGAAGCATCTCGGCGAACCCTGGTTGCGTTATATCAGCCGCAAGCCCGTGCTTGAGGTGCAGGACAAGCTGGCCGTCACCCATAGTGAAGAGCTTATTGCCAGCCCAAGCGGCATCAGCGAGGGTGTGCGCACACTTTGGTGGCGCCGAGGCGATGACGGCGACCTGCGCATTGTAGCGGCCCAGTTCAAGCCGCAGGAGCTTGGTCTGGCTGCTGACTATCTCGATCAGGTCAGCGGCGCTGTAAGCGAGGCTCTTGAAGGTTGGCGGCAGGCCTGGGAAGCGGGCCGGCTGGACGAGTATATGAATTACTACGCCAGTAATGCCGTGCAACAGGGCCGTTGGGGCGCTAAAAACATCCGTACTCAGAAAGAAAGCCTGTGGGGCCGGGTCAAGCCCACGCTTGTGCAGCTTTCAGGCCTGCGGCTTGTGGTGGACAAGCAGGGTATTCGTGCTGACATGAACCAGACGTATGCCGACAGTTCGGGTAACAGCGACCGGGGCACCAAGACCCTCTTGCTCCAGTACGATGGCAAGCAGTGGCGCATTGCACGTGAAGACTGGGCTGCAACGCCAGCGGCTCCGCCTGTTCCCGGCGGTCAGGCTGACATGGCTCAGGCCCGTACCGCCAGTCAGGGGGCCAGACCTTGAAATACAAGGAAAGTCTTTCCATCATTTTTATGAGGGATAACGGCCCCCGGCGCAGTTTTCGCGTCCGCCGGGGCCGTTTTTACGTAGCGTTGTTTTTCTTCGCCTGTCTGCCTGTTCTGAGTGCCGGCCTTGGCTGGCAGTGCTGGAACCTCTGGCAGGAAAACACCACCCTGCGGGCCAACATGCTGCGTTTTGAAAGCGACTATCAAGAAGCGCAGGCCACAGCAGAGCGTCTTGAACATCTTGAAGAGCTGCTGCGTGAGGAAGACGTGCAGGGCCGCACCCTGGTGCTGCGCCGTCTGGGTGGCGAAGACGTTGCCACACCCGCTGAAACTGCCGTTCCAGACAAGGAAGAAAACGGAAAAACAGAAGTGCCGCGCGGCGTGGAAGGGCCGGGGCATGAAGAATTTCCCGCCATTGACCTTGATTATGTGAAGGTGGGCAATGTGCAGGTACGGGCGTTGCGCGGCGGAAAACTGCGCATTGCACTTGATTTGCGTAATACTGACAGCCAGCGTCTGGCTGCAGGTACGGTTTCCGGCACGCTGCTCACCGCTGACGGCACAAAACATCCCCTGAGTTTTGATCCTGAAAACGTTGGTGATTTTCGCATCAGCCGCTTCAAGCGCACTGTTATTGTTGTGCGGTTGCCGGGGCGGCTCAATCTGGTAAATGCCCAGGTAATTGTTGAAGTGCGCAATCAGGACGACAGTGTGGTGTTTCGCAATATTTTTCCCGTCGAGCAGTAGTGTCCGCTCTTTCTCGTTAGAGCATTTTAATTTTGAAGTGCTTTGTGAGGGAGGGCCCCTTTTGTAAAAGGGGCCCTCCCCAACACCTTCTCCCGCTAAAAATCTTATTTCATTCAGCAAACTACCTAGAGCCCTCTGGCCTGAAACAAGCATTGCCATAGGCCGCGACTTTCAGGCAGCATGCAACTTCACTGTTGAGCTGCCTGTGAGTGGCGTCACACGCGTTTTTTCAAACATTTCTGTTTTGAACTTCATATTTTACTTCGCAAAGATCGCACATGTGCGCCACGAACCTGGAAGGCCCGTTCTTGCTGATATGCAAGGAGATATGGCTCATGACGGTGCAACCGCATGCGCAAAACGGCCTTATTCATCCGGTTGCGCACAGAAGAGTACGCTTCCTTCATGAAAAGGGCCGTTTTCTATCTTTCGGGCATCCGTCAAAGCGGAGTGTTGTCAGGGCAAGTCTGAACTACTCCCCTCAAGCAATAGCATTTAAAAAGCTCAGGCTCACTTCACGCAAATTTACTGTGTTTTGAGCGGAATGAAAATTTCTGTCAGCAGATTTTCAGGGGCGGTTGTTTCAGGCGAGTTGTAGTACGCCTCAAAGCCCGGGTCATTGGTAGGTTCACGCCCGCTCTGGGGTAGCCACAGGCCAAAAAGGGAGCGATAGGCCGGGTGCAACCTGTCGTAGGGGCCATGCACCTTTACGGCCACATAGTCGCAATCGCCGCCAATCTGCCGCAGGAATATTTCCCTGTTGCACAGCAATTCGCGCACCTGCGGGCTTTCTTGCGAAACCGAGGCGGGCAGGCTTATGCAGGCGTCCATGCGGCATTTTTGTTTGGGTGTTACATCAGGGTTGTCATAGCTGACGCCGTAGGCCACGGTATGTTGCCCCAAAAGGCCCGCGGGCCCAAGGGCGGCCAGCAGTTTCCCCCAGGTTGGGCCAGAATCATCATAGGGGCCTGTGTGGCGCATGGCGGCTACCAGCACTGCTGGAAATTTTACAAGCCGTATATCCAGAGCGGGCGCGCCAATAATCTGGTGGTGAAAAAGCGGCATGTCGGGATTTTTTTGACGTGCCAGCGTCAGATGCCCGCCAGAGCGGCGGTATTCCGAGGGCAGGGAGGCAAAGTGCGCGCGAAATGCCCGGGTAAAGGCATCCACACTCTCATAGCCGGCATCAAGGGCTATCTGCGTGATGGGTTCGCTCGTATGCGCAACCTGCAGCGCCGATCTTTCGAGCAGCAGGCGGCGTACGTAGGCGGCGACGCTTTCACCGACCATTGATGAGAAAATTCTGTGAAAATGGTAAGGAGAAAAACAGGCAATGTCTGCCAGTTCCGCAAGATCCGGGCGCGTGCCCAGGGTCTTTTCAATATGCCGCAGCACGCGGTTGATGCGGTCCTGATACGACATGGTTTCCATATTTTCTCCAGCATAAAATGGTTCTGCGCCGAACACGCTTTGGCAGGGTGACTGGAACCGCAAAAAAAGTCGAGCGGGTTTACGAGAATTGAGACACTGTACACAGAACGCACCGTGGCGGCTCTTTGCGCACAGGTTCGTCCGGCGGGGTTGTACTGCCTCGCGGTTAACGGCATTTAAAAATACAGGGAGTAATCACGTGAGCGAGTTCAAAGTAACGGTGGTGGATTATCAGGCAAAGCATCTTACAGGTATCAAGGTGCGCACCAGCATGTCCAAAGCCCAGCAGGATTGCCCCGCCATATGGGGAAAACTTTGCCCCAAGATTGCGGGAATTGAAGACACGCCCGGCTACGGTGTGGCCATCATGCTTAATGAAGTGGACTTTGACTATTGGGCTGCCGTGGAAGCCCCGGAAGGGCAACTTTCTGCTGATATGGAGCATGTGGATATTCCGGCTGGAAAGTACGCGGCTTGCAGTGTGCCCAATCTGGCAAGCCTTGGAGAGGTCTACATGTTCATTTTTGAAAAATGGCTCGGCAGCCAGCAAGCGTATGCCTATAATGAACAAGCCCCCTGCTTTGAAGTGTACCCTGCGCATTGGAACCCCGAAGCACCTTTCAGCATTTATGTGGGCGTAAAAGGATAAAAATTCGCAGCAGCGGTTTGCACGGTAAAAATTCAAAACCCCCGTCGGGCAGATTGGCAACAATCCGTCTGGCGGGGGTGTAAAAATATCAATCCTTTGTAAAGCAGAGTGCGGGTACAGTGAGCCCTGCCCATACATTGCCCGTAAACTGCCCCTAAACAAACTGTCGCTGATGCAGTGGGCAAATTACGCTGCTGCCCTGCAGGCCGACTGTTTGCATGCAGACGCCGTTCAAACGCAAGCGAGAGCAGATCTGTCTGCATTTTTTGCTGTTGCAACGTCAAGCGGCCCTTTTCTTTGCAGTTGCGTGCGTAAAAGCTCGCTTCTGCCAGAAAAGGGCCGCCTTCAGTTTTTGAAGCAATATCCGCTAGCGCGCACCCTTGGGAAAGAGCACCACGCCAATGGTCTTGAACACAATATTGATGTCCAGCAGAAGAGACATATTTTTAATGTAGTACAGGTCGTATTCCAGCTTGCGGCGGGCGTCTTCCTCGGAAGCGCCATAGGGGTAGCAAACCTGGGCCCATCCAGTCAGGCCCGGCTTGATAGTGTGGCGCAGGCTGTAGTAGGGGATGGTTTCCTTGAGTTTCTGCACAAAGGCCATGCGCTCGGGGCGGGGGCCGATGAAGCTCATATCGCCCTTGAGGATGTTCCAGATCTGCGGCAATTCGTCTATGCGCACCTTGCGGATAAAGCGGCCAAACCGGGTTACGCGGGCATCGCCTGCGCTGGCCCACACGGCGCCGTCTTTTTCGGCGTCTGCCCGCATAGAGCGGAATTTGTACACAGTAAATTCATTTTCAAACAGTCCCACGCGATCCTGCTTGTAGATCACCGGGCCGGGAGATTCCAGGCGCACAATAAGGGCAGTTAGCAGCATGATTGGCGTGGCGGGTATGAGCAGCAGCAGCGAGATAAGCATATCCAGCGCGCGCTTGAGGCGACGCAGCGAACCACGCGTGTTCAGCGAAAAACCCTCGGCCTGCAACAGCCATTCGTCCGTGAGTTGCGAAAGCGGCAGGCGTTGCACCACGTGCTCATAAAAACTGCGAATATCCACAACCATCGTGCCGCGCAGCTTGGCTTCAAGCAGCTCGTGGGCAATGTCGTCGTCAATGGGCGCATCGGGCAGCAGCAGAATCATTGTGGCCTTTTTTTCCAGCGCGATGTCCAGAGCAAGAAAGGGCGGGCCAAGGCAGGGTCCGGCGTCCGGGCCCTGATCGCGTTCGCCCACATAGCCGATGATTTTGGCCTGCGGCAGGCCTTCAGCCAGCAGCTGCCGCACTTTGCCCGCACGGTCTACACCGACAAGCAAAATACGCAGGGGATGGGTGAGTTTGTCGGCATTGAGGTGGTAAAGCCAGCGCCAGAGCAGGCTGAAGCTGAAAGAAAGCACAAAGAGCATGACAACGGTTTCACGGTCAAAGCGCCAGTGCTGGAATGCGTATGAGGCCGTGGCCGAGGAAACGATGCCCAGAAGGCAGGCCACAAGCACACGGCCCGTGGTTTCCTTGAAGTCTTCCTGGCCCACGCTGTAGGCATCAAGAATATAGAAAAACAGCATGTAAAAGAAAATGGTAAAGAGCGTAGCTCCGGTGTAGTCGTCAAAAACGCTCAGGTCCGGGGCGATGGTGGTCAGGCCGGAAACTGTCAGGGCTAGCAGAATGCAGACCAGGTCCAGCGCCTGCAAAAGTCCCATGCGATAGCTGCTTATCATTGCAAATTATCCTTTGCGGGAGATATTGGGTCAGTTTTCACTCGTTCGCCTTGGGTAAACTACCGTTCTCACGTAGTGCATATCAGAAAAAGCGGCTTGGCAGTATTTTTTACTGCGTATGCGTTTTTCTGCGGGCATGCCAGACGAAAAACAGCGCGTTACGGGCGGCGTCCTTATGAAGCCTGACGCTGGCTTTACAAATATATTATTCTGCCTGGGCATACCCAGGGCAAAGGTAAGCTGGAGCCGGACAAGACCGACCCCATCTACAGGCTGTGCCGCGGCATTCCTTGCGGTAGCCCAGCACTGCAAAAAGCTTATTGCGCCGCGCTGTCTGATTTTAACGTCACAGGCACATGCATATCTTCAAGAATGTGTGCGGCCACCTTTTCGGCGTCAAAATCGCTCAGGGCCATCTGGCGTCCGGCGGCGCCCATGCTGATCATGAGTTCAGGCCGCAGAATAAGGGATTCAAGAGCCGCGGCAAGGGCTTTCGGGTCGCGCAGGGGTACAAGGTAGCCGTTATACCCTTCGCGCACAACTTCGCGGCAGCCCGGAGCATCCGTTACTACGGCGGCGCGGCCCATGCTCATACCTTCCATAATGGAAGTGGGCGTGCCTTCGCGCCACGAGGGCAGCACCATAACGTGGGCGGCGCTTATGTAGGGACGCACATCTCTTGTTTCACCAAGGTATTCTATGCCGCCCTGTTCCTGCCACTGGCGTATCTGCTCAAGGCTGATGCTGCCAAGCCCCTGTTCTTCGGGGCCAAGCAACAGAAAACGTGCCTTGGGGTGCCGGGCCTTGAGCTCATGCGCAGCCTGGGCGTATTCTTCAATTCCTTTGGCTTCCAGCAGGCGGGCCACCAGAAGAAAAACGGGCGGCTCACTCAGCGTTCCGCCTTCGGTGAGGCCGGGCAAGGGCGTGGGGGCGAACCGGCTGGTATCCACCCCGGTGCCGCGCGCGCGCAAAATGCGGGCACGGGAACCCAGAATTCCGGCCTGCCGGAACACATTGACATCGTCCTCATTCTGAAAAAATACGCCTTCAGCGCCAGAAAGCGCCGTGCGGTAAAGCAGGGCGCTCAGACGATTGACGCATTTTTTGAAAAAGCTGTCAGCCTCAAACGCGTAGCCGAGGCCAGTGATGGTGGCGTAAACATGCGGCACGCCAGCCACACGGGCAGCGATGCATCCGTAAATGACGGGCTTGATGGTGGAAGCAAAAAGCAGGTCGGGCTTTTCTTCCTTGAAAATCCGCAGAAGCGCTCCGGTGGTGCGCAGATCGTGCAGGGGGTTAAGGCCTTTACGGTCCAGTGGATAGTGCAGCAGGCGCGCGCCCTGAGTCGCCAGGATAGCCTCCGCGCCAGCATCGCCTGGCGGCGTGCAGCAGATTACCTCATGGCCGGCCCGGAACATGTGGCGCACCAGTACGCTCCAGAAATTGCTCATGGACCTGGCCTGATTGCCCAGTACGATGATCTTCATTTCCTCGCGTCTCCCTTTGCGCTGGCATCGGTCTGTCACAAAGGCAGGCCGCGCTCGCATGGGAAAGGCTATAGCATCTGAGAGGATAACTGAAAAGGGGGATGTTACTGTCCGAATTCAATTTTGTGCCATCCTGGCGTCAGGCGCGAGGCTGCCCGGCATGGGTACAGCCTCGGTTCAGCCAGCTTTACAGAGATGCTTGACCAGCGTAGAATCACACAATTCCATCATGGGCAGGCTCTATGCCTGAGCCGTTTCGGAAACAAATCATTGCAAAACAGGACGCAAACATGAGCGCGTATTCCCAATTGTGTGCCTCTATGCAGGCCGCCCCTTCCCGCTGGCTGATCACAGGCGTGGCGGGTTTTATCGGTTCCAATCTGCTTGAGCACCTTTTGAAGATGGGCCAGACCGTTGTGGGGCTGGACAACTTTTTGACCGGTTACCAGAAGAATCTGGACATGGTGCGTGATATCGTCGGGCCTGAAGCCTGGAGCCGCTTTACCTTCATTGAAGGCGATATTCGCGATATTGATACCTGCCACAAGGCCTGCGAAGGCGTGCAGCATGTGCTGCATGAGGCGGCGCTCGGTTCCGTGCCGCGCTCCATTGACGATCCCTTGCTGTCCAACAGCTGCAATATCACGGGCTTTTTGCACATGCTGGTGGCTGCGCGCGATGCCGGGGTCAAAAGCTTTGTCTACGCTGCCTCTTCATCCACCTATGGCGATTCGCCCGAATTGCCCAAGATGGAAGACAAGATCGGCCGTCCCCTGTCGCCCTATGCTGTTACCAAGTATGTGGACGAACTTTATGCCGACGTGTTCAGCCGCTGCTATGGCTTTTCCAGCGTCGGGCTGCGTTATTTCAACGTGTTCGGCCAGCGTCAGGACCCCTATGGCGCTTACGCTGCCGTTGTGCCCCAGTGGTTCGCCAGCCTCATCAAGGGCGAGACCGTCTATGTGAATGGTGACGGCGAAACCAGCCGCGACTTCTGCTACATTGAAAATGTGGTGGAAGCCAACCTGCTGGCCAGCTTTGCTGTGGGCGAAGCCACCAACACCATCTACAACGTGGCCTTTGGCCAGCGTACCACCCTCAACGAGCTTTTCGACCTTATTCGCGAAGAAGTGGCGCGCCATAAGCCGGAAGCTGCCAGCGCCCAGGTCGAACACCGTGATTTTCGCGCTGGCGACGTGCGGCACAGCCTTGCTGACATCAGCCGCGCCGCGACCCGTCTGGGTTATGCCCCCCGCTTTGATGTGCGGCAGGGGTTGCGTCTGGCGGGCGACTGGTACGCCGCCAACCTGTAGCATTGCGCAGCAGGCAGGCTTTGCCGGGGCGGGCTGTTGTTTTTTCCTTAGTACGCCCTGGCCTTTCAAAGTAGTTTCTTGCCTGAAATGCCTTTGCTGCCGATGTAGCGAAAAATAATTAAAAGACCGCCAATCCAATGGATTGGCGGTCTTTTGGGCGCTATACACAAGCGCCGTGCAGCGATTTAAGCTCCAATTTCTGAAGAGCCTAAGCCTTCTCCGCGCCCGCGGCATGCTGTAAAGCTGCTTTCCACAGCGGGCTACATGTAGAGCGTTGTAATTTTTAACTGTGAAGAAGTTTAAAAGAAATCTACGCTGGGCTGTTCTGACCTTTTCATTTTGGCCGCCTGCGCGGCGAGCGGCAGAGGGGGCCTGTTAGGGGCTGCCGCCCCTCCGAGGCCCCCTCTGCACTCCCCCCGGACGACCCCGCTGAGTTTTCGTACCTCTCCACTCCCACGGGTTAGCCTTCAAGGG
>NZ_JASGDK010000034.1:0-6672 GCF_047607245.1 Desulfovibrio sp.
ATTGCAGAAATTTTCTGCGGGTAAACTGTTGTGTCATAAAATATTCCTCAGTGGTAAATGGAATGTCTCCGGCATTTTCGCCAGTTTTTTCGCTGCAAAAGCAACTATGAACAGCCAGAACATTCGAGTATCGAGTCGCTGTTTGCACAACCAAACAGTTTTTTGCTCATTCCTAGTGAAGCATTACACGCAGTCTCTTTAAGAGTAAACAACCCTAATAACATACTGGAAATGAAAAGAATTTTGGATGAATCAAAAATCCGCTACAGCCGGAATCTGGGCATTTTCATTACGATCGCACCCAACATCATGAAATAAATCAACTATAAACTATGTTATAATTGTCATTTTGAAGACATATCGCTGCAACATTTTATTTTATCTTCAAAATTTTCTCTATAATGCTGAAATAATATATAAAAATTTACAGTGTTTTGCGACCCTGAAAATTCATTAAAAAAATATATCAGGCATCAAGCCTATGTTTATTAGTATTTCAGGCACAGTAAAATGCTTTTATAAGTATGGCTATTTTACTACTAGTACTTTACCGCATTGAGCATGATATGAGCTTTTTATCATCAGGAGGAAATGTACTGGCACACAATCAGACTAAGCAAGTAGGCCAGATTTTGTTTTTACTGCTTGCTAAATAATAGATTAAGGTATTTAATAAATATATATTTCTGTTGAGGGGCGGCATGTACAGAAGTAAGCAGCAAATAAAGCGCATCTATGCGATTGCCTTTCTGGTAGGCGGGCTTTTTCTGGTCTGCAGCCTGATGCTTCTGCGGCACGCAACAGGGCAGGTTGAGCAGGTCAGCATCATTCATCTATATGAAACAACCACACAGTTGCGCGTACTTTTGCAGCGCCAGCTGACGCAGAATTTTCAAACTCTCAACAGCCTTGCCATCACCGTTGGCTATATGCCTCAGCAGAAAACACTTCCCCTTCTCAAAGAAATCAATAGTAACAGCGATTTCATACGGATAGGCATCGCCAATTCTTCTGGCAAGGCAGAAGTGGCAGACGCTCACGGAACCGTCCATCAGGATGTTGATTTATCCAGAGAAATTTTTTTCCGTAGAGCCCTCGCCGGACATCCGGCTATTTCCCCTCCGCGCAAGAATCCTCGAGGTCCTGGCAGGGTAATCTACTGTGCGGTACCTGTTGAGCAGGGCAATCAAATTAGTGAAGTGCTGTTCGGAGTAACCAAGGCAGAGGTTTTTCTTAATATTCTGGAAACGCCTCTCTTCAATGCAAAAGGATTTGCGTCCTTGATCGACGCGCAAGGACGCGTTGTGTTGTCTCCCGAACTCAGCCCTGTTGATGGCCTGGGCAGTGTCTTTAATCTGGGGCATATGAGTGAAGTCGATCGCCGGGATGCTCTGGACGGCATGGCTCATGGCCGTAGAAGCTACTTCTTGTATGAAAACGGCAATAAACAGTATCTGGCGGCATTTGATCCTATTCAGAGTAACGACTGGTTCCTTTTCTGCGCGGTTCCTCTTGATGCGCTGGGTCTGGTCTCCCCATTGTTGCTGTATGGCGGGGGCGTTGTCACAATCCTGGCTTTGCTCTGCTTTATCTTTTTGACATGGCGCGTGTACCGCCTGACCGAATGGCGCGACCGGCAACTGCAAAAACTAGCGTTTGTGGATCCCGTTACAGGGGGCATCAACAGCCACCGGTTACGCCTGGAAGCAACAACCCTGCTGCATGAACACCCAGACACGGTTTTTGCCATATGGTTGGCCGACATTAAAAATTTCAAATTTTATAATAAAATGCTGGGAGTTGAAGCAGGAGACAAAGAACTGCGCCGCATTGCGCGCGTGCTGGAAAAAGAAGGACAAGGGGCACTTGCCCGGAGCTGTCACATTTCAGGTGACACCTTTGCAGGAATTTTGCCTTTCACAGGACGAGAAAACATCATCGCCATGTGTGCCCGAGCCGCTAGCGATGTGGAAAATGGCGCATACCAGTCATCGCATATTTTTCCTCTTCGACTGCATATTGGCATTTACACGACCGACACGGTTGAAGATGAAGAACTGCCCTTTATGGAAATGATAAACAGAGCCAGCATCGCCCTGCTTGTTGCCAAGTCGCAGGATGAGAGCGCCTTTCACTTCTATACTGATGAAATTTGCGACCATGCCCTGAACCTCTGCACCAAGGTAAAATAGCATTGCCAGCTTCGCACCCCGCAAGCGCCGCGTTGTGTAAGGAAACAACTGCCCGCTTCCAAGAGGCTCTTTAATCAGTGCTTCCGTAAAATCACATTCCAGCAAGCCCGAGCTATTTGCTGCTCCAGAATTCTGGCACCATGCGGAAGCAGTAGTTTTTTAACCAAAAAAAACTCAACCACTCCCCCTTCAATTATCAGGGCAAATTCCCGGCGCTCAATCCGGCCATTCTGCCAGGCTGAAAAAAACGTGGGCAGCGCCGCATGTGTGTAAATGTATCTTGCACCCTAAGGCCGATGGTGCTATTGGGAATCTTTGTTTCAAAATTTGCCATATACGGCTACTGTTCCCAGGCTGTGCCTGTCGTCGATTTTTTTTCGCAGGCTGGCGCCCTTTTTATTCCCCTCCCCCCTGCAACAGAGGCAAAAAAAATGCCCATCGCCATTCCGCGCTCTGGCGCTGATGATAGACCCATTGTTCCTGATGTCTGCATAAGCGACCTTTCACAACTGGTCATCCGCTCCGCCACTGTGGCGGATGTGCACGGCATGTCGGCGCTTATCAACCAGTATGCTTCGGCCAATGTCATGCTGGCCCGTGGGCCCCAGTATCTGTACCAACACATACAGGACTACATGGTTGCTACGGCTCCTGCGGTGGATGGCGGTCAAGACGTCATCGTGGCCTGTGGAGCTGTGCATGTTCTGTGGTCAGACCTTGGCGAAATCCGCTCTGTGGCGGTTCATCCGTCCTGTCAGGGACAGGGCTTTGGCAGACGCCTTGTGTCGATGCTGGTTGAGCGCTGCCGCAGCCTCGCGCTGCCAAGGGTTTTTGTTTTTACTCTTGTGCCAGATTTTTTTGCCAAATGCGGCTTCACTGAGTTTGACAGGGATGACATGCCCCCAAGCGTATGGGTTGAATGCAGCAAGTGCCCAAAATTCTACTGCTGTGACGAAATTGCCATGCTTCTACATTTGTAACGGTTCGCGCGCCTGAAATGGCGTACGCCGTCATCAGAGACGGCCCAACCGGCACGGATTGGCCAGTCATATTTTGCTTTGGTTGACCAGCCCTCACTTCATCTAAAGGCGGAACAGCGCATGAACAGACTGCAACACAGAGACTTTCTGAAGGAAACCGACTTCACGCCGGAAGATCTCACTTATTTGCTGGATTTGGCGGCCAACCTCAAGCAGGCCAAAAAAGCACGCCGCGAACCCAAGTTTTTGCGGGACAGAAATGTTGTCATTCTGTTTGAAAAAGATTCCACCAGAACCCGCTGTTCCTTTGAAGTGGCCGCTTACGACCAGGGTGCCAATATAACCTATCTTGGCCCCTCGGGTTCACAGATGGGAAAAAAAGAATCGCTGGCCGACACCGCCCGCGTGCTTTCGCGCTTTTATGACGGCATCGAATACCGGGGTTTCGGCCAGGAACGCGTTGAAGCTCTGGCTGAGCACGCCTCTGTGCCCGTATGGAATGGGCTGACTAACGAATGGCATCCCACGCAGCTTCTGGCAGATATGCTGACCATGCGCGAATGCTGCCCCAAACCGCTGAATGCTCAAACGATGGCCTACCTTGGCGATGCACGCTACAATATGGGCAACTCCCTTATGGTCGGGTCTGCCCTGCTTGGTGTGGATTTTCGCTCCATCGCCCCCAAAGCGCTATGGACCTCTGATGAGGTGTATGAAGTGGCCTGCCAGATCGCCAGCAAAACGGGAGCGCGTATCAGCCGCACCGAAAGTGTGGAAGAAGGCGTTCGCGACTGTGACTTTTTGTCAACTGACGTATGGGTCTCTATGGGTGAGCCTGATGACGTATGGAAAGAGCGCATAGAGCTGCTCACCCCTTATCGCATCACTGGAGACACAATGCGCCTGACTGGCAATGACGACTGCAAATTTTTGCATTGCCTGCCAAGCTTCCACAACCGCAGCACGGCGATGGGCGAAGAAATCTTCCAGCGCTTCGGCATTGACTGCATGGAAGTGAACGACGAGGTTTTTGAATCGCCACGCAATATGGCCTTTGAAGAAGCGGAAAACCGTCTGCACACCATCAAGGCCGTAATGGTTGCAACACTGGCCGACGAGCCGCTCGTTTTTGATGAAAATATTGCCTGAGTAAATGTGCAGCGTAGCCAAATACAGGATGCGGGAAGGTGTTCAAAACATGCTCGACCGCAAAAATGCAATGGCGGCAAACAGACCCCAGCCATGCCGCCTGGCGAAGACTTAAAGATTGACGAGAGATAGCGCTATCTCTATAGTGGTGCGCCACAGCGGTGGACGCCAGTTGGCATAATCACCTACGCGCCCGTAGCTCAGTTGGATAGAGCAGGAGCCTTCTAAGCTCTTGGTCAGGGGTTCGATTCCTCTCGGGCGCGCCAATAAAAAAAATCAGGATGTTACATGCAAAAACATGTAACATCCCTTTTTGTTTTTCATCCTATACTCGTTTTTTGTCACCCACTTGCAGCCTAGCTTCAACCCCAGGAAATCCGTGCCTAACTTGTGGCAAAAGATCGCTTGGATTTAAATAAATACGGCCCCGTAAATAAATAGGCCGCAAGTTGGCACTCATTCGCGCATCAATTGGCATTAATCGGCATACAAAAATCAGGAATTAGCCCTAACGCCATTTCGGGCTTGAAAGAGAGCATTATGAACAGCTGCAGACGGCGTTGCTAGTCGGTTTTGAGTAATTGCACATAGCGAACCTGCTTAAGTCTATGCAATGCAGCCATATTGATATTATTGCACGGATATTCGCCGCACTGGCCGCTTTTAGGCTGTGCTTCTGCCAACATCTTATGACAATCAGCCCACCCAGTTCATGATTAACTGAGGTACGGCCAACAACTCAGTATTCTATCGGTGCTATTCCGGGAGGCTTCTCAGAGCTGCCACCAAAGCCAAGGGCAGCATGGTGCCGGGCTTTTCCTTTATCTGTATCAGGCGTATCCTGCTCGGAGAGACTAAGACTTCACTGGAGAATTTTTGATGACTGGTTTTGAGCAGAAGATACATATTTCCGAGCATGACATAGACAGACAGGGGCGCGTCAATAATGTTTGCTACGTCCAATGGATGCAGGACATAGCCACTGCGCACACGGCTTCCAAGGGATGGGACATGGCCCGCTACGAAGCACTGGGGCAAGGGTGGGTTGTGCGGCAGCACTCTGTCACATACAAGCGCCCGGCATTGCTTGGCGACGTTATCTCGGCGGCCACATGGATAGCCTCCTTCGCGTCTCGACAATGCATGCGTCGATACCTTTTCGTCCGTGAGTCAGACAACGCAGTACTGGTGGAGGCTGAAACACAATGGGTTTACATTGATATCACCAGCGGAAAACCAGTTAGAGTTCCAGAAGCCCTCATCGCAGCATTCACTACTCATAATGAAGAAAAGGAATAAAAACCCTCATCAAGACAACAATAAACGTTTTTGAAATGCTGCCTGCAGAGTAAACTTGTTTGCAACCATTCCACTCTGTGTTGACACAAAAATGTCTTCAACAAAAACAAAAGCAAAGGCTTACAGATTTAGCGCAGCAAACCTTTGCTTTTTGCTGATTTCAGAGAAATCAAATAGCGCTCATAACAAAATTTCTTACACCTGTTTTGCCTGCATAGCAGATCCGTTCGATACACAACAATGTCGTCTTACACAGACTGCTCTGCATCCACAGCCCCCTTGCAGGAGGGCAATGGCATTAAAATAACAAGATAAGCAAAAACCACGAAAGATTATCCCATCTTCCTGCGTTCTGTAATGCTCTGTCCGCCTATCCCCCAGTTATCCATATCTACTTCCTCAATAATGACTACAGTAGTTGCGGGATTTTTATTGAGCACCCGAACTAGCAGTTCGGTCGCGCCTTTAATCAATTCCGCCTTCTGCTCCGCAGTAGGTGCTTCTTTACCGCCGGTTACCTTGATATTTACAAATGGCATAATTTCTCCTGTATTTGTCAATTTTCATTAATGCATAAATGATTAACAAGCTTACTGCACCACTTAAACTACTCTGACTTCACTTGCAATGGCGGCTAATCAACCTTCAAAATAGTCTTGCGTTCTTGCGATGCGCCTCCATGCTCTTCGGTCGATACCCATCAGATATTTTCAAGGCACACCCAACGTTTCTGCCCGTGGTAAGCTGCTCACGAAAAGAACCAACGCCCAAGTGGTGTCCGTCATGCAACGCTTCGTTACGACTGCTCGTAAATACGTCGGCTTACACATTGGCAAATCCTATTCAGCAACATGAGGAAAGCCTAACCCCGACATTGTGCAAGAACAATAAAGGACAATGCTGGCTTCTGTTTATGTAGCCTAAGTTTTCCGTCCCAAGCAGAACCATCAGACAACAAAAAAAAACACAAATCACTGATCAATCATTGAGGACACTGCTTGGTGTGAAGATCGCAGGTCAAAACTACTGCCTGATCGGCCCGAACGGCGCCG
>NZ_JASGDK010000035.1:0-9664 GCF_047607245.1 Desulfovibrio sp.
AGGGCAACCGGGGATTTTTCGACGGCATGGACGCACAGGGCTCGTGCTCCACAGCCGAATTGTCGCGCATATTGTCGTGCCCAGTGATCATCAGCGTGGACTGCACCAAGATGACGCGCACTGCGGCAGCGCTGGTACGCGGCATACTGACTTTCGAGCCGGGCATTTCCTTTGCGGGCGTGGTGCTCAATCAGGTGGGTTCAGCCCGGCATGAGCGCATCTTGCGGCAGGCTCTGGAGGAACACACAGACGTGCCCGTACTGGGCGCTCTGCCCCGGCTGGCCGAAAACCCGCTGCCCGAGCGGCATATGGGCATAGCCTCCTGCGGGGATGACCTTTCGCCGCAGGCGCAACAGGTGCTGGATACGCTGGCAGCCTTTGTGAGCGGGCATGTGGATATGGACCGTATTCTGGCCGCTGCCGAAAACGCTCCAGACCTCGAAGCCGAACCTTTCTGGCCGGAATCTACCGCGGATGCGGCTCCTCTGGCGGCCGTGGAGCAGAGGCGCGGCGCGGATGCTGCCATTACAGAGACGTCCGGCAAAGTCACTGGCGTGAACAGCCCGGAATCCATCGGAACCCGCAGGCCGCGCATTGGCTATGTGCGTGACGCCGCCCTGTGGTTTTACTATGAGGAAAATCTTGAAGCACTGCGCCGCACAGGGGCCGAGCTTGTGCGCCTTTCCCTGCTTAACGGCCCGGACGGCGGCCATGCGAACATTGGCTGGCCGCAGGTTGACGCCCTGTATTTGGGCGGCGGCTTTCCCGAAGACCATGTGGAGGCCCTGAGCACGTCGCCCCTGCTGCGGCAGCTGGCCCAGTGGGCGGATCAAGGCATGCCCATCTATGCTGAATGCGGCGGGTTTATGGTGCTTTCGCGCGGCATTGAACGTCAGGGAAAACTGTGGCCTATGGGGGGCATTCTTCCGGTGACGGCGGTGTTTTGTCCCAAGCCGCAAGGGCTTGGCTATGTGCGCGGCAGAATCACTGGCGAGAATCCCTTTTTCCCGCTTCAAACGGAATTGCGCGGTCACGAATTTCATTATTCCCGCTGCCGGTGGGAAGAGACGGCGGAGCATCTGACGGACGCGCTGGCAGCCCCACAGGAGCGTACAGCTCCGGGGCAGAGCCGTCATCCCTCACTGCGCTGGGCCATGCAATTGCGCAAGGGGCAGGGCATGGGACTTCCTCCTGTATCCGAAAAGCAAGATACGGTCAGCGCGCCAGAGCCGCAAAAGGTCGATGGCCTTGTGTTCCGTAATGTCTGGGCCTCCTACACCCATATTTTTGCCCCGGCAGCGCCAGGCTGGGCAGAAAATTTTGTGGCCGCCGCCAGAGATTTCGCCGTGCACGGCAGGAGCGGCAGCCATGAGTAGCACGGCCCGGGTTTCCATCATTATTCCCGCCTGGAACCTCTGGCAGATGACCGCCGCCTGCCTGCGCTCCTTAGCCGAACATACGCAAAACGAAAATGTGGAAGTGGTGGTTGTGGACAACGGCTCCACTGACGCCACAGCCACAGAACTGGAGCCGCTGGGCAATGCCCTGTTCGGCGCGGATTTTTGCCGTGTGCGCCTGTTTGACAATCTGGGTTTCGCCAAAGGGTGCAATGCTGGGGCCAAAGCCAGTAGCGGTGACCTGCTCCTTTTTTTGAACAACGACACCACGATGACGCCGGGCTGGCTGCCGCCATTGCGCCATGCGCTGGAGCAGCCCCGCGTGGGGGCGGTGGGACCGTTGCTGCTCTATCCCAGCGGCACTGTGCAACACTGCGGCATCTATTTTACGCCCTTTATGGCTGTCGGCCATCTTTACGAAGGTTTTCCCGCTGGGCACACCGCGCCGCGCAAAAAGCACCCGCTCCAGGCCATAACCGGAGCGGCCATGCTGCTGCGCAAGAGTGTGTTTATGGACTGCGGCGGCTTTTATGAAGAATACCGCAACGGTTTTGAAGATATGGATATCTGCTGCGAACTGCGCGCGCGTGGCCATAAGCTCGTTGTGGCTGGAAGCAGCGTTGTTATCCATCATACCAGCCAGACGCCGGGACGTTTTGATCACAATACCTTCAACGGTGAACTGCTCATGCGCCGCCACGGGAAAAATCTGAGGCCGGACTTGCACATGCTGGCGGCTCTGGATGGCTACCAGCTTGAAATGGGGCCGGACCTTGACCTCTGGCTGGCTCTGCCAGAGGCGCGGGAAGCCGCGCGTACCGAAGACTTTGATGCTCGGCCGCAAAATGAAGAAGCCTGCCGCAATTTGCTTGAGCAGGAGCCTCTTTGGCGGAGCGGCTGGTATCGGCTCATGGACATGCTGGAAGCGCGGGGGGATTTGCATGAAGCCCTGTTGTGCGCCACCCGTTGCGCTATGTTTTTTGGAGATACTGATTCTCGTGAAAGGCTGCTGGCCCTCACCAGCAAGGTTGAAGGTCCGGAAAGCGCCGCGTCTCTGCGTGTTGCTCTGGGCCCGCCAGCAACGGCCACCGGGGCAGAAGAAAAATCTTCTGCTTCCAAAGTGCGGGTTCAGCAGGCCAGGCGTGCGGCGTACGCCCGTGGGGATGGCATGCTGGCTGAAATTTTTAATCAGTGGCTTTTGCGGTACGGCGGGGCATAACTTTTTTATGTACAGCCATCTGTTCGTCAGATGTAACAAGGCTCCTTTGGCATTGCCGGAGGAGCCTTGTTCTATTGGTGTGCTTCTTGAAAAAACTCGGTGGTTGCTTGCCGCAGGACTTCCAGCTTTTTGTACTGAAGCGATTTATCCGCCATTTGTTTGCATGTGCCATGCCCGCCCGGAATGCTCAGTCCTGATGCATTTTGCTTTGAAATGGCTTGCGGCAGGAGGCAGTCATGCATGGTAAGACAGCCGCGTAATGATATGGTTTGTTTATACAATCACCGCAGCCATTGGCAGCGTGCCGCGCCGCAACAATTGCCGCGCTGGCAGTACAGCTGTGTATTGGTACCCTCAAGTGCCGCAATGGCCGCGCCCTGACCTTTGGGGATCTATCTTCTTAAAGCTACTCTGGACCGGGAGGCATGTTTTCAGAGTCAGGCAGCCCGCACCATAACGAAATCAGTAATTTTTTTTAGTATTATATGATCATTTTTTATATCTTATTAATAGGAAAAGCTTTTTTATTCCGCTCTTGGGGGTGAAAATTATTGACATGGTTGGCTGTGTTTCTTATATCTGAAATTGTATATAGATTTTTTAGAGTATTCCGGGCGTGCAGATTGGAATGCACAATCATGCCCCCAAACCCGTGGGGAATATATGGAACCGATTACGTCATGCGCGCGGGATTTCATCATGAAATCCCCCAGCCAACAGTCTGACAGACGCGCTCAGTCCACCTCCTCAAACAAGGGATTTGAGAAGGGCCAGCATCTGGATTTTCTACAGGGTCTGCCGCAGGCCATCGCAGTTGTACGTGTTGACCTGGATATTATGGGTAAACCGTGCGATTTGGTGCCTGTTTACGGCAACGATGCGCTTTTTTGCCTTTTTGACACCCCAAAGGAAATATTCATTGGCACTTCGCTCAACAATTCCTCAATCAATTTTACCAAATGGCTCGGCACCTTTTGGGAGACAGCCTATCAGGGACGTGTACAGAAAATTACAGATTTCTGGCCGGTGCAGGGGCGGCATCTTATGGTGACCTGCCACCAGCCGCAGTATGGCTACTGTACATGTTTGTTTCAGGATGTATCCGAGCGGGTGCTGCTTGAAAATGATCTGGATAGAAACCGGCAAAAGCTGGAAGTTCTTTTGCACAGCGCTGTGGATATGGTTTTTCAGATTGACCCTATTACCCATGCTGTCACGAATCTTGAAGAAAGTCTTACAAGGCACGGTGACCTGTTCAAGGCGCGCAGAGTGCCGGAAGGACTTTTTCAGCAGGGGCTTTTTGCTCCTGGGCAGGAAGAAAAAATCAGCGAAGCCGTGAACCTGATACGTTCCGGCGTCGGTGATTGTACCTGCGAAGTACGAGCGCGTATTGAACTCAATGGGCCTTATACGTGGCATAGTCTGACAGTCATTGGCTATGTTGAACCGCACTCAGGCGACGTGTGCATTATCGGTTTTCTCAAGGATGCGCATGACCGCGTGAAGGAACGTGATGATCTGCTTTTTCGGGCAGAGAAAGACGCGCTTTGCGGCATCTACAACAGGGCTGCCGGGGAGAGTCTTATTTCTCTCAAACTGGTTAAGACTAATGAAACTGAACCTATCCGCGCCGCCATGTTCATCTTTGATCTGGACGATTTCAAAAATATCAATGATTCAGGTGGGCATTCCACAGGAGATGCCGTGCTAACGGCGTTTGCCAGGGTACTGCGCGAGGTCTTCCGCAAGGAGGATGTGATTTTTCGCCTTGGTGGGGATGAGTTTGCCGCGTTTGCGCAAAATCTTCCGGTGGAGAGGGTCATCAAGATTTATGAAAGGGTCGCCGCCAGGCTGAAAGAGCCGCTTGTGCCGAACGTGTTCGTGAAAGTATGTGCGGGCGTGGCTTTCAGCCAGACGGGGCGTCATTGTTACGATGATTTCTACAAGACCGCAGACAAGGCCTTGTACAATGCCAAGGAAGGAGGCAAAGGCCAAATTGGTGTTCTTTGCCTGTGCGGCAGTGGAGCCTGACGCGCCTGGGTGGAGGCCCCGGCGCATCAGGCCTTGAGCACTCTTTTAGCTGATTGAATTTGTACGTCGTGGCATGTGTCTTGCTGTGTGATGTGTCAACCAAGCGCCATTGTGCAGCATTTCGTGGCATGCATGCACCGGCTGCTAGTGTCAGGGTCCGGGCTTAACAGAACGGATAATACCGCAAGACGCAAGACGTACAAAACGAGGGCTGCCAGTAGTGGGGCAGCCCTCGTGCTTTTATGCTCTGTAGCAGATAAATGCGGATCGCTGTTTCGCTGGTGCGCTTTGGGCTTAGAGTATTCGAACGCTAAAAAAGCTCATCTGCTTTAGAAACGGCTTGCGATCAGGTCTTCAAGAGCCCGCTTGGGCACATGATGCACGCCCTGCGCATCACGCCAGTAGCCGAAAGACCCGTCAGCGGGCATTGGGGCCACAACGCGTTTTTCTTTGGCAACACCCAGACCCAGCACAAGCGCTACTTTGAGGTCAGCGGGCACCTGCAAAAGACCGGGCACGGCCTGATGGTCGAAAGATTTGATGATGCAGCAGCCCCAGTCACGGCTGCTGGCTGCAAGCTGAATGGTCTGGGAGGCAATGCCCACGTCGTAGAATGTCAGTTCCGTGCCGCCCTGGGGCATAAGTATAGCAATAAAGCCTGTGGGGCGTTCACCAGGGTGCGGGCCGCCCCAATCCTTGAGGGCTCCAGCCCAGCGGGTGAGGGGAAACAGCTTTTGGCAGGTCTCGCCTTGGGCCACAAGGCTGAAGCGCAAATCCTGCGCATTTCTGCCTGAAGGCGCTAGTCGGGCGCAATCCACAAGCCATTCCAGATCTGCCATAGTCAAAGGCTGGTCTTCTTCAAAACGGCGGCAAGTGCGCGCTTTTTCAGCCAATTCTCTGAAATTCATGGATTCCTCCTTGGTTGTCCGGGCAAATGAACTGTAGATAATCTACACCGTACTTGCCAGAAACCACAACTGCCCCCATTGGATGCCCGCGCCAAGAAAATCGCCGGAAATTCCGCCTTTGCTGCGCGCGAAAGCCGCCATGCGGCGTATGAGAATGTATTGCCCAAGCGCTGTCACAGGCACACGCCACCAGGGTTGGTGCGCAAACAGCGCCAGTGCAAATAATACCAGCAGGGCAGCCAGGGCATACCACCGGGTCAGGGCAGGGCTTGCTCCCGCGCAGGTGAGGCCACCTAAGGAGTTCTTGTCGCGGGGCGGGGCGGATGCCGCCAGCCAGAGAGCGCAAACGCGGCCCCAGGCCGGGGCCACTACAAGCCAGAGCCATTGGCCGCCGTATATATGCCAGCATACCACAAGCCACATGCCGCCAAAAGCCAGCAGAAGGTGCAGCGCACCGAATGCGCCCAGGCGGCTGTCTTTCATTATGGCCCAAAAGCGTTCGCCCTGTGCGCCACTGCCGCACGCATCGCCCAGGTCAGCCAGACCATCCCAGTGCAGGCTGCGGGTGCTCCATACTTCAAGTCCCATCCAGAGCCATGCGGCCAGGGCGGCGCATAACAGGGGAACCGCCAGCGGGTGCTTATGCAGCAAAAGCCAGAAAAGCCAGCTGGGCAAGGTGAGCGTAAGCCCAAGGCATAAGCCCGCAGGGCCGTAGCAAGGCAGGCAGGCCCCAAGGTCACTGCCGGTGCAGCCAGCGCGGGGGGGGACAAGGCGTGTCAAAAAAGCCAGGGCGTCATAACAACGTCCTGGCCATGTTGTACGGCATTGTTGTGGTGCCAAGGCTGGCGTCCTATCGGGTCATGGGATGATTGAAAGCAAGAGCGTAGAGGTGGTGGAAGAAATCCACGTATTCCACGTTGATGCGTTCCGGCACCTTGATGCGGGCAGGAGCGAAGTTCAAAATGGAGGTGATGCCAGCGTCCATAAGGTGCTGGGCGGCCCTTTGCGCTCTTTCAGGGGGCGTGGTGATGATACCGATTTCAATATTGAGATCAGACACCATATCCTTGAGATCGCGGGTGCAGTGCACTTCAAGGCCATGCACAATTTCACCGATCTTGAAGGGGTCGCAGTCGAAGATGCCAACGATGTTGAAGCCACGGGCACGAAATTCACTATGGTTCAGGATTGCCTTGCCCAGGTTGCCAACGCCAATGAGGGCCATGCGCCACTCGCGGTCAACACCAAGAGAGGAGGTGATGGCAGCGATAAGGGATTTTACATGATACCCCACGCCGCGAATGCCGAACTCGCCAAAATAGGCAAGGTCTTTACGCACTTGTGAACCGTTGACTCCGCAGGCTTCCGCCAGTGGATTGGAGGAAATGACCTCCACATTATCGCGGGAGAAGTTTTCAAGCACCTGCACATAGGTGGCAAGGCGTTGAATAGTTGCGCGAGGAATATGTTTACTTTTCGGTTGGTTAGCCATAGTTTACCTTCTGGAAAGCCGCGAGCTTGTCAACGGGAAGATGTCGTCTCGTGAAAGAAAGTATCTATCAAAAAACAGCAAATGTGCAAGCTGGACCGTTTATAGTCTTTGCTACTTCCAACAGCATATAAAATATACCTAATTCTATGCCGTGGCAATGTTCAAACCAACTTAGCGTTAATAAGTTGGGTACACAACCATTGACGGACTCAGCCACACAATGAGATAGTAATACGATAGCCAGTGTGTCGCCTGTACCTGATCTTCAATCTTTTTCTTTTTATTACAGGTTGTTAGGTTTGCTATCTTTGGAATTTTTACTCGCATGTCACGCTATTAAAGTGCTCTGAACCGGAGCATGTTACAAAAAGAATTTTTGTGAATGAAATGCTACTATAAAAGGGGACAAAGGTTAAGTCCCAAGCCCCGCAATATGCCGTGTTCAATAAAAAAAGTATATGTTCCTGAAATACTGAGTGTATGCCTTTAAGTTGAATGTGAGTAGTGGGCCGCAACATACTTCCCTGGCGCTGTGATTTTCAATTTTGGGCGCTGAACACATGCATTACTCTTGGCTTGCATCTCCCGGTGGAGCGTATTTCCCGGGCTGCGCCTCCCATGTGAACCAATCTATATATTGTGTCTGTCAGAGCAGCAATGAAATTGGGCCGTTGTTTTGGTCTTGTTCCTGTGCGTCTAATCGCACAATCAGACATGTTTTTATGGAAAATTTTCGTAAGGGTACCGCTTTGAAGCTTACCCAAAGGTTTGGGTACGTCTGGTATCGGCGCTCTAAAAGAAATCAGCTAAAGCGGAACGACAGAGAAATCTTTGGAGAAGGGGCAGAACTGTAAGGTCCGGCAAAGCCGGTAAAAGTGAAGAGTGGCCTTGAGATTGCCATTTTGTTGCAAAAAAATCCCGGCCATTGCCAGGCTGGGAAAGAAGCGAACTATAAGGGCTTTGCTGCAAATAAAAAAAAGGAGGCCGAAGCCTCCTTTTTTTTACAAAACTGATCCAGCCCTACGCGTAGGGGTTGGCGTACAGCAGAATGAAGCTGATAACCAGAGCGTAAATGGCCAGAGATTCGATAAAGGCAAAGGCCAAAATCATGGTACCGGTGATCTTGCCGCTCACGTCAGGGTTGCGGGCAACGCCTTCGCAGGCGCCCTTCAGACCAAGGCCCATGCCGATGCCGCAACCGAAAGCGGCGATGCCGATGCCAAGGGCGGCGGCGAGGCAGGTGTAGCCAAGGGCCGAGGCGTCAAGCTGGTTGGCGGCGAAAGCCATGCTGGCCATACCCAGAAGAGCCACGGTGTTAAGGGCGATCATCAGAAGTTTACGCATGAGACACTCCTTGCACTGTTGTATTGTTGGGTCGTTACCGACCATTCCCCGTTATGCTGCGCCTTGTTTACGTCCGGCGAAGAGACGCCGCCACAGGCCATGCCAGGGCGGGGGCGGCAGGCCGCCCATGCGCAAGTCTAGTGTTCAGGGGCTTCCAGAGCGCCCTTGATGTAGAACATGGTCAACATGAAGAACACAAAGGCCTGCATGGTCTTGCCCAGAAGGAAAAGCGCGTAGATGGGCAAGGTGCCCAGGATGGGCGCCATGATGAAGAACAGCACCATAACGATTTCTTCACCCCGGATGTTACCGAAAAGACGGAGGGAGAGAGAAACCGGACGTGAAAGGTGCGACACCACTTCCAGCGGGAACATCAGCGGAATAAGGAACTTCGAAGGCCCGGTGAAGTGATGGATGTAGTGCGTTTTCCAGCGGATGAGACCCACGGCATTATAGAATACCAGCACAAAAAGCGCCATGCAGACCGTGGTGTTGAGGTTGGCCGTAGGTGCGTCGAAACCGGGCACCAGACCCATAAGGTTCATGCCGAAAATGTAGATGAAAATACCCGCCAGCAGGGGGACGAACTTGCGCCCGTGCTCACCCATTGTGGCAATAATGAAATTCTCAACTGTGTCTATCAAGGCCTCAAAGAAATTTTGAAGGCCGCCCGGCACCAGCGTCAGACGTCTGCGCATAATGCAGGCCACAGTAAAGAGGAGGGCCATACAGACCCAGGAGTAGAACACATGCTTGAACTCCACCATCTGTCCACCGATGGTGATCTCGTCCATGCCCATAAATGTGGAGAGCAATACCGGATGCGGCAAACCACCTGCCATGAGCCCTGCCTCCTGGTCGATGCGCGCCGAAGCGCTGCGTTGATGTAAAGCCCTAAGGCCATTCCCCAGAAATTTGTGTGTAGCCCGGCTGCTGTGGCGTCTGCTCTACTGCGCGCTGCGCCTGATGGCGCGCGCTGCAAACGCAAAGCTCACAAGAGCGCACATGCCGCCTGCCAGCATGCCGCCAACAAGGGCGAACACTGGCGCCTGATAAATGATGAGGGATATATATAGGATGCCCCCCATCAACACAAGTCTGCCAAGCCAGCGAATCAGCACGATGCGTAAAAAAGCCGTGCTATAGTCGCCCAGCCCACGGCGCAGAAAAAACCGCGCCAGTCCCCAGAAAGTCCAGGCCATAATAGCCAGGCCAACCCCAAACCAGAGAATCAGGGCGCTACAGTAAAAAGCGCAGCCCCAAGCAGAAGAAC
>NZ_JASGDK010000036.1:0-34679 GCF_047607245.1 Desulfovibrio sp.
ACACCACTATCAATGACGCCCAACGCGGTGGCCCGAGGCCCCGCGAAAACAGGACATGCTATGCTGCTCTCACTTTCCTGGCTGCGTGATTTTACGCCTTACGAAGGCACGGCTGAAGCTCTGGGTGACCGTCTGACCATGCTCGGGCTCGAGCTGGAAGATATCCGGCGTCCCTACGATTCCATCCGCCCCATTGTTGTGGGCTTTGTGGTCGCCTGTGAGGATCATCCCGAATCCGATCACCTTCATGTCTGCAAGGTGGACGCCGGCCAGGGTGAATTGCTGGACATCGTCTGCGGAGCCCCCAACGTGGCCGAAGGCCAGAAGGTGCCTGTGGCGCTGGTGGGCACCACCATGCCCGACGGCATGGTCATCAAAAAAGCCAAGCTGCGCGGCGCGCCTTCATTCGGCATGATATGTTCAGAGCGTGAACTGGGCCTGACGGAAGACCATTCCGGCATTATGGTGCTGCCTGACAGCTACGTGGTGGGCAAGCCCCTGGTGGAGCAGCTCACGCTGGACCATGAGGTTCTGGACATTTCCATTACGCCCAACAGGGCAGACTGCCTTTCGGTGCTGGGTCTTGCCCGTGAAACGGCACTGGCCTTCAATCTGCCCCTGAATATTCCGGCCATGCCCCTCCAGATTGACGAAAGCGCGCCCCAGCGCCTTGTGCCCATCGACATCAAGGACCCCGATCTTTGCTGGCTGTATTCAGGCCGCGTCATTACTGGCGTGGAAATTGGACCCTCGCCCATGCAGCTGCGCCACCGCCTGAACTCCGTGGGTGTGCGCCCCATATCCAATATAGTGGACGTGACCAACTACATCCTGTTCGAATGCGGTCAGCCGCTGCACTCCTTTGATCTGGACAAGCTGGAAGGTGGCCGCATCGAAGTCAGCCCAGCGCAGGAAGGCGAAAAGTTCACAACGCTGGACGGACAGGAACGCACGCTCACCGCGCAGGATCTCTGCATCCGTGACGGCGCGCGCGCCGTGGGTCTGGCCGGTGTTATGGGCGGCCTCAATACGGAAATTACCGAAGCCAGCTCCAATGTTTTTCTTGAAAGCGCCGTGTTCCGCCCCGGCACGATCCGCAAGACCTCGCGCCGCCTTGGTCTTTCGTCCGAAGCTTCCTACCGCTTTGAACGCGGCATTGACCAGCAGCGCACCGTATGGGCGCTGGACCGCGCCTGCGCTATGATGGCAGCTATGAGCGGCGGCACTGTGCAGCCGGGGCTTTCCATTTCCGAACCGCGCCCATTCAAGGCCGCAAGCATAGATTTTCGTCCGGCCCGTGCCGATGCCCTGCTGGGTGTCCATCTGACCCCGGAATTTGACGAAAAGGTGCTTACGGGCATGGGCTGCGCCGTGGATACCTCTTCAAGCGTGTGGCGTGTGGGCCAGCCTTCGTGGCGGCCCGACCTCACCCGCGAGGCCGACCTTGTGGAAGAAGTGGGCCGTGTACACGGTCTGGATACCATTGCGCCCGAGCTGCCCGCCGTGGCCCGCAATCTTGACCGCGCAGGCGAACCGGAATCCCGGTTCAGCTTCTGGTCACGCCTCAAGCACTGGGGAGCGGGCCTTGGCCTGAACGAAGCCGTCAACTACAGCTTTGTGGGCCACAAGGATATGGACCACCTTGGTCTCCCGCGTGAAGGCCGCATATCCATCATGAACCCCCTTTCGGCTGAACAGGACGCCCTGCGCACCGCGCTGGCTCCCGGTCTGCTCTACGACCTGCGCAACAACCTGGCCCAGGGCATTCAGGGACTGCGTCTTTTTGAACTGGCCAATACCTTTGAAGCCGACGCCACCTCGGAAACCACGGCTCGCGAAACTGGCATGCTTGGCGTGCTGCTCTACGGAGCACGCTTTGACACCGCATGGCCCCAGCCCGAAGGCGATCTGGACTATACGGATATCAAGGGCATTGTGGAAAACCTGCTGCGTTTCCTGCACCTGCCCGCACCGGAATGCACGCTGGCGGAAGGGCATCCCTTCCTCCTGCCCTGCGTTCAGGTGACAGTCGATGGCCGCTCCGTTGGCGTCATTGGCCGGGTCAGACCCGCTATGGCCGAAGAATTCCACGCCCGCAAAGAAGTATGGCTTGCGGAACTGAACCTCGAAATTCTGCGCGAACTGCATGACGCTGCGCAGGTACGCTTCCGCCCCCTGCCCGTGTATCCGCCAGTGCGGCGCGACATCACGGTTATGGCCGGGCAAGGGCTTACTGTCAGCGCCATTGTGGCTCATGTGCGCGGCCTTGGCCTGCCGTTGCTGGAAGATATGGTGCTGGTGGACTGCTTTGAACCCAAGGCAGCCGAAGGGCAGGAAGCCGTGCGCAACCTTACCTTCCGCCTGACTTTCCGCCACGCTGACCGTACCCTCAAGGATGCGGAAGTGGACAAGGAAAGGGAAAAAGTGGCACAGTCGCTGGTAGCGGCTCTGGGCGTCAAAATCTAGAGCATACGTCAGCTGGAAGCAAATGCTGCCAGCTGACAAAAGTTTGCTGCGCTTGCCTGCGCCGCCGGAGCATATTGCAATGTTTCCGGCGCTTGGTGCTGGACATGCAGAGCATTGCGACTTTTTAAAGCTGAGATGCTCTAAAACTTTCTTGCCGTCGCTGGCCGGAATATAAATGCTCTGGAGGACGTCCGGAGGGCCCATGCAGGACCACAACGACGAAAAAACCTACCGCATCGGTGAAGTTGCGGAACTGCTCAACCTCAAAACCCATGTGCTGCGCTTCTGGGAAACGGAATTTCCCCAGTTGGCTCCCCTGCGCACGGGCAAGGGGCAGCGTCTGTACACCGAAGAGCATGTGGGCCTTTTGCGGCGCATACAGCAACTGCTGCACGAACAGGGCATGACCATTGAAGGCGCGCGCCGTGTACTGCAAGGCAGCGCGGTGCTGGACGAAAGCCTGCCCGAACGTGTGGCCGCAGTGCCAGACCCGGATTTCATGCGTATGCTCAAACGTGAACTGACAGCGGTGCGCCGTCTGCTCAGCAATGAATAGCGCCCGCTGAACGGCGCAGCGTGAAAATACCGGGCTGAATGGCGGCGGTTCCGCACCAGTGCGGTGCCTTTAAGCAAACCACGCCCGGTCAGCAGAATTTTTATCACCGTCGGCTGCTTGAACAGGCAGCGGCCAAACTGCGGATGCAGGAATCATCAGGGTTCCCCTCCGTAAAACAGACAGAACAAAACGCATGATTCTATCACCATCGCTGCTTTCCGCCGATTTTTCACGTCTGGCTGAAGAGCTGCAAGCTCTTGAAGCTGCCGGGGTAACCTGGCTGCACCTTGATGTGATGGACGGCGCTTATGTGCCCAATATCACCTTTGGTCCCCCGCTGATCAAGGCTCTCAGGCCTGGCAGCGGGCTTTTTTTTGACGTGCACCTTATGGTGGAAGACCCGTCCCGCTACATCCGCGATTTCAAAAACGCGGGCGCAGACATGCTGGTCATCCATGCAGAGGCCGACCGCCACCCGCAGCGCACGCTTTCCGCCATACGCGAAATGGGCTGCAAGGCTGGCGTGGCGCTGAATCCCGGCACAGACCTTGGTGCCATACGCTGGCTCGTCAATGATATGGACATGCTGCTCATCATGAGCGTCAACCCCGGTTTTTCGGGTCAGGCGTTCATTCCGGCCACTTTTGACAAGATCCGCGCTGCCCGCCGCCTGCTGGACGCCTGTGGCGGCGAGGATGTGCTTATTCAGGTGGACGGCGGCGTGTGCCCCGAAAACACGGCCCAACTGGTGGAAGCCGGGGCCGACGTGCTTGTTTCAGGTTCGGCCTTTTTTGGGCACAAACCCTACGATGCACGTCTGGCTGCCTTCATGAAGCCCCTGGACGGACGCGAAATACGCCCCGCCGTTCGGGCTGCCGCACTGCGACAGCCTTCAGCAGATACCCATACCAAGCAAAAATAGAGGAATGATCATGCCCACCCGCAGACAGTGCGCCAACGCTATCCGCGCCCTTGCTATGGACGCCGTTGAAAAAGCCCGCTCCGGCCACCCCGGCGCTCCCCTTGGCATGGCCGATATGGCCGAAGCCCTTTGGCGGCACGGATTCAGGCACAATCCTGCCAATCCCCTGTGGTTCAACCGCGACCGCTTCATACTGTCCAACGGGCATGCTTCCATGCTGCTTTACGCTCTGCTGCACCTCACAGGCTACGACCTGCCTATGGAAGAAATTCGCAATTTCCGCCAGTGGGGAGCAAAAACAGCCGGGCATCCCGAATATGAACCCCACATGGGCATTGAAATGACCACGGGCCCGCTAGGTCAGGGCGTTTCCTCCGCTGTGGGCCTGGCTCTTGCCGAAAGCATGCTGGCAACCCAGTTCAATACGCCCGAATACAAGGTTGTGGATCACCACACCTACGTCTTTGTGGGCGACGGTTGCCTTATGGAAGGCGTTTCGCACGAGGCCTGCTCGCTGGCTGGCACCTGGGGTCTGGGCAAGCTCATTGTTATGTACGACTCCAACGGCATCTCCATCGACGGCAAGATCGACGCATGGTTTGACGAAGATGTGGCCGCCCGCTACCGCGCCTACAACTGGCAGGTCATCGGCCCTGTGGACGGGCATGACGCCGCCGCTCTGGACAAGGCGCTGGCCGAGGCCAAGGCCGACCCGTCCCGCCCCAGCCTCATCATCTGTCAGACCCACATCGGTTTTGGTTCGCCCAAAGCCGATTCGGCTTCAAGCCACGGCTCCCCTCTTGGTGAAGACGGCGTGGCCGCAACGCGCGACGCTCTTGGCTGGCACGAAGCACCCTTTACCGTTCCGCAAGATATCTACACCGCCTGGAATGCCCACGATTCCGGAAAGGCATCTGAAGCGGCATGGTGCAACCTCTTTGATGCCTACACCAAGGCACACCCCGAACTGGCCGCCGAGCTGACCCGCCGCATGCAGGGCAAACTGCCTGCCAATTGGGCGGAAATCGCCGCAGGCGCGCTGCAAGAAGCTGTCAGCAAGGGCGAAAGCACGGCGACCCGCGTGGCCTCCAAAAAAACGCTGGAATATCTTGTTCCCCGTCTGCCTGAACTGGCTGGCGGCTCCGCCGACCTCACAGGCTCTGTGGGCACCCTCACCAGTTCTTCAGTGCATATGGATGTGAAGAAGCACACGGGCAATTACATTTCCTACGGCGTGCGCGAATTCGGCATGAGCGCCATCATGAACGGCCTGGCTTTGCACGGCGGCTTCATTCCCTATGCCGGAACATTTCTGGCTTTTGCCGATCAGGCCAAGAACGCCCTGCGCCTTGCCGCCATTATGGGCATCCGCGTGATATGGGTGCTGACGCACGACTCCATCGGCGTGGGCGAAGACGGCCCCACGCACCAGCCTGTGGAACAGCTTGGCATGCTGCGGCTTATGCCTAAATTCCACCTCTGGCGTCCCTGCGACACAGTGGAGACGGCCGTGGCCTGGATCAGCGCGCTCGAAGACGCCCACACGCCTTCCGGCCTCTCCCTTTCGCGTCAGAACCTGCCCTTCTGCCAGCGCAGCCAGGAACAGGTGGCGGCCATCGCCCGCGGCGGTTATGTGCTGCGTGACTGCGAAGGCACGCCTGAAATTATTATCATGGCTACTGGTTCCGAGGTGGGTCTGGCCCTTGAAACTGCCGACCAGCTCACCGCCGATGGCCGCAAGGCCCGCGTCGTGTCTATGCCCTGCGCAGAAATCTTTGACGCCCAGAGCGCTGAATACAAAGAAAGTGTACTGCCCCGCGCCGTACGCGCACGTCTGGCCATTGAAGCAGCCGCCGCAGACTGGTGGAGCAAGTATGTGGGTCTGGACGGAGCTGTTATCGGTATGGAAGGCTTCGGCGCATCGGCCCCGGGCAATGTGGTTTTCGAACGCCTGGGCTTTACTGTAGCCAATGCTCTGGAAAAAGCTCACGCCCTTATGGGCAAAAACTGACGGCGCTTGGCGCAGGGGCCGGGTGTTTTGTCCCGCCCCCGCGCCAACCCGGGCTGGGCCTGCCAAGGCCTGACCTGCCATAAAAAATATCCGCTGCAAGTCCAGCAAAGGGAGCGTGCAATGCCCATAAAGAAGATGCAGGATCTGGATCTCACAGGCAAAACCGTTGTCATTCGCGAAGACCTCAATGTGCCTATGAAGGATGGCGTCATCACCAATGACAAGCGCATCCGCGCGGCCTTGCCCACCATCAGGCTGGCGCTGGAAAAAGGCGCGGGCGTCATTCTTCTTTCGCACCTGGGCCGCCCCACTGAAGGGCAGTACGACGCGCAGTTCTCTCTGGCCCCTGTTGCCGAAAGCCTTGCAAAACAGCTTGGGCAGCCTGTGACGCTTGCCAAAACTCTGGAAGAAGCCAAAGTTCAGCCCGGTCAGGTGACCCTGCTGGAAAATGTGCGCTTTTTGCCGGGTGAAAAGAAAAATGATCCCCAGCTGGCCGAAAAGCTGGCAAGTCTTGGCGATGTCTACGTTATGGACGCCTTTGGCGCCGCCCACCGGGCCCATGCCTCCACAGAGGGCGCCATTCGCGTGGCCAAGGTGGCCTGCGCCGGGCCTCTGCTTCAGGCAGAGCTGGAAGCCTTTGACAAGGTGCTTGATAACCCCGCCCGCCCCCTGATTGCCATCATTGGCGGAGCCAAGGTTTCCACCAAGCTCAGCCTGCTTGAAAATCTGCTGAACAAAGTTGACGTGCTCATAGTGGGCGGCGGCATTGCCAACACGTTTCTGGCCGCAGCCGGCTATATGGTCGGCAAGTCCCTGTACGAAGAAGATCTTGTGCCCGAAGCCAAAAAAGTTATGGAACTGGCCAAGACCCTCAACAAAGAACTGCCCCTGCCCGTAGACGTGATCACCGCCGAAGAGTTTGCCCCCGGCCAGCGTGCCATGCTGCATGCCGTGGGCGACGTGCCGGGCGACCAGATGATACTGGACATCGGCCCTGAAACCCTGAATCTGTACGAAAAATATCTGGCCAAAGCCGCCACCGTGGTGTGGAACGGCCCCGTGGGCGCTTTTGAAATCGATCCCTTTGGCGACGGAACCAAGGCGCTGGCCGAATATCTGGGCGACTCCAAGGCGTTTGTGGTTGTTGGCGGCGGCGACAGTGTGGCCGCTGTTGAAAAATACGGTCTGGCTGACCGTATGGGCTATATCTCAACTGGCGGCGGTGCTTCGCTGGAGCTGCTGGAGGGCAAAAAACTGCCTTCCGTGGCTGCTCTGGAAGACCGGGCCTAGGTGTCTCAATGAAAAATACCATTCTTGGCAGACTGATTCTGCAGACCCTGCTCACGTTCGCCCTGTGCGCGCCTGTTGCCGCTATGGCTCAGGAAGCCTGGGAGGAACATCCTGCTGATGCAGCAGCGCAGGCCGACAAATGGGGCTTCAACGCTGGCGCTGGCGCAACGCTGCGCACTTCGGAATACAAAGGCATCGATTCATTGGGGTCACCGCTGCCCCTGATCGGCTATGAAGGCAAGTGGCTGTACTTGCGTGGGTTGAGCGGCGGCGTGCATGTCTATAGAGACCGCTATCAGGAAATCAACGTGCAGGTCTCCTACCTGCCGCAGAATTTCTATGCATCCTGGAGCGACAACGACAGGATGAAGCGTCTGGATGACCGCTATTCCTCGTTGATGGCCGGGTTGAACTATACGTTGCGCACGCAGTACGGGCAGGCTTCCGCCACAGTGTCCACCGATGTGCTGGGCGTAAACAACGGCGTCATGGCTGATGTTTCGTACGCCTATCCCGTGCGGTTCGAAAATGTCATGATCACCCCAGCCGTGGGCGTGCAGTGGACGGACAGCAACTATAACGACTATTACTACAGCATCAGCTCCAGCGAATCTCGCGCCAGCGGCTTCAAGGAATACAGCCCTGAAAGTGCCTTTTCGCCCTACGCCGGGCTGACCATGCGGATGATTCTTACCGAAGACTGGAGCGTTATTGCCAATGCCAAGGCGCTGTTTCTCGGCAACGAAATTACCGACAGCCCAATGGTGGAACGCACCACAACGTATTCCTTCAGCGCGGGCCTGTTGTACGCCTTTTAAGCATTTTCCAGGTTAGTCTGCTCAAGGCCGCTGAGCTTTAAGCTGCGTTTGCGCTCTCCTGAACCAGTACTTCTGGCTACGGAGAGCGCAAACTTTTTCCGCCGTGTTTGCCTTGCGGCACGCAATAACCGTTAAGAATGCTCCCCGCATGCAAGAAGGCACGCACGTCTGGCCGATCCACTGCCCTTCCGTTCGTTCACTGTATGCCATTCAGGCATGACTAATTTGCCAGCATCAGGCCTCTAAAGCCTTTCAACGGTAAAGAGCTTTGGGACTGTTTTTAAATGAATGATTTTGCCCAAGGGCAAGGAAAGGCTTTTTTACGAAAGGAGTGTGTACTTTTGCGGTACATGACGAGAGTAAAGGATAGCCTTTTGCCGCAGCCAGTAGGGCAAGAGAATTATTTGGAAACAGCCCTAGTCATGCCTGTGCTCCCTGGCCCGCACAAAAAACGGCAACCCGGCAATAAAATCGCAAAACTGCTGCACAACCGTGCTCTGTGAACGGCTTTTGAGCACCGTACGAACCGCGGGCAAGGGTGGTAAGCCGTGGCTGCCATCAACAATGCAGAAGCGCTCGTCAATATCCCATCCCGGCAAGGCAGTAACGCCAAAACCCGCCAGCAGCGAACAACACAGGCTTTCGTACGATGCGCTCACATAGGCAAAGTTGTAGGCAAGGCCTGCCTGATCCAGCGCATCCACAGCAGCGGCACGCCAGGGGCTGCCTTCTGAATAGGTGAGCAAGGGAATCTCGCCCGCATGGTTCACTACTTTCGGCGCATTACACAGCCACAGCAGCGGCTGACGGCAGAGTTCCTGAAATATCCCCTGCGGCAGCGTGCCGTCATCGAATCTGTACTGGTTGATGAGGGCCACATCCAGACTTCCTTCAACCAGCATCTGTTCAAGATCGCTGGACATGTCTGATATAATGCCGATTTGCAAACCAGGATTCAGGGCCAGCAGGCGGGCAACGGCTCCTTGCAGTTCAACCGCGCTGAAGCTGGGCGGAATGCCAACCTGAATACGCCCTTTCAGCTCCGGCCTTCTGCCTGCCTGAATTACGTGGTCCAGCCGCAAAAGCACATCGACTATTTCCGGCAGAATACGCTCACCCTCTGGCGTGAGACCCGCTACATGCCCGTGACTGCGATACAGCAGTGTGCAGTTAAGCTGCGCCTCCAGCCTTTTCACGGCCTGGGTGACTGCTGACTGGCTGCGGCAAAGCTTAACGCCCGCCTTTTGAAAACTGCGGCAGTGGGCAACAACAGCAAAGGCCCGCAAATGCTCAAGTGTGATGGCCCGGCTTTGCGACAGGGTGGATACGTCTGAAAGCATAATCACCTCAATATTATCTAAACTTATTTTGATATGCTAAATATTAATTTTACAAATTATCAAGTGAAAAATACTGTTCAACAACTTTGAATTTTATCGTCAGGGCAGGACGCTCTTGGAGCGAATCACTTTTTGCCAATCCACCTTTTCCATCCTCTGGGGACGCACCTTGCACGGCCTGGTGAGGCTTGGAAGACTTGGCCGGATTTTCAATTTGGCGTGGCTTGGCCGGATTTGCCTGGATTTGCGCTGAGTTGCCCGGATTCAGAAGGGCAGGAAAAAATTCTGCTGCTGCACGGCGATACGGCAGCACGTTGCGGTACAGGCAACTGCGGAAACGGCGTTATTTGTATTTTATGCCTGCCAAGTATCCGCCACAGCAAAACCTATGACGGCTCAAGCGACCGGAATCCGCATGCCATACGCTATGGCAGGAAATACAATATGATTCAGAACAATGACAAACAGAACAGTAACCACAGCGCCGCAGCAGGTCCTCAACCCTGTAAGGCAACGGAGAAAAGCCTGCGCCCGGCTCTGGCTGTGGCTCACACAAGAGGACAACGCTGGGAGCGCTACGCTGTGGGAGTGCTTTTCAGCGTCATATGGAGTTCCGCTTTCATCGCTGGCAAGATGACAGTTATGGAAATGGGGCCATTTGCCACTCTGTTCTACCGTTTTGTGCTGACAGTGCTGGTACTTCTGCCTCTGTGCGGAAAAAAACTGATGGGACCCAAGGGCAAACAGGCCATACTGGCCGGAATACTTCTTGGCCTGCTCAATAACGTTGCGTACCTGGGCCTGAATTTTTCAGCTCTGCAAAGACTGCCCCCCTCATGGGTCGTCATTGTGGTTTCCTGTGCTCCATTTATGACAATGACGCTGGCAGCCCTGCGCGGGCAGGAATCTTTCGACAAGGAAAAGCTGCTGGGCTTTGCCATCGCCTTTACGGGCGTGGTCATTATGGTAGGCATTACGGGCCTCCATGCGGGTGCGATCCTTGGTCTTGTTATGACGGTTGGGGCAACGCTGGCCTTTTCGGCAGGCGCGGTGCTGTTTCGCGGCAAGTATGACGACCTGCCCTTGCTTCCTGTGAATTTCTGGATGTCCGTCTGCGCCATGCTCTGCTTTGCGCCCGCTGCTTTCACGGATGCGACCCCCTTACAGCTCACATGGCCCGCGCAAATCGCACTGATATGGCTGGTGGTGGTCAGTTTGACAGGCATGGCCTTGTGGTTGCTGCTCATACGCACGCAGGGGCCGTCTATGGCGGCTTCTTACAACCTGCTCAACCCGCTTTCAGGACTGGCGCTTTCTGCCCTGATTCTCGGCACTGACATCGGCGTTCAGGACGCCGCCGGAGCTACGGCCATTGTTGCGGGGCTGTATGTGGCCCTGCGGCCAAGACAAATTAAAAAACTGGCGTGACGGCAGTATCAGTCACGCTTTGCGCAGGGCAGGGTCTGCTTGCTTTTCCGGCTGGAGAAGATAGACTGTTATTGAAATCTGTTTTCAATCACTTCGTGTTTCCAAACCAGGAGTAATCCATGAGCAAGTTACGGATAGCCCAATATGGTTGCGGGAAAATGTCTCGATATTCAATGCGCTATGTCTATGAAAAAGGTGCGGAAATTGTAGCAGCCTTTGACGTGAACCCGGCAGTGGTGGGCCAGGATATCGGCTCCATCATGGGTTGCGAAAACAAGGGCGTCATTGTTCAGGACGCGTCGCAGGCGTGCAAGGTGCTTGCAGAACTCAAACCCGACGCCTGCCTTGTCACCACCATGAGCCTTTTGCGCGACCTCAAAGATCCCCTCATGGCCTGCGCGCGAAGCGGTGTTAATGCCATCACCATATGTGAAGAGGCCATTTATCCCATCAATTCTTCACCAGCCCTCACCCGTGAAATTGACGAACTGGCCAAAAAGACCGGCTGCACCATCTGCGGTACGGGATATCAGGATGTTTTCTGGGGCAACCTCATTACCACTCTGGCCGGGGCCATGCACACCATCAGAAAAATCCGCGGCAGGTCCAGCTATAACGTGGAAGACTACGGCATCGCGCTGGCCAAGGCGCACGGCGCTGGCCTTGATCTGAAAGCCTTTGAAAAAGACATTGCCTCGGCTGACAATATCCCCGAAGCTGAACGCAAGGCGCTTATAGAAAAGGGCGATTTTTTGCCCTCCTACATGTGGAACGTCAACGGCTGGCTGGCGGCCAGCCTAGGCCTTACAGTCACCAGCCAGACGCAGAAATGCGTGCCCATGACGCATTCTGCCGAGCTGAAATCCGACACACTGGGAATGACCATTCCCGCCGGACGTGCCACGGGCATGTCTGCTGTGGTTACCACCGAGACGCAGGAAGGCATCACCATTGAGAGTGAATGCATCGGCAAGGTGTACGCCCCCGGCGAGGTGGACCGTAACGACTGGACCCTTATGGGCGAACCGGACACCCAGGTTGTCATTACCAAACCCTCCACCGTGGAGCTGACCTGCGCCACGCTGGTGAACCGCATTCCCGACCTCATCAATTCAGCGCCCGGCTATGTGACAACTGACCAGATGCCCGTGAACAGCTACAGGGTGAAGCCTCTGGACTATTACGTAAAAAAATAAACTGCCAGTATCTGCACACAAGAGCCCCGCGCCTCTGAGGAGGCGCGGGGCTCTTTATACAAAATTTACGCAATAAGGGCGGCCGCGATACTTGCCGTTGAGCTGGTGCTTCGAGCCAGAGGCTGCCGCAAAATAATTCTTTTGTCCAACTGACCGCGTCAAAAGACTTTTTTCATGCCCGTTGGCGCAAAACCATTTAGTGAGAGGCAGTCCTCAGTGTATTTTAGCTTTGGCGCAGTGGCTTGGTTTGCCTTATGGGCGCAACCTTGAGCCTCTGTTTCAATCGCGAAATACCGTATTCAAAAGCCGCGCTTAACCGCCAAGGTAGGCTTCACGCACGCTGGCGTTGTTCAGCAGGCTCTGCGCCTTGTCTTCCATAACCACCTTGCCCACTTCCAGCACATAGCCGCGCGATGCCAGCTTTAGAGCCGCACGGGCATTCTGCTCCACAAGCAGCACTGTTACGCCGCGCTTGTTGATGGCCCGCACGGTTTCAAAGATGGAACGCACCAGCAGGGGAGCCAGCCCAAGAGAAGGCTCGTCAAGCAGCAGCAGGCGCGGTTCGGCCATAAGCGCGCGTCCGATGGCCAGCATTTGCTGTTCGCCGCCTGAAAGCGTGCCAGCCAGCTGGTCCTTGCGCTCAAGAAGACGTGGAAAAAGGTCAAATATCCATTCAAGCGTGCGCTCGCTGCGGGTCTTGTCTTCAATGCAAAAGGCCCCGAGGCGCAGATTTTCAAGCACGCTCATGACGCCAAAAACCCGGCGTCCTTCGGGCGACTGGGCTATGCCCAGGCCCACGACCTTGTGGCTCGGCAGACGCAGCAGATCCTGCCCGTCAAAAAGAATCTCGCCAGAGGCTGGCCGCACAAGCCCGCTTATGGAAAGCAGTGTGGTGCTTTTGCCAGCGCCGTTGGCTCCGAGAATGGTGACGATCTCGCCCTCTTCCACCCGCAGGTCAATGCCGTGCAGCACCTCGACGCTGCCATAGCTAACCCGTATATTCGACAATTGCAGCAGGGACATAGCTTACCACTTCTCGTCTTCTACGCCCAGGTAGGCCTCTACCACCGCCGGATTACGGCGCACGGCCTCCGGCTCACCCTGGGCTATCATAGTGCCGTGTTCCAGCACCACCAGTTTTTCACATATTTTCATGACAAGACGCATGTCATGCTCAATAAGCAGCACGGTAATGCCCCTGTCGCGTATGGCCGCGATGGTATCAACCAGTGCGGCGGTTTCCTGATCATTCATGCCGCCCGCTGGCTCATCAAGGATGAGCAGGCGCGGGTCCGATGCCAGAGCGCGGGCGATTTCAAGCAAACGCTGGTTGCCGTAAGAAAGCCCGCCTGCGGCTTCGGCATGGCGGTCAGCCAAGCCCACAAAGCGCAATTCTTCCATACAGCGGGCCACGGCGGCGCGTTCTTCACGGCGCTGCCAGGGCAGATGCAGCATGCAGGACAGCATGCCCGACTTCATTCGGCAATGCCGCCCGGCCAGAACATTTTCCAGCACAGACAATTTGCCGAACAGCCGGATGCTCTGGAAGGTGCGGGCAATGCCCAGCTCCACGACCTTGTGCGGGCGCAGCCCGGACACAGGCTCGCCGTCAAAAAAAATACGGCCTTTCTCTGGTGTGTAGTTGCCTGTAATGCAGTTGAACACCGTGGTCTTGCCTGCGCCGTTGGGGCCGATAAGCCCTACCACGCTGCCCGCGTCCACACTGAAGGTCAGGTCATTCACAGCTACAAGGCCGCCAAAGACCTTGGTCACTTCCTGCAAGCGCAAAAGACTCATGCGGGCCTCCCGCCAGTGGCCTGTGCTTCGCTGCCTGCGCCGACAGCAGCGTCAGCAGGTTGGCCGCTGGAGCCAGCCCCATCGCCAGACCCGCCATTGGAACCGCCGTCAGAACCGCTCTCCACAAGAGAGCCTACGTGATAGCGGCGGCGGCGCGGCGGCAACAGCCCCTGAGGCCGCCAGACCATCATGACCATCATAGCCAGACCAAAAATAAGCATGCGGGCATTGGAAAATTCGCGCAGCAGTTCCGGCAAGCCGATGAAAAGAAAAGCGCTGATAAGCACGCCAATCTGGCTGCCGCCCGAAAGAATGACCACCGCAAAAATAATGACAGATTCCATAAAGCTGAAAGATTCCGGCGAAATGGTCGTCATTTTTGCGGCGTACAGCGTTCCGGCCATGCCTGCCCAAAACGCGCCCAGCACAAAGGCCATAAGCTTGTAGTGGGTGACATTGACCCCGCAGCCTTCAGCGGCCACGTCATCTTCCTTGATGTAGTTCAGGGCGCGGCCAAAGCGCGAATGCCACAGGCCATAGAAAAGCAGCAGGCTTACGGCCACCATGCCCCAGACCAGATAGTAGAACTGTATGCCCTTGACTATTCTGAAGCCAAAAAAATTGGGACGGCTGATGCCGAAAATGCCGTTGGCCCCGCCCGTGAGACCGAAAACGTCATTGATAAGGGCGATGCGCACAATTTCCACAATGCCGATGGTGACGATAAGCAGATAGTCGCCGCGCAAATGAATGATGGGCCGTGCCACAAGCAGGGCAAAAAGGGCCGCCACGGCTCCGGCAACGGGCATGGTCCAGAATATGGGCCAATGGCAAAGCGTGTTCAAGATGGCAGTGGCGTAAGCGCCCACGGCAAAAAAGGCCGCGTGCCCCATATGAAAGATGCCCGACTGCCCCAGAATGACGTTGAGCGAGAGAGAAAGCAGCGCGTAAAGGCCAATGCTTACGCACACGTCAGTCCAGTAGGCATTGCTGAACAGGGGCAGCGTACAGATAACAGCCGCCAGGGCAACCCTGACAGCTATGCGCAATGGCTCTGTTTTCATAGCTTGTCCGCCGTGCGCTCGCCCAGAATGCCCGTGGGCCGGATGATGAGAATGAGAATGAGCACAAAAAACGCTATGGCGTCTTTCCAGGCGATGGCTATATAGCCTGCGGCCAAAGCCTCGATAACGCCCAGCAAAAGCCCGCCTATCATGGCTCCCGGGATATTGCCTATGCCGCCCAGGATGGCGGCGGTAAAGGCCTTGAGGCCATAGGTCCAGCCCATAGTGAAGTCAATCTGCCCGTAGTAGATGCCCACCATAAGCCCGGCAGCTCCGCCAAGCCCCGGCCCGATAAGAAAGACCAGACCGATGATGCGATCCACGTTGATGCCCATAAGCTGCGCGGCGCCGGGGTCAATGGCCACAGCGCGAATGGCCGCGCCTGTGCGCGAGCGCTGAATGAAGGCCCAAAGCCCAAGCATAAGTATGACGCTGGCCGCAATAACCAGCAGGCGCACGCCGGGAACGGCCAGACCGAACAGCTGCACTGTGAAGTCGGGCCTGAGATAGTCGGGGTAGACGTAAAAGCGTGCCCCGTAGATGAGCATGATGGCGTTCTGAAAAAATATGGAAGCCCCAAGGGCCGAAACCACGGCCGAAAGGCGGCCGGCATTGCGTAAAGGACGGTACGCCGTGCGCTCCAGAAGAAAACCAATAAGCGCAACCAGCAAAGCCACCATCACAAAGACGGCCAGTACAGCCAGCACGGGATTGAGCATCCCGGAAAAATTGCAGCTTACCAGCAGGGTCAGCCCAAGGTAGGCGCCAATGGTAAAAAGATCGCCGTGCGCAAAGTTGATAAGCTTCAGCACGCCGTACACCATCGTATAGCCCAGAGCCACCAGGGCATAGATACCACCCACGGCAAGACCATTCAAAAGCTGTTGTAAAAACTGTTCCATAAAGCGTTGTACCCTTGCCACGCTCCGGTAGCCGAAGGTGACCGGGAGGAGCGCGATTCCGCCGCCGGAGCCGCTCCAGGCGGCTCCCATTTGCGCATCCGGGCGGCGGGCCGGAAAAACCGGACCGCCGCCACGGACGTCATTACGTATTTACTGTTTTCGCGCTGCTGAAACGCAGACGCGGGGCACACTGTACGGCCTGTTTACTTGGCCTGCAAGACAAATACGCCCTTACCGTCAACCACATAGGTACGATAGAACTCACCCACGCGGTCGCCCTTGGCGTCAAAACCAAGGCTGCCGGAAAGACCGGGCATGTCCTTGAGGTTTTTCAGCCAGGCGGCAATAGCTTCAGGCTTGTCATTGCCAGCGGCCAGAGCGGCCTCGATAACCTTGAAGGCGTCGCCAGCCAGCACGGCCCACACAGAAACGGGCACGGCATTGTACTTGGCCTTGAAGGCATCAAGAAAAGCCTTGGCTTCAGCAGTGTCCATATCCTGCGGCAAGGGCGGGCTGATGAAAAAATAGCCTTCAGCCGCTTCGTTCCCGGCGATTTTTACCAGATCCTGATGGTTGGCGGCGTCGCCGCCCATCATAGGCACGGGCCAGCCCATTTCTTTCTTCTGGCGCAGCAACATACCCGTTTCAGGGTAGTAACCGGTGAAGAACACGAGATCGGGTTTGGCAGATTTGAGCTTGGTCAGAATGGCCGTATAGTCGCGCTCTCCGGGGGTAAGAGCGTCGTAAAAGACCACTTTGACGCCAGCCTTGTCCAGGGCGGCCTTGGTTTCTTCAGCCAAACCCTTGGCATAGGAAGAATTGTCGTGCAGCAGCGCCACAGACTTGTAGCCGCCCTTTACAATGGCCTCTGCCGCAGCGCGGCCCTGCGCATCGTCACGCGGGCAGGTGCGGAAGAAAAGGGGCAGGCCTTTTTCCGTCAGGCGCACGCTGGTGGAACCCGTGCCGATCTGCACCAGCTGGGCTTCATCCAGAATGTTCTGACTTGCTTCTGTAACGGCAGAACCATACGTGCCGATAACAGCCACCACGCCAGCCGAAGCCAGCTTTTGCGCGGCAAGAGCGGCGGTACGCGGGTCGCCCGCGTCGTCTTCCACCACGATCTTGATCTGACGGCCATTGATGCCGCCCTTGGCATTGACCTCGTCAGCCAGCAGGCTGACAATGTTCTTCATGTCCTGCCCTTCAGAGGCCCATTTGCCCGTAAGGGGGCACATGAGGCCGATCTTGATGTCTCCGGCAAGAGCCGCCACAGGCACCAGCAGGGTGAGGGCAAGAGCCCCAAGCAAACGACCAAGTGCTTTCATAAAAATCCCCCGTCCGTTATGCGATGATGATAATAACAAAATAGCATACCCTAAAATGCCAGAAAGAAAAAGCCCCAGATTTTCTGCCCGTAATCCGTATGGATACAGCCGATCCCGCACATGCTGAAGAATAATTCATACCTGTGTTCTCACGCTTACTGCCTGTTACATGCGCCCCGGCCCTAACAATTCGGGATATAACACGTGACGTTGCCAGCGAAGTTACTCTGACATTATTCCGACGCAAATCCGTAAAACTCGACAGGCATAAAAATATCCTATACGCTGAAAGCAAGATAAACAGGGGGACGGGCCGTATACCCCTGTGTGCGGCGCACACCTCAGCCACAGATTGGCACGGTGCCCCCACCTGGCATCGCAGGTATGACATTGCGCATTTTGAAGCATTGACGCACGCACTGTTCACGGCCGTCCCGCGCGGTTTCGCGTCCTGGTTCCACACCCTCAATAGTCTCAAATAGGCCCGCTGCGACCTACCCCTCCCTTCCTCCTCCTCACGCAGCGCTATTCCCCAAGCACCCATACCGCCGGAGGCCGTATGCGGTTCAGCTTTGACAAGGCCGCCTGCCAGAACACTCGCAGGGCGTTGCGCAAGGAATGGCTGCTCACCAACGGTTTGGGCGACTATGCCAGCAGCACCATTCTTTACTGCAACACGCGCAAATACCACGGTCTGCTCACGGTCAACACGCAATATGGCCGCCATGTGCTGCTTTCAGCCCTTGAAGAATCCATTGTTGGCGGCGGCAAGGAATTCTATCTTTCAACACGGCAACACCCGGGCACGCTCTACCCTCACGGGCACGACTATCTGGAGGCCTTCCGGCTTGATCAGTGGCCCCAATGCGTCTACCGGGTTGGCGATGTGCGCCTGTGCCGCGAAGCTCTTCTTGTTCAGGGCGAGAGCCAGATACTGCTGCGCTGGAGCGTGCGCGGGCCAACCCACGTACCGCCACTGACCCTGCGCCTGCACCCCCTTCTGGCCTACCGCAACTTCCACAAGCTCACCCACGCCAACTCCGGCCTGTGCGCGAATACAACCCCGCTGCCTGACGGATTCAGCATCACCCCCTACGAAGGGCTGCCCACCCTCTACATCCAGTGCCAGACAAGCCAGGGATATTCGTTCACGCCGCAGCCGGACTGGTGCCGCAATGTAGAATACCTTGAAGAACGTGAACGCGGTTTCCCCTACAGCGAAGACCTTTTCATACCGGGCACGCTTGATGTGTTCATGCCGCCCCTTGCCGAAGGAAAGGACGATTCTTGCGTTTACCTGGCGGCCGGAACCAAACCCTGCGGGCAGAATCTGCGCCAGCTGTGGAACGACGCCAGCCGGGAGCGCACAAAGGCGCACAAGGCCGGGGGCGGTCTGGCGGGGCATCTGAGCCAGGCAGGCCAGCAGTTCTGCGTTGAAGGCCCGTCAGGAAGGGCCGAAGTTCTGGCGGGCTATCACTGGTTTGATGCCTGGGGACGCGATACACTTATCAGCCTGCCGGGCCTGACCTTTCATGCGGGCCGCACGAACTTTGGCCTGCGCGTTCTGGCCGATATGGGCAGACATGTGAAAGACGGGCTCATTCCCAACATGTTTTCCCCGCAGGGCGACCATGCCTACAACTCAGTTGACGCCGCCCTGTGGTACGCTTTTGCCCTGCAAAGCTGCCTCGAGGTTGATGCGGGGCAGCTCGCCTGGGTGCGCGAAAACGCATGGCCCGCGTTAAAAGCTATTATTTCCGGCTATCGCTCGGGCGAAGGCAAGGCGCGCCAGCTGGATATTTATGTGGATGCCGAAGGCCTGCTGCACGCGGGCAATTCCCACAGCCAGCTTACCTGGATGGACGCGCAGGCAAACAACACCCCGGTAACCCCCAGACAGGGCTATCCCGTTGAAATAAACGCCCTCTGGTACAACACTTTGGCATTTGCCGACCAGCTTGCCACGCGGTTCGGCGAAGCCCCCCTTACGGGCGACGCGGCCCTGCGCAGGTTGCGTATGGTATTTTTTCAGCGTTTCTGGATTCACGGCGGCGGGGGCTACCTTGGCGACGTATGGCGCGCGGGCAAATTAGACACCAGCGTACGGCCCAACCAGATTTTCGCAGTTTCCCTGCCTCACGCCATTTTGCCCGAAGAATATCAGGCTCAGGTGGTGGAGTGCGTACGCAACAAGCTGCTTACCCCCTACGGCCTGCGTACCCTTGCGCCGGACGATCCACACTACAAGGGCCGCTACGACGGCGATCCTGCCACCCGTGATGCGGCGTACCACCAGGGTACTGTCTGGCCGTGGCTGCTGGGGCATTATGCCGACGCCCTGCTGCGCACAGCCTGGGATATTGAAGGCGCTGCCCTGGCCCTGCTGGACACCCTCACGCCGCTCTACTGCGACCATATCTCCCAGGCGGGTCTGGGCAGTATTTCTGAAATCTTTGATGGTTCTCCACCTTACAAACCCAATGGCTGCATTGCCCAGGCCTGGAGTGTAGCCGAATGCCTGCGCCTTTTGCTGCGAATGCAAAAAGCCGCACCCGCCGTATACCAGCGCTGGCAAAAACTGGCAGCTCACCGCATGGCCCACCCTGTCATTGGCGATATGGCTGGTGTCTGCCGCGTGAGCATGATTTTGGAAGGCTGCAAAAAACACCATAATTGCGCGCCGGAAGCCACACCGGCGCCGGGATCAGCCTGTTAACAGGAGTGGAGGAAAAATTTGCGGCGGCCAGCATGAAAGGCCGCTGAACCCGGCGGAAAAGTTTCCGCCATACGAGGGAGAACACATGCGAGTGCTTATGTTCGGCTGGGAGTTCCCACCTCACATCAGCGGAGGCTTGGGTACGGCCTGCTTTGGCATGACTCAGGCTCTGGCCCGACGAGGAGCGGAAATAATCTTTGTGCTGCCCCGCATTGACGACAGCAAGGGGCGGGACGGGTTCCTGCGGTTGCGTTCGGCATCCGGCACTCCCATTACTGAAGATCTGGTACGGCGCATGGCTTGGGCGCAACAGGAAGTCTGGCACGAAGGAATACGCTGCCTGCCTGTAGACAGCCCACTCATGCCGTACCTGACCGAACAGGACTATGCCAGCGCGATGGGGCGTTCCGGTATCCGGCCCTGCGTGGAACAATCATGCTCATCTACCCGATATCAGGCTGGCAGCCACAAATTCCGGCAGCGGCAAGCCTTTACCTACACCCTTCGGGGCGGCTATGGCCCCGACCTCATGACAGAGGTGCTGCGTTACAGCCGTTTGGCTGCTGCTCTGGCCGTTCAGGAAAATTTTGACGTCATTCACGCGCACGACTGGATGACCTACCCCGCAGGCATGCTGGCCAAGAATCTTACAGGCAAGCCGCTTGTCGTCCACATCCACGCTACGGAATACGACCGGAGCGGCTCCGGCATAAACGAACAGGTGGCGGGCATTGAACGGGCGGGCATGCTAGCCGCAGACGTTGTGGTGGCCGTGAGCCGCCTCACCCGCAAGACTGTTATCGAGCGATACGGCATTCCCCCGGAAAAGGTCCTGGTTGTGCATAATGCCGTGGCCCGGCACGAAGCGCAGCGCCACTACCCCATTCCTCCGCGCATCCGTCATGAAAAGCGTGTGCTGTTTCTGGGACGCGTTACCTTTCAGAAGGGGCCGGAATATTTCATGGAAGCCGCGCGTCTGGTGCTGCAAAAAATTCCAAATGTGCGTTTTTTCATGGCAGGCAGCGGCGACATGCTGCCGCGCCTCATCCGCAGGGCCGGTCAGCTGCGCATGGGCAGCCGTTTTCACTTCGCCGGATTTTTACACGGTGAAGAAGTGGACCGCATGTTCGCCTTGAGTGATCTGTATGTCATGCCCTCAGTGTCCGAACCCTTCGGCATAACTCCTTTGGAAGCCATGCTCTACGACGTGCCAGTATTGCTTTCGCGCCAGTCAGGCGTGTCAGAAGTACTGGACCATGCCCTCAAAGCTGATTTTTGGGATACCCGCGAAATGGCCGACAAAATCTGCGCCGTCCTGCGCTATCCCTGCCTTGCGGCTGAACTGGTGAAAAACTGCCGTGAGGAAATGAAGTCCATCCGTTGGGAAAATGCCGCCGACCAGTTGCTGGCCATTTACCACAACGTACACGGAGGTCGCTAATGCCTGCCATCTGCTTGTGCTATGAGGTTCACGAACCTTATCAGCTACGTCGCTATACTGTTTTTGATATGGGACAAAACTCGATATACGAAGACGACGACCATAACTGCGACGCCATGCTACGCGCCGCACGGCTTTGTTACCTGCCTGCCAACGAGCTTATGCTCAAACTCATCCGCCGTTACGACGGAGCTTTTCGTGCCTCCTACGCCATTTCGGGCACAGCCCTTGATCTGTTCGAGCAGTATGTTCCCGAAGTGCTGGACAGTTTTGTGGCTTTGGCCCGCACTGGCTGCGTGGAGTTTGTGGCGGAAACAGCCCCGCACTCCCTGGCCTTTCTCTATTCCCGTCAGGAATTCGACCGTCAGGTGAAAGCCCAGCTGGCACGCTTGAAAGCTCTTTTCGGCTGCAAGCCAGTAACCTTCAAAAATACGGAATGCGTCTACAATAACGATCTGGCCGCCGCCGTAGCCGAACTCGGCTTCAAGGCCGTACTGGCTGAAGGCACGGACCATGTGCTGGGCTGGCGTAGCGCCAACTACCTTTACCAGCCCATCAGCGCGCCCGGTCTGAGTATGCTGCTGCGCAACACCAACCTTTCGGGCGATCTTGGCATGCGCTTTTCCGACACTGCATGGCCCGCCTGGCCCCTCAGGGCAGAAACTTTTGCCTCATGGTGCCACGGGCTCGCAGAATCTGCCGAGGTCATAAACATCATCAACGATTACCATATATTGGGCCTGCGCCATAGCAAGGAATCGGGTATTTTCGACTTTATGGAAGCCCTGCCCGAAGCCCTGCTTGCCCGCAAGGATTTTCACTTCACCACCCCAGGCATGGCAATTCAGGCGTTCAGGACTATGGGCGAAATGGACGTGCCCCAGTTCATGTCCTGGGATGAAGAAAGCGGCGATCTCACCGCATGGCTTGGCAATGACATGCAAAAAGATGCCATACACGCACTTTACGCCATGTCGTCACGGGTTGCCCTTAGTGGCGCGCCTGACCTGCAACACGATTTCGACCGTTTGCAGACCGCCGACCATTTTCGCCATATGTCCACAAAGTGGTTCTCAAGCGAGTCTCCGGACAGGCCAAGCCCGTTCGGCAGCCCCTACGATGCATACATCACGTTCATGAACGTGCTGGCAGATTTTGAAATGCGCCTCAAGGCAGTTGAAGAATTGCAGGCAGCACCTGCACCGGATACGCCAGCTCAAACCAAAAACCCTGCCGGGCAAAGCCGTAAAGCCCAAACCAAGGCCACTGAAAAAACGTCAGGCAAGAAAAAAACTGGCGCAAAGGCCGAGGGTTCCGCAGCAGAAAAAAAATCCGCTGCCACGCGCAGCAAAACTGGCACTACCGCATGACTTGGCCGAATACTGCAATTTTGCCCCTCGAACAGCGTTGTCACAAGCACCTTTCCAGTTGTTTCTGCGTCGAGCCTCACCTGTTGTTCTGATTGAACACCACAAGAGAGCACTGCGGCATAAAAGGCTCGTTCGCATTGACATAACAAATAAATTCACCTCGTGGCGGCACTGTATGGAGCAGATTGGTTTTAAAAATATGCATTTCGAAATGAAAATGCTCTAACGATATTATGCGCAAGGAGAAGACATGGAGTTCAACTCGTCCCTGGTAACCCTGTTTGAAGTGAGCTGGGAGGTCTGCAACAAGGTGGGCGGCATACATTCCGTTGTCACCAGCAAGGCTCTTCAGGCTGTGGAACATTTCGGCGAAGACTACTTTCTTCTTGGCCCGGCCCTGAAAGAAAACCCCGGTTTTGAAGAAACCGACGAGCACGCCTGGGATTCCCTGCGCATAGGCCTTGCCACGCGGGACCTCAAGTGCCGCCTGGGCCGCTGGAACATCCCCGGCCGCCCCAAGGTCATCCTGGTGGAATTCGAAAAACGCTACTCCAGCAACCAGCTGCTTTTCGAAATGTGGAAAAACTACGGCGTGGATTCGCTTTCCGGCGGGTGGGACTATATTGAACCCGTTATGTTCGCCGCTACCTGCGGCGAGGTCATCGCCGCCGTGCACGAAAGCCGGGTGGAACCCATGCAGGGAAGCAGCGTGGCACTCTTCCACGAATGGATGTGCGCCGCAGGGCTGCTTGCACTCAAAAAACTTGCGCCCGAGGTTGGCACGGTGTTCACCACCCATGCCACCATGCTGGGCCGCGCACTGGCCGCTACCGGGCGCGACATCTACACCAACATGCGCAACATCAACCCGGCCAACGAAGCCGCGGCCCTGAATATTACAGCCAAATGGTCTATGGAAAGCACCGCCGCCCGCGAAGCCGACGCCTTTACAACCGTGAGCCCCATTACGGGCGAAGAATCCACGGTTTTTCTGGGCCGCCAGCCGGACGTCATCACCACTAATGGCCTGGATCTGCGAGTCATACCTGACTATTCTGAAGACCGCAGCGTTCCTCTGGCTACCCGTGCAAAGGTAATGGAAGCCGCAGGCCGCTTTTTGCGCGCGCCCCTGCCGGAAAATACCAGAACTTTTGTCATTTCTGGCCGCTATGAAATGCACAACAAGGGCGTGGATGTTTTTCTGGACGCCCTGGCCCAGGCAGACCGCAACCTGACTGGCACGGACGCCTCCATTCTGGTTCTCTGCCTGGTCATGGGCGGGCATATGGGAGTAAACCCGGCTGCCATCTCCGGCGACCCGGCAGATACAGACAACGGCCAGCCCTTCATTTGCACCCATCAGGTATGGAACGCTCCCGAGGACCCCATTATCAACGCCTGCCGACGTCTTGGGCTCAATAACAAGAGCGAAAGGCGCGTCAAGGTCATCTTTGTGCCAGCCATGCTTGACGGGCACGACGGCTTTTTCAACATGCCCTACGAAAAAGTTCTGGCCGCCTGCGATGGAGGATTTTTCCCCTCCTGGTACGAACCCTGGGGATACACCCCGCAAGAAAGTGCCGCCTGGGCCGTGCCCACCCTCACCACTGACCTTTCAGGCTTCGGTATGTGGGTCAAGGAACAGATGAAGGAAGAGGGCATGGACCGCAGGGGCGTATATGTCATGCCAAGACGCGGCACAAACTTCGAACAGAGCGCCAATGTGCTGCACGAAAAAATACTTGCGGCAACCGCAGGCTCCGAAGAGGAACTGCACAACTGGCGAGTGCGCGCCCGTAGCCTGGCCGAAAAAACCTCATGGGGATATTTTTTCGACAACTATATAAAGGCCTTTCAGATCGCCCTTACCAAATCCGACACCCGAGCCGACCACGATGCGGGACACGGCGCGCTTACGCGCGTACTCACGGCTTCCTGCTCTGCTACGCCTTTTTTACGTTCCATCATGGCTGTTGCCGAAGTACCCCGCGAGCTTCTGCGCCTGCGCGAACTGGCCCAGAACATCTGGTGGTGCTGGCACGACCATGCCAAAGCCCTCTTCATGGCCCTGAATCCGCAGCTTTGGGAAGCCTGCCGCAATCCGCTCAAAATGCTTGAGGAGGCATGGCCCGCACGCTTCAAAGAACTCATGGAAAATGAAGAATATATGGCCCTGTACCACAAGGTGATGGACAAGTTTGACGCCTACATGGCCGAACCCATCCGTTCCCTCAGCGTGGACGTGACGCCGGAACACCCCATTGTCTACTTTTCCACGGAATACGGGCTCAATGAATCCATACCCATCTATTCCGGCGGTCTGGGCGTGCTTTCAGGCGACCACCTCAAATCAGCTTCGGACATGGCCCTGCCCCTGGTTGGCATCGGCCTGCTCTACAAAAGCGGCTATTTCATGCAGGAAATAGACTCCAACGGCCGCCAGGTCGCGCAATACCCCGTCAACAATTTTGGGCAGATGCCCATCAAACAGGTGCACGACGCTTTGGGCGAACCCGTATACGTGCAACTGGAGCTGCCTGGCCGCATCCTGTATGCCCGCGTGTGGCGTTTGCAGGTGGGCCGGGTGACGCTTTACCTCTTGGATACGGACACTGACCGCAATACCGACGAAGACCGCCGCATCACCGACCGCCTGTACGAGGCCAACCGCGAAACGCGGCTGTTGCAGGAGATTCTGCTGGGTCAGGGCGGCATGCGTCTTTTGCGCACCCTGGGCATCATCCCCAGCACCTACCACATGAACGAAGGGCATTCAGCCTTCATGGCCCTTGAAAGAGTGCGCGACTGCATGACTCAGGGCATGGACTATGAAGAAGCGGTGGTGCGCGTGCGTTCCAATACGCTCTTCACTACCCACACCCCCGTGTCTGCGGGCAATGAGTCCTTCTCTCTTGAGCTCATGAGCCGCTACTTCGGCGGCATGGCGCAAAATCTGAATCTTTCATGGCAACAGTTTATAAAACTGGGGCAGATTGAAGGCGGCGACAGTCAGGCCTTTGAAATGACGGTGCTGGCGTTGCGGCTCTCTTGCTGGGCCAACGCGGTCAGCCGACTGCACGGCGTCGTTTCGCGCCATATGTGGAACAAGCTCTGGAAGGGACTGCCAACGGCTGAGACTCCCATAGGGCACGTCACCAACGGGGTGCATACGCCGTCCTATGTGGGCAGCTGGATGCACGAACTGCTGCACAAGTATCTTGGCGAAGGCTGGATGCAGGCCCTGCCCGGCGCTGGCGTGTGGGACAATGTGGACGCAATACCCGACGAAGCCTTTTGGGCTGCCCGCCAAAACCAGAAGGAAGCGCTGCTTGACGCCTTGCGCAAGCGGGTTCCCGTCTTTGCGCAGCGTTTCAAGCTGGACCCGGCCACCCGCAAGGGCATGGAGGCTCTGCTCAAACCAGAAACCCTCATTATCGGTTTTGCCCGTCGTTTCGCGCCATACAAACGCGCCACACTGCTTTTTGCCGATCCCGACAGACTGGCGCGCATTCTCAACAATCCCGCCCGGCCTGTGGTGCTGGTCTTTTCCGGCAAGGCGCACCCTGCGGATGAGGCAGGCATCAACCTCATTCAGGAAGTTATGCGCATGTGCCAGGACGAACGCTTCCTGGGGCGCATTTTCTTTCTCGAAAACTACAGCCTGTCCGTGTCGCGGCTCATGTCGCAAGGCTGCGACGTGTGGCTCAACACGCCCCGCCGCCCGCACGAAGCATCTGGCACGAGCGGCATGAAGCTGCCCGTCAACGGCGGCGTCAACCTGAGCATCTCTGACGGCTGGTGGTGCGAGGGCTACAACAGGCAGAACGGCTGGACCATCGGCCCCGTAATCACCAACGAACTGCCCAGCAGCGAACAGAACGACTATGTGGATGCCGAATCCCTGTACAACCTGCTGGAAAATGCCGTTCTGCCCCTGTACTTTGAGCGCAATCAGAGTGGCCTGCCCACGCAGTGGATCGCTATGGGCAAACGCTCTCTCAAGAGCCTGACCGCCATGTACAGCAGTAACCGCATGCTTAACGACTACATCCGCCAGTATTATCTGCGGGCGGCCCGGCGCCGCAATATGCTGGCTGATGACGACTGGGCAGCCTGCCGCCAGCTGGCCGTCTGGGAAAAAGACCTGCCCGCCAGATTCGGCACCGTCAAGGTAGAAGAAATGCTTGTCAGTGGTGTGGAAAATAACACAATGATATGCGGCGAACCTGTGAGCATACGCCTGCGTTTACAGAAGGGCGAAATGAAATCTGAAGAGATTCTTGTTCAGCTTGTCATTGGCCGTGCCCTTATTGACGGCAACTTCATCGACAAACCGGAAATACTGCGCCTTGAACCGCGCGCTACAGACAACGGCAACGGCGGCATGACCTATTCCGCAACATACATACCGACCCACAGCGGGCAATACCGCTATGGCGTCCGCGTCATGCCCTTTCACAAGAATTTGTCCACGCCGCTGGAAACAGGGCTTGTTTTGTGGACGTAGAAAAACTGCGTTTGTGCGCTGTTGCCCAGTCTTACCTGTGTGACGGCCGCGGCGCACCTACACAGTGAAACAGACAGAACATCACGCTAAGATAGCCGAAGCGGGCCCCCTTGGGTGGCCCGCTTCATTGCATCTTTGCCTGGACAATGCTGTCATTTTGAACCGTTTTACTGTTCAAAACCACTCTGAAAAGCACGAAGCTTTCTGCTGAGTATACAGCCCGCTACGACGCGCCGCACTCTTGTGCAGCGTCAGGTATGACAAGCAGCTTCGGCTCTACCCACAAATTACAGATATTTCACATCTGCCCGGCAGGTCAAAAACGGCCCGTCAAGCATACTCATAGCGTCCAGCAACAAGGCGCGGTAGCTGCCCGTGCCGCCTCCGGCATTGGCCATATTTTCCGCAGCTATCTCGCCTGCAACCCCCATACTGCTTACTGCGCACAAGCAGGCCTGCGGAGCCTCGGCGGGCAGCACGCCAAGGCAGCAGCCAATAATTGCAGCAGACATACAGCCGGAGCCAGTGATGCGCGCCATAAGCGGATGCCCGTTGCGCACTGTCCATACGCCGTCAGCATGGGCCACAATATCAATGGCCCCGCTGATCACGACAACGGCTCCCGTGCTCTCGCTCAACCGCCGGGCCATACTGGCCGCGTCTTTCAGATTGCCCTCGGTCACAAGAGACGCACCTTCAGCATCTACGCCTCTGGCTCTGGCATCTTCGCCAGCCAGAAAACCTATCTCGGAAATGTTGCCCTTGATGGCCGCAAACCGCACTTCTTGCAGCAGACGCTGCAAGGTATTGTTACGCAAGGTTGAAGCCCCCGCGCCCACAGGGTCAAGCACCACTGGCCGCCCCAGACAGTTGGCACGCCTGCCTGCGGCAAGCATAGCTTCAACAGTGCGGCTGTTGAGCGTGCCGATATTGATGACCAGTGCTTGAGCCAGAGACACAATATCTTCCACTTCCGCCACATCGTCGGCCATTATGGGCGACCCGCCAGCGGCCAGAATTATATTGGCGCAATCGTTAACCGTGACGTAGTTCGTAATGCAGTGCACCACGGGGCCACAGCGCCGTACGGTATCCAAGATATCTGCAAAAACTTTCATGCTCTTTTCCTCCCGGCCATAGCCGAAAGTTCACCGGTGGCGGCTTCCGCATGGACGAAAAACATTACAAACTGCATACCGTACGGCCTGCCAGCGGCAGACGGCACATACGCCCCGGTAACGGGCAATAACAAACCCGCCCAGAACTGAAACGGCCCCTGCCGGGGCCGATATCCATCAGGGCTTTATGTAGGCAAAGCCTTCGCGTTGCAGGCGCACGATCTCCACAAGGCCAGCAGGCACTACGTCGCAGCCGGGCCAGATGTCTTCTTTGGTCATACTGTTGTCGGCCAGAGCGTTGGCGCAAAGCAGAATGCGCAAACCCTGATCCTGAAGAGGGGCAGCCAGAACGCGAAACTCTTCATTACTCTTGCTGAACTGGGTGACGGCCGGGCCGTTGGCCACAACAACAAGCTGAAAACGCTCGCCGGGCAGTCCCTTGATGTAGTTGGCCGCGTTTTTCAACACGAGTTTCAGCATGGAGGGTTCCTTGCTGTCTATATGCAGGCAAAGATCGTAGTTCATATTCGTTCTCCATAAATTTGAAGCCGAAAAGTGTTTGACGGCGGCGCGCATTGCGGCGATATCGGACACGTCTCTGTAGTAGCAGGGCCGCGCTGGTTTGCCAAGCGACAGGCTGCCCAGGCAAGCGTAGCTAGCCAACATTGCTGATAAAACAGATTCTGATATGCGAATGTTTCTTGCTAAGAATCTTCAAGCGGCGTATTGTGCCATATGCGCAGTGTATTCAGCACAAAACTCCTGCGGTCTGCCCGACCCCGCCATGCCGGAAGCCCTTCCGGCGGGTACGAAGGCCCGTGGTTTGCCCCGCTGCGCTGTCTTCTGGCGCTGATGTTGCTGTTGCAGCTTTCCGGCTGCGGTCTGCTGTCTGCAAAAGTTGAAGATCCCCACGAGCAACAGGAGCAGGAATCCCTTGAAGCCGCATGGCGCGGCGATCCGGTTCCCTATACCCTGCGCATCAAGGTCAAGGACGGCCCGTCTTCCCTTGAAGGCAAGATGAAGTCTGTAAGTCAGCTGGAGCAGCTCGCCAAAGAGCCACCCGACAGCATGCTGGCTCTGGAAAGACGCGCCCGCGCCGACGTGGAAACAGCCGTCAAACTTCTGCACTCCCAGTGCTATTATGAGGGCACTGCGGGTTTCAGCTTTGATGAAGAAGCCAAACCCGTTCGCGTGACCCTCACCCTCACTGCCGGGCCGCGTTATACGCTGGGCCGCGCTGATGTGAGCTATGAACCGCCGCCCGACGTTCCCGGGTATTTCAAAACGCGCGAGCGCGAAGTGGGCTTTTGGGGGCTGGAAACCAAAACTATGCCGCCGCCGTCCTTTCCCGCAAGCGTGCCGGGGGTTACAGTGGGAAAACCCGTTGTGGCAGATACACTGCTGAACGCGGTTGCAGAGCTGCCCGAAAAACTGCGTAACCAGGGCTACCCGCTGGCCGAAGTTGCCCAGTCCCGCTATACGCTTGACCCCGAGAAGCGTCAGGTCAATGCCGACATTGTGGTGAAAACCGGCCCTCCTGCCCTTATGGGCAGCGTGGATGTAAAGGGCAACCAGGGCGTCAATTCTTCGTACCTGCAAAGGCTCACCCCCTGGATTCCCGGTGAGGAACCCTGGGACGATGAGCTGATGGACGACTACGCCAACCACCTGCGCGGGCTTGGGCTTTTCCGCTCTGTAGAAATACGCCCGCAGGAAGAGGCGCTGGCCCGAAAGAACGCCGCCGCCATAAATGGAGCCCCCACCAAAAGCAAGGACGGCGTGCCCGTGCTGCCCCTTGAAGTCACGGTGGCAGAACTGCCCTTCCGGTCTGTGGGCGGCAGCGCCCGCTATGACACGGATACAGGCATTGGCGTGGAAGGTTTTTGGGAACACCGCAATCTTTTTGACAATGGCGAAAAGCTCGTTGTCAGCGCACCTATTGCCACGCAGGTGCAGGGCATCAAGGCTGCCTTTGAAAAGCCGGCCTTTCTTGTGCGTGAGCAACGCCTGCTGGCGTCTGCCTCTGCCCTGCGCGAAAATACAGAAGCTTACAAAAGCACGGCAGGCAGTGCCTCCGCCGCGCTTGAACGGCGTGTTTCACGCTTGTGGTGGGCCAGTATCGGAGCCGGGGGCCAAAGCGGCTCCATCAAGGAAAACGACAAGGTCGAGCAGTTTTACGGCTACGCAGGCCCCAGGGCCAGCGTGCGGCGCGACAGCCGAAACAATATCCTCAATCCCACGAGCGGCTCGGAAATTGTCCTCAAAGCCAATCCCAACTCCGGATTTTATGGCGAAAGCTTCACGGTTATGGCCGGATCGCTGGAAGCCAGCGGCTATTACGCTCCTTTCCGCAAAGACGGGCGGCCTGACGACAAGCTCGTTCTGGCGGGCAGGGTTGAAGCCGGGGCCATGTCAGGTGCGGCTTTGCGCAATATTCCCGGCAGCCTGCGCTACTACGCGGGCGGCGCTGGCTCTGTGCGCGGCTATCCCTACCAGTCCGTTGGGCCGGAAGACAAAAATGGCGATCCCCTTGGCGGGCGCTCTTTTCAGGAAGTCAGCCTTGAGGCGCGCTATAAAATTACTGAAGATATAGGGTTGGTGCCCTTTCTGGACGGCGGCATGGTCTACAGGGACGAAGTGCCCCGCATTATCGGTGATATGGACTGGGGCGCGGGCATCGGTCTGCGCTATTACACCCCCATTGGCCCGCTGCGGCTGGACATCGCCACCCCCCTGCAACCGCGAGACGGCGATCCCCCCGTACAAATCTATGTGAGCATAGGGCAGTCTTTCTGATGACGAGCGCTTCTACAAAGCCTGGGCAAACTGATCTTACTGCGGGCGGCTTAAAGGCCGAGGCCGCAGGTTCAGCTTCTGCCGCGCCCGAAACGCCAGCTTCCGGCATATCCGGCGCTGGTGTGGCGTCCGTATCCAACGGGGCTGGCAAAGGGTCGGGCAAGGGTAAAAAAACGCGGGAACGCGCCGCCCGCATCTGGTCTGTGCTGTGGCGTGGCCTGGCCGTGCTGCTGCTTGTGTTGCTGCTTTTTCTGGCTGGCGCGCTGCTGGCCCTGCGTAGTGAAAGCGTACAGGCATGGCTCAAGGACGAAATCAACGCAACGCTGGCCGCTTCGGCGGCAGAAAGCGGCCTGCACATACGCCTGACAAAACTTTCCGGCTCACTACCGTTCACGGCTGAAGTTGGGCTTGAACTGGCAGATGCCCAAGGCCTGTGGCTCGAAGCGCCTCAAAATATCTTTGTGTGGGACTGGGCCGCCCTGCCGGGCAGTTTGCGCATTGCCGAACTGACCAGCCGGGAACCGCGCCTGCTGCGCCTGCCGGATCTGCCGCCATCGCCCCCTGCGCCGCCCTCTGCGCCAATGACGGAAAAAGCCCTGCGCACAATTCTGGGGCAAACCATCCGGACCCTCAACAGTTTGCCCGGCTGGCTGCCTGAGGTGCAGCTGGACCGTCTGGCCGTTGTGAACGCGCAGCTTCCCGAATTTCTGCTTGGTGGCGTCGTATCAGCAGACGCAGCGAAAAGCGCAGATAAAAACGACGCTGCTGACAACGAGGGCATGGACAACGAAGGCGCGGGCCAGACAGACACCCCTGACAACGAAAATATCAATTCCAAAGCGAAAAATCCGGGTGCGCCTTCAGAAGCCCCCGGCGACAAGGATGTGGCGAACAGCAGTGCTTCAGCTTCTTCCACTCCGCCAGCAGACAGTTATTTTCTGGCGAATTTTGACGCTACCCTCAAAGCGGGAAGCGCTGGCGGCAACCTCAATGCTGTGCTGGCGGCTTCTGGCCTGAACAACGCCCCCCTGCAGCTGCCCGGCGCACAAAGCGGCGGCCTTGAAACACGCCTTGAGGTAACGTTTGTACCCCGACGCAGCGAATCGGACACGCCTTCCCATGTGACGCTTGCCATAAACAGCACGCTTGAAACCAAAGTCCTGCCCGCCGACCCTGCCGGGCAAACAGCCAGCCAAGCCTTACCCAGTGATGCGCTGCTGCAAACCAGCGGAGCCAAGGGCGAAGATTCTGCCGACCCCACACCGCCTGCGCAAACCACCGGAGCTACTGCCAACGCAACCGAAACGCGCACACCAGAAAAATTTGCACCAGCAAAAACGCCCCCTGGCCCTCTGGCGACGCTGATCGGCGAAGGCGCACGGCTTATTCTGATTTTTGAATGCCAGATGACTACTTTGGAAAATCCCGCTTCGGCAGACAGCCCAGAAGCACTGGCCAGCAATGCCCGCATAGGCCTTTCTGGATTTGCCCTCGAGGCTGGGCCGCTGTCCCTGAAAGGACACGCGATCTGGCAAGACCACCCTGTTCCGCCCGCTACAGACTCCGCGCACCCCGCACCTGCATCACATACGACACTTCAACCTACAGCTGAACACGACTCCTGGCTTTCCGGGCCTGTTTTTGTAGACGTAAAGATCAACCTTGCTGCCAGCAAAAATGTGTCCACCACGGCCGGACAAAACGCAACTTCGGAAGAAAGCGCCAATCCGCTGGACATGCTGGCCGCCCCAGCCACAGCAATTCTGACCGCCAGGGGGCCACTGGCAGCTCCTGACCTCAACCTGCGGGTAGAGTGCGCCGACCTGCGCATGGGCGCGCACAAGCTTGAGCAGGCGGTGGTAAATCTTGGCGCGACGCCGCTGAACTGGGATGAAGTGCTGCTTGTGGTTGAAGACCACGAAAATAACTTTGCGCCAGCCAACAGCGCTCCTGCTGCTTCAAACACTGCCCGGACGGAACCTTCCAGTGCCGCGCAGAACAAAGACGCTGCGCCTCAAAAAGATGCCCCGGCAAAAAACCCGCAGCTTACAGCCCAACTGGACGTGAGCGCACGGTGGGACAACCAGCCCCTGAATTTTGAAAGCCAGATCTTCGCAGGTCGCGACGATGAAAATATCTTACAGGCAGGCCTGCGCAAACTGCGCCTCAACGCTCTTGGGGTAGAAGCTGCGGGGCAACTGGCGGCAAGCCTGCCCCCCGGTTCCATGCCTGCCTGCAATGGCAAACTTGATGTGCGAGTGGTCAACTGGGCGGCTCTTTCTACCCTTGTGCCTGGCGCGCGCCTTGACGGTGAAGCTGCCCTGAGCCTTGAACTGAAAACCGAGCGCGTGGCCGCAGTTGCAACTGAAGACGGCGCGGCAGGGCAAAAAAATCAGAACAGCCAGAATACTTCTGTATCAGCCACGCAGGCAAACCTAGAAAATACGCCTGCCACGCCTGCGCTTTCCAGTGCCGAAGCCGCCGCTTCTGCCGATAAGGCAGCGGCAACGCCCGCACAACGCTACAGTCAGAAAGCCGAACTGCGGTGGAACGTGCCGCGCCTGAGTTACAGCGCTGGTTCCGGTGCTCCCCTGACCTTGCAGGGCCTTGCAGGAGAAGTGACGCTCAAGGATATTTTTGCTGCGGGCAATCTGGCCGCACGTCTGGATCTTGCCAGCGTGCGCCAGGGCGATCTGAACCTTGGGGCCAAGGTGCGTGCAAGCGGCCCCCTTAATGGCCCTCTGGAAGCCAGTGTGGAAACAAGCGGTTCTGTGGCTGCTCATGTCAACGCCCGCTGGCAGCCGGGGCTTGTGCAGGTGCAAAGGCTTGAAGCGCATTTAAGCGGCCGCGACCTTGGTCTCAAAGCAACACCGGGAGCAACCCTGCGCTATGGAGATTCCGGCCTTGATCTGGCCGGACTGGACATTCGCCTTGTTCCCGGCGGCAGGCTGCGCGCGCAGGCGACCCTTGGGCAAGACAAACTTGACGTTCGCCTGGACCTGGAAGAACTTGCCCTTACCCCGTGGAAAAAACTGGTGCCAGCCCTGCCAGAAGGCACGGTGGAAGCCCGCGCCCGCCTTACAGGCAGCCCGTCACGGCCCGGTGGTGATTTTCGCCTTGGCGTGCGTCAATTGCGCATACCGGGCAGCCCCCTGAAACCCCTGAATCTGGGATTGGCTGGCCGCATTGAAGCCAGCGGCGGCTCCAGTGGCAGCCTTGTGGCCCGGCTTGAGGTGGACAAGGAAAGCGTTCAGGCGCTGGGCGGCAGCGAAGCGCGCCTTGAGGTGCGGCTACCCCTGCTTTTCGGCAAAGACGGCCTGCCTCAGCCCAACATGCAGGGTCCCCTGCGCGGTCAGGTACGCTGGACAGGAGCCGCTGGCCCACTGTGGTCCCTGCTCCCCATAGCGGACCAGCGCTTTGCAGGCAATGTAGCCGTGGCCGTGGATCTGGGTGGAACCCTGACTGCCCCGTCCGCCAAGGGTTCTGTGGTGATAGACAAGGGCAAGTATGAAAACCTGCTGCAAGGCGTGCTGCTGACCAATATCAATCTGCGCCTTAACCTTGAAGAAGGCCGTGGAGGCAACTCCGGCAAAAAGCAGGGTGGCCTGCCCGGCAT